>CAZZGG010000061.1:0-15548 GCA_964654125.1 uncultured Oscillospiraceae bacterium
CTGGATATAGATGACCTGGCCATCAGCGCAGCTAGGCAAAATATCAGGCAAAATGAAGTGGATGTTAGGCTGCACCAGGGGGAGCTGGACTCTGCCGTCCTGGCTGAATACGATCTTATCGTGGCTAATATCATAGCTGATGTCATCATTGATCTTTTACCCCAGACCCCGGCCCTCTTGGCCAGGCAGGGCCTTTTACTCTTGTCCGGCATCATAGAGGATAAACTGCCTGCTGTGAAAAAGGCGGCTCAAGACCTAGGCCTTTTGCTGCTGCGCCAGGAAAAAGACCAGGACTGGTATGCTTTGCTTTATAAAGGGCAGGAGTGAACTGCCAGCTTGTGTTATCATGAACAGGATAAAACAGATAAATCCAGGAGGCCTTTATGTATTCAGTTGTAGCGGCAGGGGAGCTGCTGATTGATTTTACGCCAGCTGGCCTGTCAGCTGGCCAAAAGCAGCTCTATGAGCAAAATCCCGGTGGCGCACCAGCCAATGTCTTGGTCGGCCTGAGCCGCCTGGGTCACAAAACAGCCTTTATTGGCAAGGTGGGTCAGGACCACTTCGGTCAATTTTTAAAAAATGTCCTCTTGGATAACCAGGTTGACTGCCAGGGTCTGGCCAGCACTGACCAGTGCAAGACCACTTTGGCCTTTGTTCATCTGGATAGCCAGGGCGACAGATCGTTTTCCTTTTACCGCCAGCCCGGAGCTGATATCTTACTGAATAAAGCTGAAATACCACTGGAGCTGCTCAGCCAATCTGCTATTTTCCATTTTGGCTCAGTTTCTTTAACAGATGAACCGGCCAGAAGTGCTACCCTTTATGCCGCCAGCCAGGCCAAAAAGAGCGGCTGCCTGCTCTCTTATGACCCTAATTTACGCCTTATGCTCTGGCCTGATCCTGCTACAGCTAAAAGTACTATCCTGGCCGGCCTGGACCAGGTAGACATCCTCAAGATCTCAGAGGAGGAGCTTTTCTTTTTGACAGGCCTGACTGAGCTGGACCAGGGAGCAGCCTGGTTTTTTGAGCGTTACGGACTGGAGCTTGTCCTCATCACCCTGGGAGCGGACGGCGCATATGCCGCCAACCGGCAAAATTCGGCCCGGGCAGCAGCCTATGCAGTCCAAACCATTGACACCACAGGTGCCGGTGATGCCTTCACTGCGGCTTTTCTAGACCAGATCCTGCACAGCAAGCTTCAGCCAGGCCAGCTGCAAAGAGAAGATCTGGCCCGGTTTTTAGCCTTTGCCAATGCAGCGGGATCTTTGGCCACCAGCAAGACAGGTGCTATACCTGCTCTGCCGACCAAGCCGGAAATTGAGGCCTGCCTAACTGAAATACCCCTATTGACAAAAGAAAGCAGGCTCTGATGCATTACATAGTTTTTGACCTGGAATGGAATGGAGCCGGGCGGGCCAACCGCGTGGACCAGGCCACCCGCACAGCCATACCTTTTGAAATAATCGAAATAGGCGCTGTCAAGCTGGACCAGGATCTGGTCGAAATTGACAGCTTCAGTGCCAGGGTCAGGCCAAGGATCTATCCGGTCTTGACCGGGCCGGTGGCAGCAGTGACTAAAAGAGTCCAGCAGAGCATGAAGTTTGGCCACGACTTTATTGACGCTGCCCGTGATTTCCAGGACTTTTGTGGTGATGATTATATCTATTGCACCTGGAGCGAAAGCGATGCGGATGTGCTCTTGATGAACCTGCGTTTTTATGACCAGGCCGAAGAGCTGGCAGCCAACTGCCTGGATGTGCAATATTTGTTTGACATCATTGCTGAACAGGCAGATATGCAGCGCAGCATTGAGTATGCAGTTGATTTTTTAAATCTGCCCAAAAAAAGGCCCTTCCACGCAGCTGTTAATGATGCCTGGTACACCAGCCAAATCATGCAGGTGATCTTCCAGATTAACGCTGCTGAGGCAGCCTATGACCTGGTCGCCCGTTTTGCCTATGACCCCAATCTGGTCCGGGCCAGCCAGGAGAGCTTTAGCGATCTGCCTGCAGGCAACAATATGACTGACTGGCTGGACCAGCGCAGCTTTGCCTGTCCGGGCTGCCAGGCTGATCTGACCCGGCAGTCTGGCTGGCAGCAGCAAGCCAGGCGTTACAAGGCAATTTTCAGTTGCCCCCGGCATGGCCTGGTGATCGGACGGACCCGCCAATATATTAAAAACAACCAACCCATTTTATCAGTCACCTTGCGGCTGAGCCGGGACCGGGATGGTGTTTTACTCTAGACAAACCCGTGAGGTGAATCATGCAGGTAAAAGAATCCACAAAGACTAGTTATCAGCTGGGCTTTGATCTAGGCGGCACCAAGTGCGCAGTGGTTCTGGCTAAACTAGAGCCGGGCCAGCTGCTGCCCCAGATTATAGGCCGCCAGGCCTTTTTGACTGCTGAGACAAAAGAGCCCGGACCAACCATCCAGCGCCTGCTGGACCTGGCCGGCCAGCTGCTGGACCAGGCTGGCAATGTCAAACCGGCTGCTGCCGGTATCTCTTGCGGCGGCCCTCTGGATGCCCCAAAAGGCCTGATCCTTTCGCCACCCAATTTACCTGGCTGGGACAATATTCCCATTGCCAGCCAGATCAGCCAGGCCTTGGACATCCCGGCCTACCTGATGAATGATGCCGATGCCGGAGCTTTGGCTGAATGGCGTTTCGGAGCTGGCCGCGGCCAGGAAAACCTGGTCTTTATCACCTTTGGTACCGGTTTCGGGGCCGGCCTGATCTTAAACGGCCGCCTCTACAGCGGCACAAACAGTGGTGCTGGCGAAATTGGCCACATCAGGATCAGTGATCAGGGACCGGTCGGCTTTGGCAAGGCCGGTTCTTTGGAGGGTTTTTGCTCAGGTGGCGGCATTGCCCAGCTGGCCCGCCAGATGGTGCTGGAAAAAACCCAGCTGGGTGAACAAGTCGCCTGGGTCAAGCAAGCCGGCGGCAGTGCTAATATCACAGCCCGCCTGGTGGGCCAGGCGGCCGCAGCCGGCGATGAGCTGGCCCGGCAGATCCTGGCTGTATCCGGCCACTACCTGGGCCGGGCCCTGGCCATCCTGCTGGATCTGCTTAATCCGCAAGTGATAATTATCGGTAGTATATTTGTCCGTTGCCGGCAGTGGCTCTGGCCGGAAGCAGAAAAAGTCTTGCGCCGGGAAAGCCTGGCCCGCAATTTTGCCACCTGTCAGGTCCTGCCAGCCCAGCTCGATGAGCAGATAGGTGATCTGGCTGCCATCAGTATTGCCCTGGCCGCAGGGAGAGGAAGGTTTTAAGGATGAAACAGGAAGCAAGGGACCTGATCTATGATTTGGGCCGGCGCTATGCTGAGCTGCAACCACTTTTGCCTCAGCTGGAAACAGTCTGCCGGAGGCTGATCAGGATGTATGAAAACAAGGGCCAGCTGCTTTTGTGCGGCAATGGCGGTAGTGCAGCTGATTGTGAACATATTGCCGGTGAGCTGCAGAAGGGCTTTTTACTAAAAAGACCATTGCCGGTAAAATTAAAAGAGCAGATCAGGGCAGCTAACCCTGCTTCGTATGATCTAGCTGATCGACTGGATATTTTGCAAGCCGGCCTGCCTGCCCTGCCTCTAGTCAGTCAGGCAGCCCTGGGTTCAGCCATAGTCAACGACCTGGGTGCCGAATATGTCTTTGCCCAGCAGGTCCTGGCCCTGGGCCGGCCCGGCGATATCCTACTGGGTATTTCCACCTCAGGCAATGCAGCAAATGTCAATCTGGCCATCCAGCTGGCGCGGGGCCTGGGTCTTTTTACAATCGGCCTGACCGGTGCCAGAGGGGGCCGCTTAAAAGAAAAGGCCGACATCTGCTTATGCGTGCCGGCCACTTTGACCCCGGCGGTGCAGGAGCTGCATCTGCCACTCTACCACACGCTTTGTGCCGTTATTGAAAATCATTTCTTCGCCTAAAAGATCAGTCCTGACGATCCTTTTGGCCGAACCAGAGTCTTGCCTCAGGCGCATAATGCCAGTAATCTGCCGGTGGATCCAGCTTTTCTTTTGCCCAGTCAACCATGATTTTTTTGACCTGGTCCAGCGGTGCAATCTCACCGACTGAGGAAGGGGACTGGATCTTTAAGCCCGCCACAGCACAGGCCAGTTCGGCGGCGCTGTCAGCACTGTCCCCGGCCAGCAGGCCAGCTAAAAAACCAGCTATTGAAGCATCACCGGCACCACTGGTTGACGCTATTTTGGCCCGGGGCACATCAAAGATAGGCGACCAGATTTCGCGACTAGACCAGGAGTCCAGATCTGAGGGCGCAGCCTTGCCCATAGCGGCCAGGTCGGCTTTTGCTTTAGTCCTGACATAAAAACCCCGGGTGCCTAGTTTAATGACCAGGATCTTGACTCCGTAATCAAGCAAACGCTTAGCCAAGGCGGGCAGCTGGCTGTAATCATAATGGTCAAGGATATCATCATTGCCGGCCTGGCTTTTCAATTGGTCAAAGACTGGTCTATCCAGCATGAAAAGCAGTTCTTCCAGGCTGGGCACGAAAATATCCGTCAAGGGCAGCACTGCTGCCAGGATTTTTTGCCAATTGGCCTGACCGGCGTCTGATGCGGGATCAGGTAGGGCCAGGTCCAAGGAAGTGCCCAGGCCCAGTTCACGCAATTTTTCAAAGAGCAGTACCAATTCCGCGCCATCATTGCTGTAGAGCCGTTCCATCAGGGGCGGGTAGCCAAAATGGCAAAGTTTGGCCTGACCTAAAAGGTCCAGGTTGAGGTCAGCTGCAGCAAAAGTGTCATTAGCACCGGGATGGTGCAAAAACATGCGGTCGATGCCGGGTGGGGCCAGCACAATGGAATAGGAGGTATCTGATGCCGGATCAACAATCAGGCTGTCAGCCGCCTCGTATCTTTGCAGGATCTGTTCCACTATGCTGCCGAACAGGTCCTGGCCGATCTTGCCCATCAGACCGCAGCTGATGCCCAGCATGCGCAAGGTAAGACCTGTGTTGGAAACAGCCCCGCCGGTTGACATGGCGGCCTGGCCGACATTGACCAGTTTGCCCGGGACGAAGATGTCCTGCAGGGTTCTGCTGCCGGCGCCGAAGGCCGGGCTGAGGTCCAGGCAGAGGTGACCTGCAACAATGATTTCGAATGATTTTGCCATTATTAAAGCTCCTTACTGTTTTGATCAGGTGAACTGAGTTTATTTTCTTTGAGCTGTTTTTTCTTTTTGCGCTTGCGGCGGATCAGAATGAAGACAAGGATCAGGACCAGCCAGACCGGGGAGGCTGCGACCAGGACTATGGCCAGCCACTGGAAAACACCGACCAGTATGTTGGTCAGGCTGATCAGGCCGTTTTTCATCAGGTAGCCCATATCAGAAAAACTGAGGGCAGTCCAATCAATATCTTTTTTCAGCTTGATCGGATCGTCTGTCTGGCGTAGACGGATAGTCAGGACGGATTCTGCCAAAAGGCTGTCCCAGACCTTCAATTTGCCCTTGAGAGATTCTATATCAGTTGTCTGCTGGTTGATCTCTCTTTGCACAGCCAGGCTGTCTTCAATTGTTTCTGCTTTTTTCAAAAAATCATAATAGCGCTCTAAGGCAAGCTCCATGGATGCCAGGCGGGTTTTAGTGTCGTAATATGACTCTGTGATATCTTCTGTACTGATCTGGGCATTGATGGCCTCGCCCAGGCTTTTGGCATATTCGAGCAGTTCATCAAGCAGATCGGGCTTGATCTTGATCTTAGCATTGATATAGACTACATCATTGGATTTTTGCTGGTTGCGCTCTATCTCATAGCCACCACGGGCTGTGACCCAGTCCAGCAGACTGTCATAAGCACTGATGACATCAGCCACCTCCAGGTCAAGGTTGGCATTGCGCACGATTTTTCGCTCCAGCTCCACTTCCTGCTCTGCTGACTCATCTTTGCTGCTGCCGGCACCGGATTGTGTTTCCGCCTTTTCCAGACCGGTAAGATAATAATCGCCAGCTGCTCCAGGTGCGTTCAAATTGCCTGATCTAGCGCTGGAACAGGCTAACACGCTGAACATCAACAGCAAGGTCAGACCAAAAACAATAATCTTTTTCATGAACAAGCCCCCACTTTTTGGAATAATCCCCCCGCCAGGAGCGGGGGGACCTTGAGCATCATTAAAGCACAAAAGTTAACTCTTACACATGTTTTTGCTGAGCCAGGAAGTTATTGATCAGGGTCACAGCCGAGCCGCCTTTGGTGGCAACAAAATAATTGTTGGTCCAAAGGGTTGGTATTCTGGTTCGCAGTTCCTTATATTCTGCCCTGAGCTGCTTTGAAGAGCTGGCCTTAATCTGCTTGACTAGTCTGTGGATACCAAATTGCGGGTCAATATCCAACTCCAGCACAAGATGATCAGGCTCAATCTGGAGCCCGCGCAGTTCGGCTTGACGCTCAAGACAGACTTGCTTGACAATAAACTCAAGCCGCCTGGCGATCTCTTCGTTCAGGACTGGTCTTCTATATTTGGAACACCAGATAACCTGATAAGAGCTGGCATAAGTCACGCTGTTTTTAACTTTATTGTTCATATGAACAGTATGCAGCTAATTGCCATATGATGCAAGTAGACAGGAAAAAAATGCTCTGGCAGGCGGGGAAAAATAGATAAAAAACAGTCTTGCTATACATATAATGATCAGATATAATAATCGTTATTACGTTAGCAAATAATGATAATGAGGAGGCAGCAATGCAGATAAAACATAAACTTGGCGTCTGGGGCGACTCAGTCTTAAAAGGTGTGATCCTGGATGAGGTGCTGGGCACCTACAAACTGCTCAAAAAAAGCTGTGTCAATTTGGTGGAGCAGGCGCTTAATGTCCAGATCATCAATCGGGCCAGATTTGGCAGTACAATCAGCAAGGGTTATGCTCATTTGCAAAAGTCACTAGACAAGGGCCTGGACTGCGATTTTGTGCTTTTGGAGTATGGCGGCAACGATTGCGATTTTGACTGGAAAAGTGTCGCGGCAGATCCTTTAGCAGACCATCAACCCAACACTCCTTTGCCTTTGTTTGTCAGGACACTGGAAGAGATGGTCCGGCTCTTGCAAGAGCATGAGATTGAACCTGTGTTGATGTCTTTGCCGCCTATTTGCGGCCGGCGTTATCTAGACAGGATAGTGGAGCAGGGTAATGACAGGGCCAGCCTATTGCAGTTTCTTGGCGAAGACCAGCAGATTTACCGTTACCATGAGTGGTATTCCCTGGAAGTCACCCGCCTGGCAGCCAGACTTAAAACCCTTTATGTACCAGTGCGGGAGGCTTTTTTAGCCAAGATGCAAAAAGAGGACCTGATTTGCCGGGATGGTATCCATCCTAATGAAAAGGGCCATCAATTGATGGAAGAGGTTTTCACATCTTACAGCCGGGAGGTGGCCCGGAGCCTGACCTGAACAAAAAGAATAGGCGCTTTTACTAAAATTGGGTATAATGGATCGGGATGCAAGCTAAGCAGAACGATTTTAGCAGGAGGCGATAGGCATGGACCTGGCTCAGGAACTGAGACATGTACCCGATTTTCCCCGTAAGGGCATTGATTTTATTGATATCACGACAGTATTAAAAAATGCAGAGGCTTTCCGGCAGACCATTGACCAGATGGCGGCCATTGTCCAGGAGATGGATTATGATCTGATTGTCGGAGCTGAATCGCGTGGTTTCATTCTAGGAGCCGCCCTGGCTTATGCCACAGGCAAGGGCTTTGCCCCTGTGCGCAAAAAAGGTAAGCTCCCTTCAGCCACGATCGCAGCTGATTATGCGCTGGAATATGGCACCGACACCCTGGAACTGCATATTGATGCGATCCAGCCCGGTATGCGCATCCTGGTTGTAGATGATCTGCTGGCCACTGGTGGCACCGCCCTGGCTAATTGCCAGATGGTGGAAGCCTTAGGCGGCACCGTGGTCGCTGTAGTCTTTTTTGTTGAACTGCTCGGGCTAGGTGGCAGGGCTAAACTGCAAGGTTATCCCTTGCACACGCTTGTCCAGATTAAAGAAAAAAATACTTGACCAGAGCTATTATGCTTTGGCTAGAGTTTTTAATGGGAGGGTATTATGGCTAATTTTCTTTTAAGTGGTTTTGCTGATGAAGCAGCTGTTGATTTGACCGGACAGATTAAGGCCCTGGCGGCCAACCAGATGAAGTATGTTGAACTGCGTCATGTCGATGGGATCAATATAGGGTCACTGGACCTGGCCAAGGCTAAAACCGCCGCCAGCCAGCTGCAAGCAGCTGGTATTGCCGTATCTGCCTTAGGTTCACCCCTGGGCAAAACTAATCTGGCCGATCCTTTTGCGCCTGTTTTGGAGATGCTGCGCCATCTGGCGCAGCTGGCCCAGATCTTTGCCACTGATAAATTACGCATCTTCAGCTTCTATCTACCGGAGGGCCAGGACCATGCTGCCTGCCGCCAGGAAGTGATTGAGCGGATGGGCCAGCTGCTTGATCTGGCGGACAGCTCAGGCGTGACACTCCTGCACGAGAATGAGCGTGATATCTACGGCGACACCCAGGCCCATTGCTTTGACCTGCATCAGGCGCTGGGCAGCCGGCTGCGGGGTATCCTCGACCCGGCCAACTACCTGCTTGTTGATTCTGATCCATTGTCTGCCATGCAGCAGCTGGCTGACTGGATAGACTACCTCCACATCAAAGATGTCCGCCTGGCCGACCGCCGTATCGTGCCGGCTGGCGCAGGCGATGGCAAAATCAAGGAAATACTAGCGCTGATGGCCCAAAAGCCAGGCGATCATTTCTTGTCTGTTGAACCCCACCTGACTTTGTTTACCGGCCGTGACCAGCTGGAAAAAGAAACAGGTGTGGCCACACCAGAAAGTGATGCTGACCATATTTATCCTGATTCTTTAAGCGCTTTTACAGCCGCGGTCCAGGCGATCCGCCAGATAATGGCGTAGGTCTGACCAGCAACCAGTTGACTTGGATAAGCTAAGCGAAAAGGCCGGTCAGGATTTTAGCAGCTGCTTTAATCTGACCGGCCAAACTGTCACTTATCAGCTGGATCTGCAACTGGCCCACACTTGCAGCAAGTTTTACCGGGACCAGGCCGCCAGAGCAAAAGTCGGCCAGGCCCTGTCTCTTGTCTATTCCTCCAGTGCGGGCCAGATCACAGTTTTGCATGAAGGTCAGCCCCTAGGCCGTCTTTATGCAGCCGATGCTGCCCATCTGCTTTTGCTATTTGACTTTTATCAGCAAAGGCTGGGCTGGCTGGATTTCCTGCAACAGGATTTATCCAGAGTGACTTTTGTCCAGACCGGGCCTTTGCGGCCGGAAGACAAGGGCCGGCGTTTTCCCAAGCTGGCCCTGCGGCTGTGTCTGGTCCTGCCCCAGGCTTGGCCGCTTTTTGTGATTACAGCTATGCTGCAGATCAAGGCTAAAGGAAATGATCTGGCCAGGCTGGTCTTGCTAAACCCCTGGCTGGCACCGCTCCTTCATCTGCAGCGGGACTACCGCCGGCAGGGCCACGATGGTTTTATACTGCCTGAGCTGATCTCACGCAGCTGGCTCTGGTTGACCGGCCAGACTGACAATCCATAAAGGGAGTTTATTGCTCAAGTGTCGTATCTTCTAAAAATTGGCCTTGAAGTCCATGTCGAACTTGCCAGCAGCCGCAAGCTTTTTTGTACTTGCCCGACAGAATTTGGCCAGGCAGCCAACAGCCAAGTCTGTCCTGTCTGCTTGGGCGAGCCAGGCTTTTTGCCCCAGCTGAATATAGCTGTGCTGGATCTGGCAGTAGCGGCCTGCCTGGGCCTGGAGTGCCGGATCAGCAGCCTGATCTCTTTTGACCGCAAGCACTACCAGTCCCCGGATATGCCCAAGGGCTACCAGCTGACCCAGTATTACCAGCCACTGGGCCGGGCCGGCAGACTAGAGATTGCTCCAGGACAATTTTGCCGGATCAGGCAGGTCCATCTGGAAGAAGACAGTGGCCGCACCCTCAGCGGGTCGGGCCTGATCGATTTTAACCGCAGCGGTGTCCCGCTGCTAGAAATTGTGACTGAGCCGGATCTGACCAGTGCTGACCAGGCTGTGGATTTTTTAAAAGAGCTGCGCCGCCTGCTGCTTTTTCTAGCAGTTTCAGACTGCCGCATGGAGGAAGGCTCAATGCGGGTTGATGTGAATGTATCATTAGCTGTACCTGGTCTAGCGACTAGAGCAGTTGAAATAAAAAACCTCAATTCATTCCGGGCGGTCAAAAGAGCCATTGCAGCCGAAAAGTCCCGCCAGGAGGAGATCCTCCAGGCGGATGGTCAGATCGAATCCCAGACTAGAGGCTGGGCTGACAGGGCTGGCCAAAGCTTTTTCATGCGCGTTAAAAAACCAGGAGAAGACTACCGTTATTGCCCTGAACCAGCCCTAGCACCGCTTGTCATTGAGGCGGATTATATTACCAGGCAGCGGGCTGGCCTGGCCGAGCTGCCCTGGGCGGCAGAAAAAAGATTGCAAGAGGAATTTTCTTTAAGTCGGCAGCAGAGCAAAATCTTAACTGCTGAGCCAGAGCTGGCCGGTTTTTTTAGCAAAACTGCCCGGCTTTGCCAAGATCCTGCTGCAGCAGCCAACTGGATGCTAGGCAGTGTGGCCGCTACTAGCCGGGAGCTGGGTCTGGAACTAAGCCAAAGCCAGCTGAAGCCGGCTAACCTGGCCCGGCTCATCCAGCTGGTCCAAGCAAAAAAGATCAGCCGGACCAATGCGGAGCAGCTTTTGCCTAGACTGATGCAAGAATTTTTGGACCTGGACCAGTATATCGCAAGCGAGTCTTTGACCCTTATGGCTGATCCGGCTGATTTAAGTGCTTTGGTCCAGCAGGTTTTAGCCGAAGAAACAGCAGCAGTGACTGCTTATCTGGCGGGCAAAGAAAAGGTCAAGACTTTTTTGCTGGGCCGCCTCATGCAAAAAAGCCGCGGCCAGGCTGATCCACACGAGCTGGGGCGGATCCTGACAGCAGAACTGGCCCGGCGCAACAGGCAAGAATAGAAAGAGATTAAAAGATGGCAAGGTATTTCATAGAGCAGATTGTCCAGCCAGGTACGACCAGCCTGCAGCTGGATGCCCAGGCGGCAGATTTTTTGAGCAACGCCCTGCGCCTGCAAAAAGGTGATATGATCACGATCTGTGATGGGGCAGGTATGGATCTGCTCTGTCAGATTATGGAACTCAACTATAAAAAAGCCGAGCTGCGTATTATGAGCCAGGCCGAAAATAATACAGAGCCCTATTATGAAGTCCACCTCTTCCAAGGCCTGCTTAAGGGTGAGAAGATGACTGATGTCATCCAAAGATCAGTTGAACTGGGCGTGCATAAGATTATTCCGGTCAGCTGCCAACATAGTATTGTCCATGTCAATGAGAAGAATGAAAGCAAAAAGATGCAGCGCTGGACCAGGGTTGCCACTGCCGCAGCCAGCCAGGCCAGGCGGGGCATTGTACCCCAGTTGCTGCCGGTCATGTCTTTTGCGGACAGCCTTTTGCGGGCTGCTGTGGCTGACCTGGCTTTACTGGTGACAGACAGGGAGGATGCAGCAGCGATCCGGCCCCGCCTGCTAGAGTTTAGCCAGCTGTGTGCCAACCAGCTCAAAAAGCCGGTGATCAGTCTTTTTACCGGCCCGGAAGGGGATTGGTCAGCAGATGAGATAGCTGCTGCCAAGGCGGCCGGTTGCCAGGTTGTCAGCCTGGGCCGGCGCAGCCTGCAGGCAGAAAATGCCGGGCCAGCTGCCCTAGCCATGCTGCTCTACCAGTTGGACCAGTTTTGATGTATAATTGGTTATTCAGGATCGGCAGTGCAGAGCCGGCCTGTAGGGGGTTTTTATGAAATTTAGTGCACCTAAAGGAACACGTGACCTGCTGCCGCCAGAGACATCTTTATGGCAGCAAATGGAAAGAATATTTGCTGATGTCTGCAGCCGTTTTGGCTATCGGGAAATCCGTCTGCCCACCTTTGAGCAGACCGAGCTTTTCCAGCGTGGCGTTGGTGAGGTTACTGATATAGTACAAAAGGAAATGTACACCTTTCCGGATAAGGGCGGCCGTTCCATGACCCTGCGCCCGGAAGGCACTGCCGGAGTGGTGCGCAGTTATGTCGAAAACGGGCTGGCTTCCTGGCCTTCACCGGTCCGGCTCTATTACAATATCACGGCCTTCCGTTATGAGAATGTACAAAAGGGCCGCTACAGGGAATTCCACCAGTTCGGCTGTGAGGCTTTTGGTGCTGCCGGTCCTTTGATTGATGCTGAACTGATCAGCCTGCTGGCAGTATTTTTTAGTGAAGTTGGCCTAGCAGAAACCAGTCTGCGCATTAACAGCATCGGCTGTCCAGACTGCCGCCAGACTTATCTGGCCCTGCTCAAGGACTGGCTCAGGCCACACCTGGACCAGCTTTGCCAGAATTGCCAGGAACGCTTTGAACGTAATCCGCTCAGGATCATTGACTGTAAGGCGGAAGCCTGCCAGCAGCTGACCGCAGCTGCTCCGGCCCAGGCGGATCATCTCTGCCCGCCCTGCCAGGAACATTTTACCGGCCTGCAACATCACCTGGAGGTTTTACAGCTGCCCTTTACAGTCGATAAGAAGATTGTGCGTGGACTGGATTATTACACGCGGACAGTTTTTGAATTTGTTTCCGACCATGTCGGCACCCAGGGGACTATTTGCGGCGGTGGCCGCTATGACGGCCTGGTGGAAATGCTGGGTGGTCAGCCGACAGCCGGGATTGGCTTTGCCCTGGGTGTGGAACGCCTGCTCCTGGAGCTGGCTGCCCGCCAGGCCATCAGCCAGCCTGAGTCTGGCCTGGAGCTTTATCTGGCCGTGGCCGGGACTGCCCGGGATGTGGCCCAGGACCTGTGCCTGAGATTACGTCAGGCTGGTGTCCGCTGCGAAACCGATCTTTTGCAGCGTAGCCTTAAGGCCCAGCTGCGCTCGGCCGGGCGTTCCGGTGCCCGGTATCTGTTAGTACTGGGCGACGATGAGGCAGCCAGTGGCCAGGCCAATTTACGTGATCTGGCCAGCGGTACAGAAGAAAAGATCGAGCTGGCAGGCCTGGCAGATCTGCTGCTGGAAAAAAGAAAGCAAGAAGGAGCATTATAATATGGCGGAGAATATCAATGGCTTAAAAAGGACCAGCCGCTGTGCTGAAATAGACCAGACTGCCCTGGGCCAGGAAATGACCCTGATGGGCTGGTGCCACAAGCAGCGTGACCTGGGTGGATTAGTTTTCATCACCTTGCGCGACCGCAGTGGTGAGATCCAGCTCCTGATTGATGAGTCCTGTCCTGCAGCGGTGCGGGAAAAAGCTGCCTTGGTCCGCAGTGAGTATGTTATAGCAGCGCGGGGTGTTTTGCAAAAAAGAAGCTCAGCTAATCCGGACATGCCCACCGGAGAACTGGAGCTGCTGGTCCAGGAGCTCAGGATCCTTTCTCAGGCCAAGACGACCCCTTTTTATATAGAAGAGGATGTCAAGGCCAATGAAGCCCTGCGTTTAAAACACCGTTATCTGGACCTGCGCCGGCCGGATATGCAAAGAAAGCTTTTTCTGCGTCATCAGATAGCCAAGCTGGCCCGGGACTTTTTTGCTGAAGCTGGCTTTTGGGAGATTGAGACACCCATGCTGACCAGAAGCACACCGGAAGGTGCCCGGGACTATGTGGTGCCCAGCCGGGTATTTCCGGGTTCATTTTTTGCCCTGCCCCAGTCACCTCAGCTTTTCAAGCAGCTGCTCATGCTGGCTGGTTATGACCGCTATATGCAGATTGTGCGCTGCTTTCGCGATGAGGATCTGCGCGCTGACCGCCAGCCTGAATTCAGCCAGATTGACCTGGAGTTGGCCTTTGTTGACATGGAAGATGTTATCCAGGTGAATGAAAAGTTCCTGCACAGGCTTTTCCGGGACCTGGTCGGGCAGGAGCTAAGCTTGCCCCTAAAACGTATGACCTTTGCAGAAGCCATGCACCGTTTTGGCTCGGACAAGCCTGACCTGCGCTTTGGCCTGGAGCTGGCTGATGTATCAGATATTTTTGCGACAAGCTCATTTAAGGTTTTCAGCCAGACCCTGGCAGCAGGCGGCAGCATTGGCCTGATCTGTCTGCCGGCTGGTGCTGACATGACCCGCCGCGAGATTGACAGCCTGACTGATTATGTCAAGACCTACCGGGCCAAAGGCCTGGCCTGGCTGGCTTTAGAGGAAACTCCACGTGGTTCACTGGCCCGCTTTCTAGAAGCAGACCAGCTGGAGCTGGTCAGGGAGCGCAGCGGCGCCAAGCCAGGCGATCTGCTCTTGTTTGTTGCTGATGAAAAAGAGATTGTCCTGGAAGCCTTGGGCCAGCTGCGCTGCGAAGTGGCCCGGCGGCGCGGACTGATTAAAGACGATCTTTATGAGCTGCTCTGGGTGACAGAGTTTCCGCTTTTGGAGTATGATGAAGACAGCCAGCGCTATGTGGCCCGGCACCATCCCTTCACCAGCCCGCTTGATGAGGATCTGGATCTGCTGGACACTAACCCGGAAAAAGTCCGGGCCAAGGCCTATGATATCATCCTGAACGGGACTGAGCTGGGCGGAGGCAGTATCCGCATCCATGACAGCGCCTTGCAAGAACGCATGTTTGCCCTCTTAGGCATGAGTCCGGAGGAGGCTAACGCCAGGTTCGGTTTTTTGCTGGAAGCTTTCCAATATGGTGTGCCGCCGCATGGCGGCCTGGCCTATGGACTTGACCGCATGGTCATGCTCCTTTCTGGCAGCTCCAGTATCCGGGATGTGATTGCCTTCCCCAAGGTCCAGACATCGGCTTGCCTGATGACAGATGCTCCCAACCTGATCGATCAGGAACAGCTGGTTGAGCTGGGCCTGGTCTGGCAGGAAAAGCAGGAAGGAAAAAAGCCGGATGGCCCATGACCACACAGTTAAACCAGGCCGGGCAGCTGAGGAAAGATCTGACTGGCTGACAGAGCTGCTGGATTGGCTCAAGTATATTCTCTTGGCCATCCTGGTGGGTTTGCTGCTGGTTATCTTTGTAGTCCAGCGTAATTTTGTGGTTGGTAATTCCATGCTGCCCACCTTGGAGGCAGATGATCAGCTGCTGGTGGAAAAGGTGAGCAAGTGGTTTGGCGGGATCGGCCGCGGTGATATTGTGACAATTGATTCACATGAATTGCCCCGGCGTGATGATGAGCCAAATATTATTAAAAGAGTGATCGGTATACCGGGTGATAAGGTGGAAATAGCTGCTGGCCAGGTCTATTTGAATGACCAGCTGCTGGATGAACCCTATCTGGCTGCAGATACTGTCACACGCAGTCATAATCAGGCTTATTCACTGGTAATTCTTGCTGAAAATGAGTATTATGTCTTGGGTGATAACCGCGATGGCAGTTTGGACAGTCGCAGTTTTGGCCCGGTTCCCCAAAATGGGATCATAGGTGAAGTTTTGTTGCGGTTTTACCCTTTCGATAAGATTGGCAAGCCGTAACTGCAAGATGGATCATCTTGCCATATGCCTCGGCTCTCAAAAAAGACAGCCGGAAAAAT
>CAZZGG010000062.1:0-15275 GCA_964654125.1 uncultured Oscillospiraceae bacterium
CCTGAGTCATGACCCGGCGCACATCAGCCAGGTCCAGATTGATCAGGCCCGGTACAGCCACCAGATCAGAGATGCCGGATACTCCGTATTTAAGTACCTGGTCTGCCAGAGTGAAAGCCTCGTCCAGGGTCGTTTCATCAGAGGCAATCTCCAGTAATTTGTCATTAGGCACCACAATCAGGGAGTCGACATATTTTTCCATTTCCCGGATGCCCCGTTCAGCATTTTGCATGCGGCGCGAACCTTCAAAGCGGAAAGGCCTGGTCACCACCCCGACAGTCAGGATATTGAGTTCGCGGGCAATCTGGGCAATCACTGGCGAACCACCTGTCCCTGTGCCACCGCCCATACCAGCGGTGATAAAGAGCATGTCTGTGCCCCGGATCAGCTGGGCTATCTCATCCTTGGATTCCTGGGCTGACTTTTCACCAATCTCGGGATTGGCTCCAGCACCCAGGCCGCGGGTGATTTTCTCACCAATCTGGATCCTGTTACTGGCCTTGGTCCGCATCAGGGCCTGGTTATCGGTGTTAACGGTGATAAACTCTATACCCTGCACATCACTGTCGATCATCCGGTCGACGGCATTGCAGCCACCTCCACCGATACCTATAACCTTTATAGTCGCATAATGATCATTATCCATGGCAAAGCCCATTTTAAATTCAGACAAGTTTACATCCCCTCTTTACGCCGACTGCCAGTTTCCTGCCGGCAATCCACAAACAGCGCCAAAATAATCTATCACACTCAAATTTCAAGCAAGATCTTGTTCCAATTTTACACTAAGTTGACAGGCTGTACAACAATAGCGAACAAACTGCCCGGCCAGAAGACTGGAAACAAAAAATACCGGTCAGAGCCTGGCTAATCCAGTAATTCCGGCGTTTTTTGCCGCTTCTCATCCCAGCGTTGCAGGAGCAGGCGCCGGATGGCCGAGAAGTTGACAAAAATCCTGTTACCAAAGGCAAAGACTGCTGCCAGGCTGAGCTCCAGGTTGAGCTGGTCGCCCAGGGCGGCCAGGGCTATGGCAATGCTGGCATTACCCAAAAAGCCGGTCACAAACAGGCGCAGGTTGAACTTGCCCTGCAGGTTGGCTGTCAAGGCTCCGATCACCGAGTCAAGCACTGCCAGGATGCCGACCGCAACATAAGATGAATAAGCTGCCGGTATATTGACATTCCAGAGCAAACCGATAATCAAGCCTAGAATAAGACCTAACAATGGAAACATAAAAACCGTCCTCCTAAGGATCAGGAATAAAGGTGGTGCGGCTGCCGCTCATATCCAAAACACCTTTACCCTGACCAGCCAGCACCTCCTGGTCAAGGGCAAAACGCAACCAGAGCATATCCTCGGCCAGTTCTGCACCAGCCTGTTCCAGCACAGTTATTTCTGTGTCTGAAGCAGGGATCTGCAAGGTCAGGTAGATCTGCCGCCCGCTCAGGGGCCTGATCATACTCACCTGAGCCAGCAGGCTGGTCCTTGGCCTGTGGTCACGATCTGCTTCAATTATAGCAGCTAAAATGCTGATGGCCTGATCCATACTTTCCGGCAGATCAGTCTGGACCGGCCGACCCAGGACTAAAGAGCTGATATTAATCCCCGTGATCAGGGGGATGCCAGCTGGTGGCTGGCTCATGATCTTAAGCGCCACGCCTTCTTTGTCGATCATGACACAGCCGTCCGGTATGACAAGCCAGGCCACTTCAATTCTTTCTGTGATATCCAGCTGGATAGTGCCAGGTAACTTCAATCTGGCTGTCACGTCCTTGACAGCAGGCAGCTGTTCTTTAATGGCAGCTTCGGCCCTGCCATAGCGCAGGTCCAGCCACAGGGGCAAGGATCCACCCAGACCTTTGGCCAGGTGGTCACCTGGCCAAAACCCGGCTGCGTCAATGATCTCCGCACCGGTCAGGCTATGCAGCTCCGCTGTCAGTTCAACTTCCTGCAAACGAAAAACAGGTAAAATCCAGACCGTAAGGGCCAGGCCTGCTAAAAGAAGCAGCCAGATCCATTTTGCAGCCCTGCGGCGTTTTTTGCCGGGCCGGACCATTCTTAGAGCCTGATCTGGAGCAAGCAGTTGTAGATGGCTCTGGCTGCATCCGGCCGGGCCAGTTTTTTTGCCTGCAGGGCCATATCCTGCAAGGCGCTTTCATCCCAGAGCAGATCATCCAGCTGACCAGCCAGCCACTCCGGATTCAATTTTTCATCAGGGCAGAGCACAGCTGCACCGGCTTGGGCCAGGACCAGAGCATTGTAGGTCTGGTGGTCGCCTGCCGCATATGGATAAGGCACCAGGATGGCAGGCCGGCCGGCTGCGGCGATCTCCGAACAGGTCAGAGCACCGGAACGGCAGAGCAGAAGGTCAGCTGCTGCATAGTATTCATGGATATCGTGCAGGTATTCATGCACTTCCAGCCACTTTGTTAAGCCACTAGCTGCAGATACACTTGCAGCGTATTGCTTTTGACCGCTAGAGAGAATTATGCGGGGCTCGGGCCGGCCACTGGCTGCCAGTTTTTCCAGCCAGCCCGCCAGGCCCAGGACAGCCTGATTGATGCTTCTGGCACCCAGGCTGCCACCCAGGGCCAGGATAAGAGGCTGGTGTGCGGCCAGGCCCAGTTTTTGCCGGGCGGCAGCCTTGTCCTGCTGGAAAAAAGCCGCCCGGACCGGGTTGCCTGTCACCAGCACAGGCAGAGCAGAGGGGAAATGTTCCTGGCTGCCGGCAAAGGCGACGCAGACCATCTGGCTGCGCCGGGCCAGCAGGCGGTTGGAACGGCCGGGCCAGGCATTTTGCTCGTGCAGCAGCACAGGTATCTTTAAAGACGCCGCAGCTGCTACAACCGGACTGCAGACATATCCACCTGTGCCAATCACTGCATGGGGTTTAATCTTTTTTAAAAGCTCACGGCATTGGCGCTTCCCCTTTAAAAAGGCGGCCAGGGCCGGAAAAACCGCCCAGGTCGGCTTTAGGGGCAAGGGTCGGGCAGTGACGGGATAAAAGCTGTAACCGGCCCGCTGGACCAGCTCCCTTTCTATACCTCGTTCGGTGCCAAAAAACACAATTGCTGCATCTTCTTCCTGCCGCTTTATTTCATCAGCAATCGCCAGGGCTGGATTGACATGGCCACTGGTGCCGCCACCAGCCAGGACATAACTTTTTTTGCTCATGACGATCTCACCTTCCCCGGCCGGGCCGCAGGCTGCAGGGCAGGTCCTGTCCCTTTTAAGGCCTGCGGTCTTTGTCCGCTGCGGGAAACTGCCAGTAAGAGACCGATACCCAGCAAAAAGAACAAGTTGGAAGTGCCGCCGTAACTGAAAAAAGGTAAAGAGATACCAGTTGGCGGCAGGGTGTGGGTGGCCACACCAATATTTAAAAAAGCCTGGATACTGATCAACATGGTATAGCCACCGGCTAAAAGGGCGCAAAAATTATTAGCAGCCCGGCGCGTGATACCAACCCCGGTCAGCATGAAGAAGACAAAAAGCAACACAACAGACAAGGTGCCGCCAAAGCCCAGTTCTTCGCCAATAATGGCAAAGACATAGTCATTATGGGCTTCAGGCAGATAATTGTACTTTTGCCGCCCTTCGCCCAGGCCCACTCCGTGCAGGCCACCTGAGCCGATCGCTATCAAAGACTGGTTGACCTGGTAAAGATCATCGGCTGAGGCTGCTTCCGGATTAAGGAAGTTTTCCATCCGGCTGGCTACATGGGCAAAGTTGCTGTTGATGCCCTGATTGACAGCTTCCTGCAGGCCTTCTTTGGGTTTAGTCGCAGCCAGCAGGCTGAAGATTAAAAGGGCCGCTGTGCCGATAATCAGGAGCTGGACCAGGGCCGAGAACCAGGAACGTAAAGGAATGCCGGCAGTCAGATACAAAACAAGGGTGACAAAGAGCATGATCACAACACAGGAGACATGGGGCTGGAAAAAAATCAGGACCAGCCAGAGCAAGATAGCCGCGCCCGGCAGCAGGATATCAAACCAGCCATCCGCAAAAAACTGGCCAGCATTAGAACGGAACTGCAGCTTGCCGGCCCGGCGCTGGCGGCGCAGCCAGGAGAAATAACCGGCAAAACAAAAGACCAGGGCGATTTTAGCCAGCTCAGAAGGCTGAAAGCTAAAGCCGGCCAGGTTCAGCCAGCGGCGGGCCCCGTTCAGCACTTTGCCGAAAAGTTTGACATAAATCAAAAGGCCTGTCGTGACGGCATAAAGCGCCAGGGCCAGCCAGAAATAGTCAAAAGCGGCTACTGGTATGATCAGGGCGATCAACAGTGCCAGGACTAAACCGATCAGGGTGATGCTGCTTTGCTTGAGCACATAAAACAGGGCACTGCCTTCCCGGGAATAGCCATCCGACATGCTGGCAGAAAACAGCATGACCAGGCCAAAACAGACCAGGATCAAGGTGATGATCAAAAGAGCAGCATTAATCTGGCGCACCGGCGGCAGGCTATAGGCTGAGAGCCTGTGCTGGCTGGAGATATTCTGCCTTGGTTTTTCTTTTTTCATCAGACCTCCTTGACTGCTGCCGCCTTATAAAAGCAGCAGGCCCAGGCCGCAGCCGGCCAAAGTCACCAGTGAGAAAACCAGTACAATCTTGTTTTCCGACCAGCCACCCAGTTCATAATGATGATGCAAGGGCGACATGCGGAAGATCCGCTTACCGCCGGTTTTTTTAAAATAGATCACCTGGATGATAACCGATAAAGATTCAGCCATATAAATGATGCCAAAAAGCAGGATCAGCCAGGGTGCACCATAAAAAAAGGCTATGCCGGCAACTCCGGCACCCAGGGCTTGCGAGCCTGTATCGCCCATGAAAACCCGGGCCGGGTGCCGATTGAAAACCAAAAAAGCCAGGCAGGCAGCCAGCATCAGCCAGGCGACCAGGCCAGCCGATCTGCTGGCAGCTGTGGCAGGGATAAAAAACAGCCCGGCCAGGATAAAGCCGCTGCTGCTGACTGCTGTCACAGAAGAAGCCAGGCCATCTACACCATCAGTCAGATTGACCGAGTTGCTGGTGAAGAATAAAACCAAGACAACAAAGACGGCATAGGGCAGCCTGGCCCAGCCGGTTATATAGATAATCCTGCCTGTAACAGGCAGCAGGAAAAAGGCCGGTTCTGCAGCCAGGTAAAGATAGTACAGGCAAAACAGGCAGCTGATGATAAATAAAAGGATGGACTTGTGCTTGACAGAGAGGCCTTTCTTATCGACCCTGACCTTGATCCAGTCATCCAGGAATCCGACCAGGGCAAAAAGAAGCATGAGCAGAATCAAGGCCGCTGTGGCGCTGGGATAAACACTGGAGCAGCAGGCATAGATGGCAAAGCCGGCCAGAGGCAGCAGGAAAAACAGGCCGCCAAAAGTCGGGGTGCCAGATTTTTTAAAGTGGCTTTGCGGGCCATCGTCCCGCACTGTCTGGCCCAGCTTGAGCCGGCCCAATAAAGGCAGGCCGGCCAGGCCCAGCAGCAGGGTCAGGCCAAAGACCGCAAGGGCCGGCAGCGCATAAAAAAGCAGATCCTCTAATGATGGCATAATTAACTCCCTTGTTGCGGCAGTAGCCTGCCCAGCAATTCTGTGACTTCTTCCATGGCATAAGCCCGTGAACCCTTAACCAGCAAAAAATCGCCCGGGCTGAGGCTGGCGACCAGACGTTGGGCCATCTCCTGGTGGCTAGAACAGCTGCAGGAGATGATCTCGGGCCTGACACTTCTGGCCCCGATCAAATAGTCATCCGCCTCTTTACCGAAGGTCAAAAGCAGGTCAAAGCCTAGCTCTGCCACATATTTACCGATCTGGCGGTGGATCTGGGGAGCAAAGGGACCCAGTTCCAGCATGGAAGCCAGGGCAGCGGCCTTATAGCGGCCTGGTCCGGCTAAAAGGACCGAGGTCTCCAGGGCCGCCTCCATGGATTCAGGCGATGCATTGTATGAATCATCCATCACTGTGATGCCGCCGATTTCTATAAGGCGCTGGCGGTTGCCAACCGGCTGATAAGCGGCCACAGCAGCAGCAGCCTTGGCCAGGTCAAGCCCCAGCGCAGTGGCGACAGCCAGGCCAAAAAGGCTGTTGCGCACATGATGGCGGCCAGCCAGGGGCAGGGAAACTGTCAGTTCTTCAGCTGCCCTGGCATATTGCCTACTGATAGTAAAGTCTGTCCTGGCTTTGGCCAGCTTGATCTGGCTGGCTGTTAGGACAAACTCGGGGCGGCGGGGCAGCTGCCCGGCGGCCCGGGCCGATTCTTGACTGGTAAAGACCAGGGCCAGACGGCAGTCAGATGGCACAGTCGCTGCAGCCTCAAGCAGTTTTTCGTCATCACCATTCAAGATTAAAAGGCCACCCGGCCGGATAGCGGAGACAACTTCCCATTTGGCGGCCAAGATAGCATCTTTGCTGCCCAGGCGGCCAATGTGTGACCAGCCGATACTGGTGATGATAGCAATGTCAGGCCGGGCAATCTGGCCCAGTTGGCTGATTTCACCTGCCGCCCGCATACCCATTTCTAAAACAAGAGCCTGATCAGCCGCCGAAGCAGCCAGGATAGACTGGGGCAGGCCTATTTCATTATTAAAATTGCCAGCTGCTTCATGGACTAAAAGCTCTGTTTTCAGGCAGGAGACAACCATACGGCGGGTCGATGTTTTACCGACGCTGCCAGTGATAGCAATCACCTGGCCGGGCAGGGTTTGGCGGTAGCCCCGGGCGATATCCTGCAGCGCTTTGAGTGTATCTGCCACATAGAGCACCTGCAGGCCGTTTTTCAAGGCCGCAACTGTCTGGGGCAGGTCTGCCAGCTCAGTCCAGGACTTTTTTTGCTCAATCAGCAGGGCTGCCGCCTGGCCCTGGATGGCCTGGCTCAAAAAAGCATGACCGTCGAATCTTTCCCCATGCAGGGCAATAAACAAATCGCCCGGCCTGATGGTGCGGCTGTCAGAGCTGACCTGTCTGATCCGGCTTTGCCCGGCCCGGCCAGTTAGTAATTCTGCTTGGCTCCAGTTGATAATATCTTTAATGTCCAGACCGGTCACCTTCCCTCTCCTCGCGCCTGGCCAGGCAGGCGGCGGCTGTTTCCGCATCATCAAAATGAATGGTCTTATCTTCGAACATCTGGTAGTTTTCATGACCCTTGCCGGCAATGATCACCATATCTTCCGGCCCGGCCTCATCGATGGCCCAGCAGATCGCCTCTGCCCTGTCAATGATACTATGGAAAAGGCCACCAGTCGGTTCTATGCCGGTGATGATATCAGCAATGATGGCAGCCGGGTCTTCTGTGCGTGGATTGTCAGATGTGATCACAGTCAGGTCAGCCAGGCGGCCAGCCACTGCGCCCATTTCAAAACGGCGTGAGCGGGCCCTGTCGCCGCCATTGCCAAAGACCAGGATCAGGCGGCCTGTGGCATAGGCCCGCAAGGTGTGTAAAAGGCTTTCCAGGCTGGCGGCATTATGGGCATAGTCGACAATAACCTGAAAAGGCAGGCTGGTTGGCACCGGCTGGACCCGGCCCGGCACATTAACCTGAGCCAGGCCCTGACGCACAGCCGCTAGATCAGCTCCGCAAAGACCGGCCAGGCTGATCGCAGCCAGAGCATTTTGCACATTAAAGCCACCGGGCATACCGACAAAGACAGGGCCGCAAAACCAGGGGCTGTCCAGATAAAACTGGGTGCCGCTGCGGCCATTTTGCCTGGTCCGCCTGATATTACTGGCCCTGACATCGGCATCGGCAGCCAGGCCATAACTGAGGCAGGGGCCTGGCACAGCAGCCCGCACCTCGGCGTATTCTGCAATGTCTTTGTTGATCACACTATTTTTTGTCATGGCAAACAGGCTCAGCTTGGCCGCTAGATAATCTGCCATGGAGGCATGCTCATGTGGTCCGATATGATCGTGAGACAGATTGGTGAAGGCAGCGGCGAAATACTGGCAGCCGTGCACCCGGGAGAGCATCAGGCCCTGGGATGAGACTTCCATAACACAGCTGTCCTGTTTTTTCTGGACCATTTCGTCCAAAAGTGCCTGCAGGTCATAGGATTCAGGTGTTGTGCGCGAGGCGAAAGTCACTTGATCGTCGATTATATTGGCAATAGTGCCGATCAGGCCTGTGCGGCGGCCGGCTGCAGCCAGGATCGCCCTGGTCATATAGGCTGTGGTGGTCTTACCCTTGGTGCCGGTCAGGCCCAAAAGCTGCAATTGTCCGGACGGGTGGCCGAAAAAGCGGTCTGAAACATGGGCCAGGGCCTGCCTGCTGTCCGGGACCATCAGCCAGGGTATAGTCAGGCCGGCAACTGGTTTTTGCAAGATAACAGCCGCTGCTTCCTGTTTTTGGGCCTGCAAGGCGTAGGCATGGCCATCTGAGACATAACCTTCTATGCAGACAAACAAAGATCCCCGTCTGGCTTTACGTGAATCGTAGACGATCAGGTCGATCTTTGTTTGCAGGTCGCCAGATTGATCTAATATGTCTAAACCGGCAACCAGTTCTGCCAGTGTCATGCCTTATCCTCCTTTGCCACATGCCTTACCTAAACTCTTATCTTATTCGTTATCTTCTGACCAGGCAAGCTCTTCTTCCACAGGAGTGAAGGTCAGCCTGACCAGATCACCATGCAGCAGCCGGATCTCTGCCTGCTCGGTCTCATTTTCTGCGGCCAGCTCATCAGGCAGGTCGGGCAGCTGGAAGGGTGCCGGATCCTGGCTGCTGACCAGGCCCAAAAAGGATGATTCGACCAGGATATTGAGCCCGCTCTCTGCTGCCATGTTCAAGCACTCATTAATAGTCCGGCCTCTGAAATCAGGCACGCTGACATGCCTGCGCTGGGCATCCTCCCGGCTATAGAGGACAACCAGGCCCTGTTTGTGCAATTTGCTGCCAGGCGCAGGCCACTGGAAAGAAATGGTCGAGCTGTCAGTCAAGCCGCTTTCGCCAGCCTCCCCGCGTAAGCCGCTGTCCGCCAGGCTGCGCATGGCCCCGGCCAGGGTCTGGCCTGTCAGATCAGGCACTTCAATCATGTCAGCCAGCGAGGAAATATCTGTTTCGTTGAGGACACGCTCAACACTTAAGTACTCCAGGGTGCGGGAGATAATCTGGCCGCAGGCCCGGGCTGCCACTTTAGAGGTCAGTTCACGATCTTCCGGTTTGTCCAGGACCAAAAGCACCACCAGTTCAGGACTGTCAGCTGGTGCCAGAGCAGCAAAAGACAGGGTGTGGTCACCAAAATCATCTGTTGAAGTGCTGGTCTTGCCAGCTATACTGTAGCCTTCCACATAGGCGGGAGAGCCAGTACCGTACAAAATAACACCTTTCATCAGTTCACGGACCCGGGTCGCTGTCTGTTCAGAAATCACCTGGCGCTGGGTTTCCGGCTGGGTTTTTACAACTGGCATGCCCGCTTCATCCGTGATTGACTCAACTATATAGGGCTTGACCAGGCGGCCGCCATTGGCAAAAGTGCAAAAGGCTGTGGCCAGCTGCAAGGGTGTCACAGTAGATGATTCACCATAGGACAAGGTGGCCATATCCAGCTCTGTCGGGCTGCTGTGCAGTATTCCGCTGCTTTCTCCGGGCAGGTCAATACCAGTGAGACCGGTCAGGCCAAAGGCCTGCATATAGTTATAAAAGCGGCCCACACCGATATTTAAGGCCAGCTGGGCAAAGACCGGGTTGCAAGAGCGCCAAAAGCCCATTTCCAGACTCTCATCACCATGGCCGCCCTTGCGCACACAGTTGATCGTCCAGTTGTAAAGATTGAAGGGTTGGCAGGTGACCGGCGTTTTTTCATGGACCAGTCCCTCTTCAAGCGCTATGGCCAAGGTCAGGGCCTTCATGGTTGAACCCGGTTCATAGGCATCTGAGATGGCCTTGTTGCGCCAGACATGGCGGCTGAGGTATTCGATGGCCTCGCTGCTGCTGTCATCCCAGTTGGCTTCATCCTGGCCGGGCGGGCAGGCAGTCGGGTCACTGCTGGAAAAATAAGGCCAGGAGGCCATGGCCAGGACTGCACCAGTGTGGGGCTGCATGACAATCGCCTGACCGCCAGCCTGGACATCATATAACTCAATCGCCCGGGCCAGCTCATCCTGGACAATCTTTTCGATATTTATATCCAGGGACAAATTAAGATTATGGCCGTTTTGGGCCCGCAGGTTAGTCGGCACTGAAAAGGGCAGCACTCCCCTGCTGCTGTAATTGTCTGTTTCCACATAGGTGTAACCGGGTTGGCCGGTCAAGAGTTCATTGTACTCTAGCTCCAGGCCCAGCTGGCCGATTAACAGGCCTTCATCATAGCGGCAAAAGCCGATGATCTGGCTGGCCAGGCTGCCATTGGTATTGTAACGGCGGGTTTCAGTGTCAATGCGTACCCCACCGATTGTATTGCTTTGTAAAAATTCTTTCAGGCCTTCCGCCTCTTCGCGGGACACATCCTTTTTTAGTAGGATATAGGTTTCATCTTTAAGCTGCAGGGCAGCCTTGATTTCAGCCAAAGGCAACTCCAGGCTGGCTGCAATACCGGCCGCTATTTCATCCTGGCCCACGTTTTTAGTGATTGAGTAAACATCCTTAGGTGTGATCCCGATTTGGTGTATATAAGTTGTGTTAGTTAGTTTTATGTTATTGTGATTATAGATCGAGCCACGGCGCGGGTCTTCCGGAATCCTTTTATAGTGTTGGCCGGTTGCTTTTTCAGCATAAACAGCATGACTGCTGATCTGGATCTGGTAGAGCTGCCAGACTAAAAATGCGGCAAAGGCAAAAAGGGCCAGCCCTATGAAAACAATGCCTGGCCGCCTGTTTATTTTGCGCCTGGACCGTTTTTTCTTTTGGACCAGGCCAGGCCTGGCCGGTGCTCTTTTGCCCTTTACCATCTCAATCTCCGCTTTTGCTCAGCCTGATTGTTTTGAAATAACCTTCAATGGTGGCGTATACACCAGCCAGACGGCTGTCTTCGTCAATATTGCTACCCAGGCCGGAATAAACGATCCGGTCCAGATCAGGCACATAAACTTTGATGATCTGGGAACGGGCCGGATCCTGCAGGCCCAGCCGGCTGCTGGCCTGCTGGCGGATCAGATCGAAATCTGTCTTTTGGGCAAGAGCTTCCTTGATCTGGCTGCTTTGCTTTTTGTACTGTTGAATCTGCTGCTCCAGGGCAACAGCGGCAAAATTAGCCTCAAGTATCTGGGCCTGGCGGTAAAGGACCAGACCATAAATGCCGGACACAAAAAGGACCAGCAGGACCAGAGCACTGATCAGGCGGATGCGGCGCAGGGTCATTTCCCGGCGCACCTGTAAGGCCTGGCGCTGCAGCTGACCGGACCGGTCAGGCAGGGCGGATACCGGGATGCGCCTTGCCCTGGGCACTTGCCTTTTTCTTTTTAGGGCCAGGTTGCCATCAATTAAAGTCATGGTCCACCTCCGTCTGGTTCAGTTCATTTTCTCCTCTGATGAAGCAGCGCAGGCGGGCACTGCGACTGCGCTGGTTGCTGGCTATTTCTGCTGCACTGGCTGTGACTGATTTTTTGGGCCAGGCCCGGCCGGCCGGGAGCAGGCCGCAGTTGCACACTGGCAAGTCACGCGGGCAGATACAGGGGCTTTCTAAACGGCGGAAGGCCTGCTTAACCAACCTGTCTTCTAAAGAATGGAAGGTAATCAGGCAAAGCCGGCCTTCTGCTATCAAGCGGGCGGGTGCTGTTTGCAAGAGTTTTTCCAAGGCGCCCAGCTCATCATTGACGGCGATGCGCAGGGCCTGGAAGCTGCGTCGGGCCGGATGCTGCGGCTCGCGCCTGGCTGCGGCCGGCATAGCCGCCCGGATAGTGTCAGCCAGTTCCAAGGTGCCGGTGAAAGGCTCCAGGTCACGCCTGGCCTCAATGGCCCTGCTGATGCGGACGGCATAGCGCTCTTCACCGTAATTACGCAGGATGCGGGCAATCGCTTTAGCTGACCAGCTATTGACAATTTCTGCTGCTGTCAGCTGCTGTCCCTGGTCCATTCTCATGTCTAAAGGTCCATCCTGCTGGTAGCCGAAGCCGCGCTCCGGGCTGTCCAGCTGCCAGGATGAAACCCCCAGATCAGCTATGATGCCAGCCACCTTATCCAAAGACAGCTGGTCCAGGATCTGGTCCAGGTCAGCGAAGTTGCCTTGAACCAGCTGGTAAGAAGCAGTAAAATTCTGGCTGGCCAGATATTTGCCGGCTGCAGCCAGGGCATCCTTGTCCTGATCGATTCCGATCAGGCGGCCCTGGTCACCCAGCTTGCTTAAAATAGCAGCGGCATGACCGCCACCACCTAAAGTGCAATCAACATATAGACCATCCGGCCTGATGGCCAGCAGGTCGCAAAGCTCTTCTTGCAGAACAGCAGTATGTAAATAATCAGAGCCCTTTGACATCGAAGCGGGTCAGGTCCAGGTCAGACAAGGACCCTTCTTCCTCCTTTTGTTTTTCATAGAAAGATTTGGCACATATTTCCAATTTATCGATCATATCGATAAAACAGATTTCAGCACCGCGCTCAACCCTGATATGGGACCAGAGCTCATCACTGATAGAAATACGGCCCTGGCCGTCCAGTTCACAGACCATGGCTTCGCCGATGATCAAGCGCTTAAAACGGCGTACAGCCGGATCAGTGCCAGAAAGCTGGCTGATCTGCTGCCTGATTTCATGGAATTGTTCCGGGGTGTAGGCGGAAAGGTAACCGTCGTCCAGACTTAAGGTGACAACAAGCGCACTACCGATGCTACCCCGCAAGCGGGCAGGAACAAAGACACGGCCTTTGGCATCAATTGTGTGCGTATATCTGGCCAATTTCTTTCCTCCTTGCCGAAAATCTAGCAGATTAAACCACTTTAATCCCGTTTTAGCAATGCAAGCACCACGCTGCACCACTTATTTGTCATTTTACACGCTAAAGCTAGTAAATGCAATCGACAAGTTCGGGATTGAGAGTGCTTAAAACTGGCCAGATAGCTAAATATTAAGCAGGAGCAAAAATATCTGCTCTTCTTAACCGGCTAGGCCTAGCCAAAAAAGCCAGCTGACTCAAGCTGGAACTTTTTTGCGGAGTGATTTCATGATAAAACTGGCTGAATCTGGCAAAAAACGTAAAGTAGAAGACATAATTAATGAACTGGAAGTTGCTGAACGCCTGGAAAATACACGCATTATTGTTAGCTTATTTTAGAATATCAACAATTACTGAGCTCAGATGCAGCTGACGCAAAAACAGTGCTGCAGGAGACTGAGGTCAGCAGATGCCATAAAACAAGCAGAAAAATGACAATGCGATGCAGGCATGGCTCATATCTTTTTATTGGCAACCTGTGTTTTGGGCACAAAGCTATTTGCTTATTTTTGTTGGCGGAGCTTCGCTAGCAGTTATAAAAAGTAAATTGAAACCCAAGAACGCACGCATTCCCCTGCTATACCTTACGGCTTAGCAGGGGAATGCGTGCGGTTGAAGTGTTCAATCTGGCTAGCTTGTAGCGCAAGAGCCCTCAAAGAGCTTTACCAAAAAATGCAAACAGCATTTTGCAGCACTGCTGCTTTACTGCTGGCTGCAAGATTCGACAAGAGATAAGGGCTGCTGGAAGGAATACACTGATGCAGTTTCGCCCAGCTTCTAGTGCTTTTTTCCCTCTTACAAACGATGTCCGGCCAGGACCAGCTCATGCTTGACTTTGTCACCAGCCAGCTCATGAAAACTGCTTTTACTCTGCCAGGCTAAAGCGGCTGCAATTCCAGCCGCTTCTCCGAGCACGACAGCATTGCCAGTCACCCGGTATGAAGCGTGGGCATAAAAATCACCACTGATGCAGCGGCCGGCAAGCCCCAAATTTGTCAAATCTTTGGCCACCAGGCTACGGTAGGGGATATGATAGGGCTGTGCGACAATTCCAGCCCGGTAGGTGGATTTTTCAGAGCGGTCCAGAGCATGAATATCAACCGGATACTCCACCAGGCAGACGCCATCAGAGAATTTACTGCCTGCAATCATGTCAGCGGCCTTGACCTGGTAAAGACCGTGGATCCTGCGCCCTTCCCGGATGCCGATCTGAGAGGCGCTGGCAACCAGGCGGACATTTTCCCAGTCAGCCAGACTGCGCAGTGCTTTTAAGGCCTGATTGATCTCCCGCCTGGCCCGCATGGTTGCTTGACTTAGCTCGGCCGCATTATCACAGGGCAGATCATATTCATGGTTGATCATGATACAGCTGAGCAGTGGATTGGGCAGGCGAAATAAACTAGGTTTTCTGTAACTAGGTTCAAATCCTGCCTGCTGCATGGCTTTAAGGAAAGCATCTTTTGTTGCCTCTGATAAGGTGCTGACAGAATCTGGCAAAAAGCCGCTGATCAAGGCCATTAAGGTGGCTGGCTGGGTTTTACCACTCAGGGGGTGGCCCGTTTCAAAGCTGTTGCCAGCCTGGGCTGCCAGATCACCATTGCCTGTGCAATCGATAAAGAGCCCGGCTGTGAAAGCTTCCCGGCCACTGACACTTTCTGTGATGACAGCAGTGATTTTGTGCTGTTTTGTCACAGCAGCAACAACCCTTGTGTAGAGCTGGACAGTAACAGCTGCCCGGCTGCAAAGGTCCTCCAGCAAAAACTTCATGGCCTCCGCATCATAGGTGTTATCTTTACTGCCATCTTGACATACTCCCCATGGCTAAAGCCAGGGGATTGTAGCCTCAACAAAGAACGCCTGCCAAGGCAGGTCTTACTTCTTCTCCGCTAAGAGCTGATGCCCCAGCTCTATTTATCCGGTAAATATAAGAACAAACTCAGTGAACTGACCAGAACTTAAAAGGATATCTTCACAGCTTTTGCTGTCAAGATAGATCCGTAGTTACAAAATCGCGGGAGTTTGGGTGAATAGGGTATTTTGCGGCTCATTGTTCCAGCAGTCGCTATTTTTTTCAAAAACCACAGCCTATTTCTATTATATCGATATCTATATTGTGCAGTTCAGCCAAAAAAACCAGCCTGGGAAAAATCATCTCAAGCAGCAGCTTACTCCTGCTTTTCACAAAAGCTGCAGAATCTTCTTGGCGAAGGGGAAATGTCAAAAATAACAGCTCCAGTTCTTGCAAAAAGTGAAGACTAGCCGGGCCCGTGTGGTGGCAGGGCAATTGTCTTTTTCTAGCTGACAGGGAGCTGAGCAAAATCTTGGAATCAAGTGAAATAATCAGAATTATCCTGAAAAGGAAGCACTAGCCCTACATAGTCAATTTAAAAACGATGTAAGAGCGCCTTATGTTTGCCTGG
>CAZZGG010000063.1:0-15099 GCA_964654125.1 uncultured Oscillospiraceae bacterium
ATTTTTCAAGGTTCAGATAAATCAATATTTAAAGATAGGAAAGAAATATCCGGCTCTTTATTGACACAGCTTTTTGAAGCCTATCGGCTCATCGATTTCTATAACGGAACAAAAGCCAGTTTTCATGATTTAATGAGAGTTGATGCAAGAGATTATCCAGAAGATGCAATTCGAGAAGCCTTGTTAAATGCCTTAGTTCATAGAGATTATTCTTTTAGCGGAAGTACACTTATTAATTTATTTTCGGATCGATTAGAAATAATCTCCCTAGGTGGATTAGTGGCAGGTTTATCTATGGCAGCTATTAGAATGGGTGCATCACAAGCAAGAAATGAAAAATTGGCAGCCCTGTTTTACAGGCTAAAATTGATAGAAGCCTATGGAACAGGTATTAGTAAAATAATTTCCAGCTATGAAAATTCAAGCCTAGAGCCTGTCTTCGAAAATGCCCAAGGGGCTTTTAGAGTTATTTTGTTTAACTTGAACAGGGAAGTTTTACCTAGCAATAACTCAGAACAGGATAGAATAGACCAAAAGTACCTGCCTATTGTAAATCTATTTAAGGAACAAAATGAAATCACTAGAAAAGATGTGGAAAGAATTATGGGAGTAAAATCTTCCTATGCAATAAATATAATAAAAGAAATGCTTGGTGAAGGATTTATTAAAAAAATAGGGGCAGGTAAAAACACTAGATATATTAAAAAAATAGTTTGTTAAAACATTGTTAGTGCGGTATATGAGTCTTCTGACCCCTATAGATCAAGGATAGGGTGGTTATATTACTCTAAACAAGGATATGGCCCTCTTATTTCCAACAGTCTTTGCGAAGTATGGCTGTTGCTACATTTTGAGCAAGTCAAGAACAAATTGAGAAAACTCAAACATACAACAATGGCAACATATAGACGCAAGACCATAATATGCACGAAAGAGGTGGTTATCATAGCTCATATTAACTTTCGTATCGATGGTAATCTAAAAAAACAAGCTGAAGCTTTATTTGAGAAAATGGACTTAACCATGTCAGATGCTTTAAGTATTTTTATTCGACAATGTGTCCATCAAGGTGGTATACCTTTTGAAATAACTACGCAAGTGGATCCGTTTCTTAGCGAAGCCAATATGAGAATACTTATAAAATCTATCAAGGAAGCTAGTGAGGGGAAGGTTATCACGAAAACCTTTGAAGACTTACAGGAAATGGAAAAATGCAGATAAATTTTACCGAAACAGCAAGGAAAGATTAGACATATTGGCAGAGGCAAGCTAGAAAAACAATTAACGGATAATGCATTTGAGCTAGCTCAATGCAAAGGACATTACGATGATAATTGACATATAAGAGCTGATTGCTGCATATCATTGCCATTACTTAACAGTCTAATACCCCCACAAATACGATAGATCCCAGGGGCATCTTGTTTAATCAAGGTTAGATATTTTTTTGCAGCTCTCTAGAGAAAGGCCAAGCCTTTCCATAAGGAGTCGTTCTCATTTTACCTGCAAGCCATATTTTCTTACAAAATAGCTTCTATCTTATGATTCACCTTTTTGCTCTCCGCCTTATCCAGGTAGTCCACTTGCATCTGGAAGGTCACAGAACTCTTCCCAGCTAGTGTTTTAACCTGGCCTTTGGCATTAACCTGGTGGAGACCGAAATGCTCGGCAGTGGCTGATAGGGCCATGCCCATGGCATCTGGTTTAATTACTATGGACGATACTGTGGCTCAGCAAAGCGGGTGATGCGGATTGTTTTAACGAAACCTTGGCAAGATGGGCAAGGTTCAAATATTGGAAATTGCATAATAGCATGAGAAGATCACTGGAATGGCTCAGAATTGTTGCCACAAAGCAACCGAACTTGTTTGTGCATTGGCAGAAGGGCTACTTGCCTTCGATGGGATAGCGGGAGCCGTGTGAATCGAGAGGTTCATGCACTGTTCTAAGAGGGGCTTGGGGTGAAACACCCCTTGCTTACTCGCAGGAGGGCCTCGGGGTGAGATTCACCGGGGCTACTCAACTTCGAACTCGTGAATTACCGGAGCAATTGCACCGAGCCACTAATTAATGTGAATTGAGCCTAAAGAATTCCATTATTGGCAGGGCCAATTTATCTTTTAATTTGTGCCTTAACCTGTTAACCCTTTTTACAGGATGCGAAATTTTCGGATATAATCGTTAAATAATCAGAGAATTAAGTTTGGATATCATAAATATACGAAATAATCGTAGATATGTTGAATTAATACCATTTATCAACTACAATTAAATTGTTAGGATGAGGATGGTGATAATAATGTTACTCATGTTTAAAGTTAAAAATTACATGTCCTTTAAAAACGAGACTGTTTTAGATCTACGGGCAAGCGCATACACACAACACCCTTCCCACGTTATTGCTGTTAATGATAAGGTCAGCTTATTAAAAGCTGCTGTGCTTTATGGGGCAAATGCATCAGGTAAGTCAAATTTTGTTTCGGCTATGTATTTTTTTGGGCAATATATTTTTTCTCAGTTTGTCGAACAACCAGAAAAGATGCAAGAAAAATTCAGCAAACGCAAACCAAAACTAGAGCCTTTCGCATTGATTGAAAATCAAAACGAAGCTTCGGAATTTGAAATCATCTTTGTCATTAATGGCAAACAGATCCAATACGGCTTTGAAGCCACTGATAAGGAGCTTTTAGAAGAATGGCTTTATATATCAGAAAAAAAGGTCTTTGAACGACATAGACTGGAATTGAGTTTTGGAAGTCAATATAAGAAATTACTAGCACCATATCAGAAAATTCCAGCTGAAAGATTGTATATCTCAGTTTTGGACTATTTTTTGGCTGAGGAAGCCAGAACTCTTGTTCTTGATGATTTCATAAGCTTTTTCAGCCAGCATTTCAATGTTTATAGTGAAATACTCTTCGAATCAACAGTGAAAGGGCTAGCAGGATCTTTTGGTCTTTCTAACAGGCTGGTTACAGATCTGGATTATCGTACGAAAATTGAAAAGTATCTTGCTTTGATCGATCTGGGCATAAAAAAACTAGATGTAAAATCCGAGCTTGTTGTTGATGATAATACTGGTAAAAGCAACGAAGTATTAGTTATAAGGACGGTTCACGATGTATATGATGATGTTGGTAACATTGCTTCTGAAAAAACCTTTCAACTATTTCAGGAATCGAATGGTACTTTGCGCTTTTTAGCCTATATTCAGAATATTGTAGAGCTGATTGAAACGGGTGGTGTCTTCATTGTTGATGAGTTATCAGCCCGTTTACATCCGCTAATCACAAAATTGATTGTTGATATCTTTTGTTCCAGCAAAAATAAGAAAGCACAATTGATTTTCACAACTCACGATTTGTCTCTTCTCAACAAGGACCAATTTCGGCGCGACGAAATATACTTTGTCGACAAAAATAAATATGGCGAATCAAGCCTTTATGCTCTGTCTGATTTGAGAGTTCGTGAAGATGCCACCTTTAACAAAGAGTATCTCCAAGGCAAATATGGTGCTATACCTGTTTTTCAGTATGATCAGATCGAAAAAATACAATGAGGAGAGCAGCATGGCCAGAACTAAATTATCAACTAAACGTCTGGTAGAGATAAAATCGACCCATCTCGGTAAAATTATTATCATCTGTGAAGGGAAGACCGAAAAATACTATTTTGATTATTTTGCAGAGATTATTAACAAGACTAGTAAATATATAATATTGAAATCGTTTTAGAGTCGCAAATGGTAATGCTCAGACTGTTCTGAACTATGCTGAAAAATTAAACGCAGGTGAAGATTTTGTTCGTAGTTTTTCATTGTATGAGAAACTACTTGCTTTTGATTGTGATGCACCCCCTTGTGTACAAAGTATTATTTGTCAGTCAAGAGATAAAAGAGAAATATTTCAGCGCCTATCACACCATCTTGGTTGCCAATATCGCAAAGGCAGCCATGGTTTGATGCGAAAAATTATACATGTGGGTGATGTAGAAAAAGCAATAGCAAACGCCAGAAACCTAGCCGAAAAATATAAAGGAGAACAAAAATCAGTTTTTCATAATATCAAAGATATGGATCCCTTTACTGGCGTATAAAACCTAATAGAGCGATTTATGGTCGAAATTTCATAGCCTAAGAGAAAGGACTGGCCTTTCGCTTAGGCTATTGTTCTCATTTTACCTGCAAGCCATATTTTCTTACAAAATAGCTTCTATCTGATCCTTCACCTTTTTACTCTCCTCCTTATCCAGGTAACCTACTTGCATCTGGAAGGTCACAGAACTGTTCCCAGCTAGTGTTTTAACCTGGCCTTTGGCTTTAGCCTGGTGGAGACCGAAATGCTCGGCAGTGGCTGGTAGGACCATGCCCATGGCAGCTTCAACATCACTTTTGGCTATCCAGCGCAGGCCCAGCGGTAGCTCGGCTGTGCGATGGGCAACATAAAAGGCCGCCTGGCTGGGCAGTTCCTGGATGGTATAGGCCCAACCGGCTTGATCAGCCAGGTAGTCAACCGTAAAAACAACCTCAGGCTCATAGGTCTGTTTGGCCGTATCCACCAGATCATGCAGGCTGGGGTCATCTTGTAAAGCCAGGATATAATCTTGCAGCTTTTTGGCCTTTTCAGGGGCCAGATCATCCGGTATGGTCAGATGAGCTCGGACATGCTCTTTGTCCGCCGGAGCACTGTAAAAAAGCTGGCTGCCTTCCACCAGTAAAAAATTAATATGGCAAAGATACATATAAGGCAGATCCAAAGCGCGCAGGTTGGTCACCTTAAGACTGACGTCAACTGTGGTGGCATCAAAAAAGAGCTTGACCAGAGGCTCGGCCCGGTAATAGATCGAAAATGCCTGTCTTAGCTCACAGCTGCCGGTCAGGCCAATATAGGGCCGGCCGTCTTCCGTACCCAGAATAAGCCTGGCATCACGATAGGCCAGATTGGGCAATTCGCCATGCAGGGGATGGCTGTCTTCCGGGCCCGGGTTACCCATGGCCGTCATACCACAATGAATCAAAAAGCCGCCATAGGTGGCCAAATAATCGGTTGTCATTTCCGGCTCCGGAAAGACAGACTGCATGGTCAGGTCAGTCCCTTTAAAGCTGGCCCGCCAGATCTGCTGGCCCTGGAAGGGCAGCATAACCAGCTCGCCATATTTATTTTGCAGCTTCAGACCGCAAACACCACTGGTATAACGGAAAGCCACCGCCTTAAGGCTGCCGCTGCTGGCCAGCACTTGCTCTTTTTCTCTGAACTGTTGCGGAAGCAGCTGGATCGTCACCTGTTCCATATAAAAACACTCCTTTGCCACTTATCGGCTATAATTTCTATCAACAAGTTAACACTTTGCCAGAACTAGGTCAATCAGCTGCTGATTGGTATTTTTGGCATTTTAAACAATCCGGCTGGCAACAAAAGCATATATCTAGCTAAACTGCAAGAGATTTGTTGACAGTTACCTGCTTTAGTTTATAATAGTAATTGTAATAACGTTCCCGCAAAGCTTAAATCAAGCATATTTTAAAAGGAGTACATTATGAGCAGAGTACGTATCCCGCACGAAGAGTATCAGGCCAGAATCAAAAAGGCTGCTGCTGAAACAGCCAAAAGAGGACTAGACCTGTTGCTGGTCAACTCGACCGAATCCGACTATGCCAATGCCCGTTATTTTTCCGGCTTCTGGCCCCTGTTCGAAAGAGCTGGCGTAGCCATCTCCGCCCAAGGCGATGCTGCCCTGATCTGCGGACCGGAAAGCGTCCGCTTTGCTGCCGATGTCGGCCACATCGACAAGGTATTCCCAGCCCTTTATTACCGCGAGTCAGCCAACCCAGCCTATCCTGAATTTAAGCCCAATACCTATCGTGATATCTTTAAAGCTATCGGGGTCACCGGTGACAAACTGCGGATCGGTGTCTGCAGCATGATCGACACCACCGTCGTCATGATGGAAGGCCTCAAAGAGTGTTATCCCGATGCTGAAATTGTTGACGCCTTTGATATCATGCTGGGACTGCGCATGATTAAGAGTGAAAATGAGCTAGCCTGTATGCGCGAAGGTTTCCGCATCACCAACTTGGCCATGGAAGAAGTGCGCCGCAACTTAAGGCCTGGCGTCACTGAACTGCAGATGGTCGGCGTGGCCCAGAGGGTCATCTATGAAAACGGTGCTGAATACGAAGGCCTGCCCATGTATGTCTTCAGCGAAAAGAGCACCAGCCATGCCATCTCCCGCGCCTCCCACCGCACCATTGAGCGCGGTGATATTGTCCAGCTCAACCTGTCCGCCAAGGTGGATGGCTATTCACCCAGCATCGGCTATCCTGTCAGCATGGGTAAACTGACTGCTGAAAAGCGCCGTATAGTTGAATTTGGCCTGGCAGCCCACCGCTGGACCGAAAGCCAGCTCAAGGCCGGCATCCCGGCAGCCCGGATCGCCCAGGACTACCTCAAGATGTTCCAGGACAAGGGCTTTGGCGAAAACTTTGTTTATGGCCCCTGCCATGGTATTGGTATGATCGAAGTCGAGGCACCCTGGATGGAGACCAGCTCCACCTATGACCTGGCACCTAACATGACCTTTCAGGTTGACACATTTGTTGCCGGACCGACCTTCGGTATCCGCTGGGAAAAAGGCGTTGTCATCACCAAGGACGGTTCTGAGAGCCTCTCAGCCCCGATCGGCGAAATCTACGAACTGGACTTTTAAGTTAAAGGGAGGCGAAAGCCATGCAACTGGAAATGGGCCTGCCCAGGGAACTGGAAGATAAAAAAGCCCGTCAGGTGCCCCTGGTCATCCCGGTCGGCACCATCGAATACCACGGTCCCCACTGCGCTTTGGGTTGTGACACCCAGATCGCGGTCGGATTGCTGGAAAGGTTGGCAGCCGACAAGGAGATGGTCATTGCACCGCCTGTCTGGTATGGCGTGGCCAGCTACGCCGTAGCCGGGCCGGAAAAAAACACCATCCATGTTGATGTCGATGTTTTTGAAAACTATATCACTTCCATCCTCCAGTCACTGCTGGCGGGCGGCTGGCGCAACATCTACCTGGTCGTCCACCACCAGTATGAGCAAGAAAGTCTCATGCCCATGACCCTGGCCTGCATGAAAGCCGGCAAGAAGGTGACCATGGCCTATCTGGAAAAAGAACGCGGCCTGGCCTGGTGGGGCGACAATGAAAATGCCGCCTACTATGAACAGCTGGACCAAAATGACAATCCCTTCAACTGGATCACTGTCCTGCCCTGTATGAGCACGGCAGCCCAGGATGCCAGCGGCTATGACCATGCCGGAGAATTCGAATGCTCCATCCTGGCAGCCCTTTTGCCGGAAGCAGTCCAGTTGGACCGGCTCAGTGAAAGCGATGCCTGGTACATCCAAAGTGCCAAGCATGCCAATGTTGAACTGGGCGAGAAAATGATCGCCCTCTCCCTCCAGGATCTCCAAAAAAGAATCAAATAAGCATTTTAACAAAACAAGGGTGCGGCAGCTAAAGCTGCCGCACCTTTTTAAAAACAGGAGGAAAAATCATGCCTGCCTTAAAACGCGCTGTCCACATAGATTTCCACACCATGCCAGGCATCAGGGATTTTGGCAAAGCATGGGATGCAGCTGTCTTTGCCAAGACCCTGGCCGATGCCCATGTCCTTTATATCAACGCCTTTGCCCGCTGTAACCTGGGCTTTGCCTACTATCCATCCCAGGCCGGCATACCCTATCCTGACATGCAAGGCGACATGTTCGGTGACCTCTTGCGTGAATGCCGCAAGCTGGGCATCGGGGTCAGTGCCTACATGAATGTCGGCCTGGACCACGAGCAGGCCTCCCGCCATATGGGCTGGCTGCGTCTGGACCTGGAAGGCCGGGTCATCCGCGGCGACCGCACAGCCAATTTCTTCCGCACCCTCTGCTACAACAATCCCGAATACAGGGCCTACCACTTCGCCATGCTTAAGGAAGTGATCGCCTATCAGCCGGACGGCTACTTTTTTGACTGTATTGTCACAGAACCCTGCTTTTGCCACTACTGCCTGAAAAAAATGCGCTCGCGCGGTATCGATGAATACGACCAGGCTGCCAATCTGCAGTTCCAGCAGGACAGCATCATGGAGTTTTGCCAGGAGACAGCCGACCTCCTGCCAGCCGGCAGCAAGGCTATCTATAACGGAGTCCATTATTATTTAGCCAAGGATCTCAACAGCCATATCGAAATAGAATGTCTGCCAGCCAGCTGGGGCTATGACTATTTCGCCCAGTATGCCGCCTATGCCAGAAAAATCAAGGACACAGTCCTTTATATGACCGGCCGCTTCCAAAAAAGCTGGGGCGACTTTGGCGGCTTTAAAAGCAAGGCCTCCTTGGAAAATGACTATTATGACGCTCTTTTAGCTGGAGTAGGCGTCTCTGTCGGCGACCATATGCATCCGGCTAAAAACTTGGAGCCAGCTGTCTACCAGACAGTAGCTGAGCTGAACAGCTGGATCAAGCAGCTTGAGCCCTATACCGACCCGGCCACTTACCAGGCTGATATAGCTGTCATTGTTGACCGGGAAAAAGATTTCTCCAGCCCGGACTGGGGAGTGCTGCATAAAAGCCACAGCGGCCTGGCCATCATGCTGGGCGAACTAAAGCAGCCCTTTGATATCTTAAACGAAGACATGGATTGGCAAAGCTACCAGCTCATCATCCTGGCCGACCAGCTAAATATTACAGACGGCCTCAAAGAGCAGATCTCTGCCCATCTAGCAAGAGGCGGCAAAGTCCTGGCCTCAGGCCGGGCAGCCTTAAATCAGGCAGGAGATGCCTTTGCCCTGAAAGAATGGGACTTTTGCCTGGACGGCCTGGACACAGGCGGTTCTAGCTACTTTCACTTAAAAGACACGAGCGATGCCAAGATAGCTGACATGGACTATGCCAGCTACAGTAAACACAGCCTGCTCTTTAAAGGTGAAAAAACCCTGGCTGAGCGGGTCCAGGCTTACTTTGACCGCCACTGGGACGGCTTTCACGCTTATTATTACCTACCGCCGCAAAAGGCCGACGGCTATGCTGCAGCCGCCCTTAATAAAGCCGGCAATATCTGCCAGATCGGCTTTGATGTCTTTAGCAGCTACCACGAAGCCGCTCCCTATGCCCATAAACTGCTGGTGCGCCAGTGCCTGGAGCAGCTCCTGCCCCAGCCGCTCATCAAGACAGCTGGCTTACCTTCCAGCGCCAGATTGAGCGTCACCAAAGCTGACACTTACAGCCTTTTACATGTCAAGGTGACCAGGCCTGAACCGCGCGGCCAGATGGATATCATTGAAGAACACGATGTCCTGCCAGCCGGCGGCCAGGTCTGGCTGCGCGGCAGTTTTTGCTCTGCGCAAACTTTACCTGAGCGTGAATCTTTGCCAGTCAGCACTGGAGCAGACGGCTATACCAGACTAGAGCTGCCCCAGATCACGGGCTACCAGCTCATCCAGCTGAAAGGAGACTGATCTGCCAGTGGAAAATAACTATGACTTTCGCAAAAAAATGCTCCAGGTCCACCGGCCCGGGCGGCGTGACTATAAGGTCCAACCCGAAGCGGCTGACCTGGTCCTTGGCGAAAATACTGCCATCCTGATCAAAAAAGATGCTGACCGGGTCATCCGCCAGGCAGCCCGCGACCTGCAGGATTATTTTGCGGTTTCGCTGGGACTGGACCTTTGTGTCAAGCAAAGGGCAGACTTCAGTTCTCCCGGCCAGGCCAACATAATCCTGGCCACCCACCAGGACCTGCCCGGCCTTGAGCTCCTGGAAGGGGAGGGGCCGCGCGGTTTTTTACTCGACTGCCAGGAAAACATCACCATCTGCGGTTATGACAGCGCCGGGGCTTTCCAGGGTTCAATCTATTTAGAAGACCGGCTCAATCTGCGCCGGGCCCCTTATCTGGTGCGGGGGGAGACCCGCCAAAAACCCTTATTTTCACCCCGCATGATCCACTCCGGCTATGGTCTGGACGACTACCCTGATGCCCATCTGGCTGCCATTGCCCACGCTGGCCTGGACGCCATCCTAGTCTTTGTCAAGGATGTTGACACCACCCCCTACGGCTACCTGGATTTTAATCAGCTCTGCTGGCGGGCAGCCGGATTTGGCCTGGATGTCTATGTCTATAGCTATCTGGTCAGTAAACTCCATCCAGCTGATCCTGGAGCTGATGCCTACTATGATAAAGTCTACGGCTCCATCTTCAAGGCCTGTCCGGCCTTCAAGGGCATTGTCATGGTTGGTGAATCAGTTGAGTTTCCCTCACGTGACCCCAACACCACCGGTATGTCCTACAAGACACCCAGCCCGGATGGCTTGCCTAAAACCAAGCCCAGCCCCGGCTGGTGGCCCTGTTCTGATTATCCGGAGTGGCTCAGCCTGGTCAGGGACAGCGTCAGACGCTATAAAAAAGATGCCGATATTGTCTTTTGGACCTATAACTGGGGCTATGTCGCCGAAGAACACCGCCTGGCCCTGCTGGACAAGCTGCCCACTGATATTTCCTTGCTGGTCACCTTTGAAATGTTCGAAAAAGTCAAAACAGGTTCAGTGACCAGCACCTGCGTTGATTACACCCTCATGTTCCCCGGACCGGGCCAGTACTTTTTAAGCGAAGCCAAAAAGGCCAAGGCAAGAAACATCCGGCTTTACTCCATGGTCAACACCGGCGGCCTGACCTGGGATATCGGTGTGATTCCTTATGAGCCGGTGCCGGGCCAATGGCTGCGCCGCCACAAGGCTATTTTGGAATGCCGCGAAAAATATGGTCTTTGCGGCCTGATGGAATCGCACCATTTCGGCTTCTGGCCCTCCTTTATCAGTGAACTGGCCAAGGCCTCTTTCACTGGCCAGGATCCGGACCAGGCCCTAGTGGAACTGGCCCGGCGCGATTTCACCGGGCAGTGGGCTGACCAGGCCCTGGCTGCCTGGCAGCTCTACACAGAAGGCATCCAGCACTATCTGTCCACCAACGAGGACCAGTATGGCCCCTTCCGGATCGGGCCGGCCTATCCGCTGGTTTTAAACGCTGATGTCAGCTTGCCCGAGTCCCCCCAGGCCATGTTTGGCAGAAGGATTGTCAACACCCGTTACCAGGCCAGTGACAACGGCCGCTGCTCCTTGTTCTCCTTCCGTCTGCCGGTTGAGATTGAATACAGCAAGACCATGCGTGACCGTTTTGCCCAAGGGGCAGCCAGCCTGGCCGACCTGGCTGATAAGCTGCCACATGATCTCAAAGACATCGCCCGGGGCCAGGCCCGGTTAGGCCAATTTATCAGTAACTGCGCTCAGACCACAGTCAATGTGAAATACTGGTATCTAGCCAAGCAAGAGCTCATGAATGCCACCAGTGCAGACCAGGTACGTAAGGCTGTGGCCAGGCTCAAGCAAATCGGCCAGGCTGAGATTGCCAATGCCCAGGCCACCATACCTCTGGTTGAAGCTGATTCCCGCCTGGGCTGGGAACCCAGCATGGAGTATATGTGTGACAAGGCGCATCTGGAGTGGAAGATCCGCCAGGTGGGCCGGGTACTGGAATCTGAATTGCCAGTTTATCTGGAAGCCCTGCAATACGATGAGGAGTAAGATTATGAATACGGTAAAAACTCAAGCAGACCTTGTTTTAGAAAATAACAGCTTCCGCCTCCTGGTCGGAGCTGATTGCCGGGCTAAAAGCCTGGTCCACAAGGCCACTGGCCAGGAATGCCTGGTCACAGACCAGGCCATCGCCCTCTTTTCGGTGACCCAGGCCAGGCCTTACAACAATGAGATCAAACTGGCCCATCCCAATAAGGAGACCAGCTTCCAGGCCAACCGGATCAGGCGGGAAGGCAAGCGCCTGATCGTCGGCTTTGAACTGACCCCATATTCAGCAGTACTTGAACTTAGCGAAAAAGCAGACTATCTTGCCTTCACCCTGGTCGACTTTATAGTCGGCCCGGACGACTATGGCCATCTCAACATGGATGCACCGCCGGTTCTGGAGCTGCGCCTTTTGCAACTGCCAGTCAAGGACAGGCAAAACTTTGGCGCCTGGCTGAATGTCTCCTTTGATGAGGAGGTGGCAGTCAATGTCCTGGCCCCCATGCCCCAGACCAAGATAGACAGCCAAAAACGCCCGGGCTGGCGGCTCATGACTGCTGATGCCAAAAAAGACATCCAGCTGCTGGGCTGCCAGGCAGCCCTGATTGTCAGCTCCACTGACCTCCTGCTGGATGTCATTGCCGGCCTGGAAGAAGACTTCGGCCTGCCGGCCGGAGTCAAGAGCAGGCGTAATCCCATCATCAACCGCTCTTCTTATTGGACCAGCACCATCAACCTGGCCAATGTCGATGAACACCTGGCCTATGCCAAAAAAGGCGGCTTTTCCTGCATGCTGATCTATTACCCAGCCATTTTCAAGGAAAAGGGCTCCTACCGCTATAACGGCAACTATGACTATAATGAGCACTTTCCCAATGGCCAGGCTGACTTGGTCCAGCTGCTGGCCAAAATAAAGGCGGCTGGCATCACGCCAGGCTTCCATTTTCTCCACTCGCACATCGGTGTGGAGAGCCGCTATGTCACACCAGTTGCTGACCACCGCCTCAACCTGAAAAAACATTTTACCCTGGCCAGGCCTCTTAAAAAAGATGACACTATCCTGTATGTTGAAGAAGACCCGACCGGTTCGCCCCTGGCTGACCGCTGCCGCATCCTCAAGTTTGCCGGTGAACTGATTGCTTACAGCGGCTTTACTAAAGAGCCACCCTACACCTTTACCGGCCTGACCCGCGCTGAATACGGCACTGGCCAGCTCGATCATGCCCTGGGCCTGATCGGCGGTATCCTGGATGTCAGTGAATTTGGTGGCGGCAGTGTCCATGCCAACCAGAATTCCAGCCTGCAGGATGAAGTAGCCGAAAAAATCGCCGCTGCCTATGATACAGGTTTTGAATTCATTTATTTTGATGGATCCGAAGCGACCAATGCCCCCTTTGAATATCATGTGCCTAATGCCCAGTACCGGGTCCTTAAAAAACTGGCCACCCAGCCGCTCTTTACCGAAGGTGCGGCCAAGGCCCACTTCAGCTGGCACCACTTAAGCGGTGGTAACGCCTTTGATATCTTCGCTCCAGAGATCTTCAAGGATATGATCCGCAAATACCCCTGTGAGCAGGCCCCGCGCATGCGCCAGGACTTCACCCGGCTCAACTTCGGCTGGTGGGGTTTTTGGGCACCCGGCACCCAGGCCGACATGTATGAGTTCGGCACCAGCCGGGCAGCAGCCTGGGACTGCCCTGTCACCATGATGGAAAAGATGGCTGATTTTAAAGCCCATCCCCGCACAGATGACATCCTGGAAGTACTGCGCCGCTGGGAGAAAGTCAGACAGACCAACTGGCTGACAGACGCGCACAAGCAGGAACTGCAAAATCTGGACCAGGAGCACACCCTCTTAATCAACCAGGCCGGTCAGTTTGAGCTGGTGCCTTATGACCAGATCAAAGGCGCTGCCGGCGGCAGTGATATCCTGGCCTTTGGCTTTAGGCGCCAGGGAGAAAGTTACCTGGTCTTCTGGCATGCCAGCGGCAGCGGGATGCTGGAGCTTGATCTGCCCCGGGACAAGGTTCGCCTTCTGGCTGAAATTGATGGAGCAGCGCTTGATTTTACAGGTGACAGCAAGACCTGCCGCCTGCCGGTAGCCGGCCGCCAATATCTGGCCAGTAGCCTGCCCCTGGCAGACCTGGTCGCAGCCATGCAAAAAGCCCGATTGCTTTAAAAAAAATGGAGGTTTTTATGAAGAAAAAACTAAGTCCCGGCTGGTCCTACCTGATGCATCTGGGTTACAACATGTGGCGGGAAGAGGATGCGCCCCAAACGCGTGATTATAATAATGCCAGCAGCAGGCTGCGCCTGGACCAGGCTGTCTGGGACCTGATTATCGATCAGTTAGCTGCTAGCGGTGCGGATTGTGTCGTGATTGACCTAGGTGAAGGCGTCCAGTATGAAAGCCATCCGGAATTGGCTGTGGCCGGTTCCTGGCCAGTGGACCAGCTCAAAAAAGAATTGGCCCGCATCCGGGCCAAGGGTCTTTTACCCATCCCCAAACTGAATTTTTCTGCCACCCACGATGAGTGGCTGGGTGAATACAGCCGGGCTGTTTCGACCAGGCGCTATTATGAAGTCTGTGCCAATTTGATTGAGGAAGTCTGCGATATCTTTGACCAGCCGCCTTTTTTCCATCTGGGTATGGATGAGGAGACCATCGGGCATCAAAGAAACCATCTTTATGCCGTGATCCGGCATGGTGATCTCTGGTGGCGGGACCTGCAGTTTTTTATTGACCAGGTGGAAAAACAAAATGTCAGGGCCTGGGTCTGGTCTGACAAGATCTGGCACCATGAGGCGGACTTTTTAAAGAAAATGCCCCGCTCAGTTTTACAAAGTAACTGGTACTATGACAATCTGTTTGATTATAATGAGGCCCAGGCCGGTTATATCAGGGCCTACAGCGTCCTGGACGAGCATGGCTATGACCAGGTGCCAACCGGCAGTAACTGGGCTAGCAGGGAAAACTTTCCCCAGCTGGTCCAGTATTGCCAAAAGACTATCCGGCCGGAGCATCTTTTTGGCTACATGCAAACCCCCTGGAAACCGACCCTGAATGAATGCCGCTACTTGCATCTGGATGCCATCCATCTGCTGCAAAGAGCTAAAGAGGAGGGCTAAGCCATGTTTATTGATATCCATGCCCATGCCTATAGAAAGCCGGTCCCGGCCTTTTTACCCTTTTGCACTGCCCAGGAGCTGATCGACCGTTATGATGAGCTGAAAATCGAGCTGGGTATTGTCCTGCCCATCGTCAGCCCCGAGATCTATCTGCCCCAGACCAATGAAGAGGTGATTGAGATGGCCCAGGCGCATCCCAGCCGCCTGGCCGCCTTTTGTAATGTTGATCCACGGGCCATGTCCTATTCACCTCATGCACCGCTGGATCGCCTGCTCAGCCATTATAAGGAGCTGGGTTGCAAGGGCCTGGGTGAGGTGATGCCCAACCTGGAGCTGATGGACCCCTTGGTGCAAAACCTGCTCCGCCATGCTGAAA
>CAZZGG010000064.1:0-14657 GCA_964654125.1 uncultured Oscillospiraceae bacterium
CATTATATCAAACATACGTTCGTCACGCAAGCAGTTGCTGAATCAACACGATAACTATGAAATATTTTAGTTATTTTAGATTTTTATAAATATTGCTTAACTGCTTAACTCCCTCCGTGATGGGTAAGGCATCCAGATCAGCTCTGATCCCGATCGTAAACTTATGGCCCGGATTTATTGTGGCCACTAGACTGCTCTGGCCATATTCTTCCGTGTATTCCAGCCCCAGCTGATCCAACTCCTGGCGGACCAGGGCCAAGCTGCGGGGCAGATCAAAGCCTAATTCCGGGTACTGGTGCAGCTGGCGGTAGATGCGGCTGACATAAGCCCGGTCCACCAAACTTAGTAAATTATGTTGTGCCAATTTTACTCTCCTTCTGCTATCTTGCTAACCTGGCGTAATCGGCCAGGACTAGATCGGGACGGCAAGGCTTATAATATTACCTGTCTTAGAGGCAAGCATTCACTCAAAGCTGGCATCCCCCGTCATTTTTCTCAGCCCTGCCTGGCGACTGGTTTTCCAGCAGCCATTTAAAAACTGGCATTAGCTGCACTGCTATCCCCTCCTCCACCTAGTTATTTTCTTCTGCAAAAGTGAGGATCAGATTTTTATCCGTTTGTTTAAATTTGTTGAACCTTCGCAAAGCAGTTATCTCTTGGCTGCGGGTGGCTGCTTCTACGACAGATAATCTTTGCACCATTTCTATCCGCTCAACGATAATCTGTCTGAGTGCATTACTGTACTTATCCACTTTATCAGCCCCCAACTGCTTGCATTAGATCATTTATTGCCATTTTGTCCACTGAACTGAACATAAACTGACTTATATTGTTCATTACACAAAACAATTCGCAAATAAAGACAATGCCGTGCGCTGTAAGAGGGCTGGCGCACTAGGCAAGGTATAAAGCAATTGGCGCTTAAGAACATGGCAGTTGACTTAAGGCTTGTTACTTTGGCTCCAAGCTTTTCTCTGGCCTGTTTTCTAACCACAACTGATCCAGGCCGGCAACAGTCCTTTGGACCAGCAACTCCCCGCCTGCGTGGCCGGTCCGGCCTGAACTGACATAGGCACTGTAATGACCGCCGATTTCAGCCTTTTTAGTGGGCAGATAGCCACCGTAGTCACAGGATAGTTGGATGATAAAAGTCTGGGCTGCTGGGCTTAAGGCCTTGATCTGATTGCCATAATCCAAAAAGAGCTCGAAGGGGTTGGTGGCCAGAGCAAGATCAGCAATGCGTACGACATGGATCTCACTGCTGTAGAAAAATTCCTTCTGCTGCTCTTGGAAACGTTCCAAAACACCGCCAGATTCATGCAATAAGCTGATGTCTTTATAGTCAAAGATTCTTTTGCCGGAGTTTGCGACATAATCAGCAAAGGCAGCTGCAGCTTTTTCTTTTTCCTGCCAGCTAACCCGGCGCAGAGGAAAATCCAGCTCCAGGATCTGGTGGTTTAAATGGATCTGCTCTGCTAGTTCAGCCAAACCATCTTTGATCTTGTCCAATACGACACCAGCCAGACGCTGGGCTATTACTTGAAGACCTGCTGGGGTCTGCATACTAGGCTCACTGCTGCTTTTTCTCTGCTTAGAACGACGGATCAGGTCGCGGGGCAGCTGGTCACCCGCCGCACCGCAAAGGCCCAGGACAACAAAGTCAGGGCCCAGTTCTGCCTTGATCAGATCACGCGCCTTGCCCCAAAAATCAGCAGAAATGAAAGATTCACCACCAACAGCCTGGGCGGGGCAGGCAACATTGACCAGAACACCGAGTGGTTTTCTAGCTTGCGAGAAGATATAAAGCAGCTCCACACCTGAATCATTGCCACTTTCTAGACTGACAAAATTCACATCTTCAGGGCTGCCATTCATCAAGGCCCGGCCATCAGTATAAACAGAGCGGCGGTTATGACCGATCACAGCCCGGCCAAAGGCCGGGCCCAGGCAGGCAGGCTGACGCTGACGCCAGGCCTTAAGCACAGCCTGGGCAGTTTGCGCTGCGATATAATCGCCACATTTAGTTTTGTCCCAGACGTCAGCTGGCAAATCCTCGTCACCGGAAAGGAAAATAGTCTGCTGCGGCAGGAAGCGGGCAGCGACATGGAGGGAGTCCAGCTTCTTATAGTAAGTCGGGGCTGTATGGGTGTGGGTAGCAGTAAAGATAATCTTTTCTAGAGGCAGGTCCGCTGCCTCTGCCTTAATGATGGCTTTGACTTGCTCGGTAAAGCCGCGCAGGACCATGAGCAGGTCCAGGGCACAGATGATGACAGCATCGTTTTTTCCTTGCAGGGCCATGACACTAGCCTGTAGACGGCTAGCCACATGGGTCGCAAGCCGGGTGTGAAACTGGCCTTCCAGGGTCACGGGGGCCGGAGGTGTGATATCAACCTCACTAAAGCCGACTAGAACTTCGCTTACCATGACTAGTCAAGCCATCCTTCCAGTTCAGCTTGCACAGGTGGTCTTAAATGGCCATCCATATGATCGAGCACAAACTGGACAAAGACAGCACAGCCATAGGCCAGGGCAGCCTCATCTGCTAAAAAGTCAGCATTATGGACATTGCCGCTCTTGATCTTGGCATTTTTCACACCCAGGCGCCAGAGCAGGCCGGGGCTCTTGCGCTGGTACTGGGAAAAGTCTTCCGAAGATAGGCGCAGGGGCAGCAAATGAACCTGGTCAGCTCCAACAACCTTAGCGGCTGACTTTTGCCAACTGGCGGCTAGCTCAGGATCGTTATAAACCGGCAGGCATTTAAGATCACTCCAGACCTCTGCTGAGCCACCGGTGGATCTGGCCTGAAATTCAGCGATCTGCCTGATCCTTTGAATGATATGGCGGTCGACCGCCAGGTTAAAAGAGCGCACAGTCCCTAAAAGCTCGGCCCGGGCTGCTGTGACATTTTGTGTGGTACCGGCTGTCAGCTTATTAAAAGAACAAAAATACTGGTCCAAGGGGCTGATCTCGCGGTTTAAGAGCAGCTGGACCTCATTATAGGTCTTAATGGCCATGGCTAGGGCATCAGCACCCTTTTGCGGCTGGCTGGCATGGGAGGGCTGGCCCTGAAAGGTCAGCTTGAGGCTGCGGCTGGCCGCCTGGGAAAAGCCGGGACAGACCCCGACCTGGCCCGTGGCCAGGCTGGTTTCCACATGTAATCCGATGACTAGATCAATCCCGGCCATGACATCGTCTTCCACCATCAGGTAGGCCCCGCTGGTCAGGCCCTCTTCACTGGGCTGGAAAAGCAGCTTGACAGTGCAGTCCAGCTCATCTTTCATTTCCTGTAAGAGCTTGCCTGTAGCTAATAGGACAGCAGTGTGGACATCATGGCCGCAGGCATGCATCTGGCCCGCAAGCTTGGATTTATAGGGAATATCATTGGCCTCAGTAATGGGTAGAGCATCCATATCGGCCCTGATCCCGATCGTGAATTCACAGCCAAAATTGATCATAGCCACAATACTGCTCTGACCATACTTTTCTGAATAAAAGATGCCCAGCTCATCAAGCTCTTGGCGGATCAGGGTCAGGGTGCGGGGCAGATCAAAACCCAGCTCCGGATACTGGTGCAGCTGGCGGTAGATGCGGCTGGTCCACTGCTTCTAGTAAATTTTGCTTTTCCAATTCAGATCTCCCATCTTCTTGTCATGACATTAGTTTGTCTTATCAAGTTCAACAATGCCCAAACCATCTTCTATTTTGATGGTCGTGCCGTAATCCTCTGACATAGCTGCCAGACGCTCTAGAATACCAGCTTGCGCTGCTGGCCTGGGCCAACCATTTTGCGAATGAGGCAGGCCAAAGCCCAGTTCAATCGGGAGTAACTCTAAGCGGGTCAGCTTCCCTCCTGCCATCTCCCAATAGGGTACAACAGCTTCAAACATACGCTTATCGCTATAAAGGCCCCGGCTAAAATCCAGCGAGCGCTTGGCAAACAGTTCATGCATGGTGGCATCCGGTGCCAGGCCCTGGGCTTTAAACCACTGGGCCGGCCCGCGGCTGATGTTTTCATTTTGCAGGACAAAATCACCCAGGGAATAAAAGATCGGCTTGCCCTGATAGATCTCCAGCGGCCGCAAAAGGTGCGGTCCATGACCGAGCACAGCTGCTGCACCGACATCTATCGCCCGCCGGGCGATTGTCTTGATAAACTCAGCCGGCATTTCCTTTTCCGGCCCGCCCAGCTGGTGGGCGTGCAAAGAAACAAGCGTGGCATCAGCTTGGAGACTGGCTTCAAAGATCATTTTTTCTAGGAGCTCTAAGTCTTCCGCCACCACTTCAGTCAAATCTTTTGCGGCAGGCCCGGCCTGGAAGAGAATCTCGCCAAACTCAAACTGGCCCGGGGCCAGGGCCGGGGCAAAGCCTTCCTTGCGGCTCAGATCACGGTAGTGGTTAATGCCGCAGGCAGCTGCGATATTTTGCAGCTGTTCCAGCTGGTCTTCTGTCACCTGGTACTTCGGCTTGGTCCTGATCCCGTTCACCCCGGGCCGGCCGGGCAGCCAGGCTGACTGCTCACCGGCCAGGGCATAGGTGATAAAGGAAGTGGTCAGGGCGATCAGGGCAAAGCGGCCTGATTTTGTGTCGAGATAGACAGGCTGGGCCGCCTCACGCAGGTTGCGCCCGCTGCCGGCTGCCAAAAAGCCGGCCGCGCGCACATAGTCCAGGGTCTTTTGCACTCCACAAGTGGAAAAATCCAAAGTGTGGTTATTGGCCAAAGAGAGCATATTAAAGCCAAACTCGCGCACACTAGCCAGGACCTTGGGGTCAGCACAGACCCAGCTGCCGCCACTTTGCTGGCTGGGCGGACACTCATAGCGGTGGATGGTGGCCTCCAGATTGCCAAAGCGGCAATCCCCCCGCATAATAAAATCTCTTAATTCATTAAAGCCAGCATAAGGCCCGTCTGCGGGCAGGTTACGCAGGATCAAAAGGTCTCCCGCAGCTGTAAAACGCATCTCTTTTTCCTTTCTTTTGCTAGAACAGCTCAGTGAGAGCCGCCAGGCTGATCTCTACATAACGGTCACCTGATTCAGGGCCACAGGCAGTCGAGGCCGGCTTACTGCTATAAGATCCGCCAGCCAAAGCTGCATGGGTGGGCAGATAACCGCCGCTGCCGTCGGTCAGCTGGACAACAGCAGTCTGGCGGGCCGGGCTCTGGGCTTTAAGGCGCAGGCCGAACTCACAAAACAGTTCAAATGGATTGGTGGCCAGGGCCAGCTGGCCCAGCCGCAGGATATGGCTGGTGAAGCTGTAGCTGCTGCTTTCCTGCTGCTCCTGATAGCGCTTGATGATCCCGAGTGTCTCAAACAGCCGGACCAGTTCAGCTATACTCAGCCTCTGGCCGGCCGCCTTGACCTCGGCAATGCGGGCCAGGGCAGCTTCATTGTCGGCCGCGCTGACCTGGCGCAAGGGCAGGCTGATCTGCCGGACCAGATGCTTGACCGGGGGGAAATAGTTGATCCGGCTGCAGGCGTCCTCGTAGCCCAGGCTGGCCGCTCCCGTAATCCTGGCCCCGATCTTGTCACACCAGGCCGAAAGATCAAAGTTTCTTTCTACCTCCCTGGTCTGGCCGGCCCAGATGGGCAGGGTCTTTTGGTTGTCCTTGCTGAAGGTGACCAGATCCAGTGGATTTTGGTCGCCAGCCGCTCCGCACAGGGGCAGGATGAAGATAGGTCCAAACCTTTCCTTTAATTGGCGCCTGGTGCTGGCCCAATAGTCAGCTGTCACCATCTGGTGCAGCTCATAGACCTGGGACGGACAGGGAATAATCACGACCAGGCCGGTCAGGCTGCCCTTTTCGTCCCAGACATAAAGCAGGTCGGCAGCATGGTCGACTGTGCCTTCAAAACGGATAAAGTCAGGCCGGCTGGCATCGCCGTACATGATACTTTCTTCCCCGCCGTCTTTTTCAAAGACGGGCCGGCGGTTAAAGCCGATCGCGGCATATTCATGGGCACTGCTGAGGCCGGCTTTTTTCCGGCCCAGCCAGGCTGACCGGGCCAGCTGGAAGATGCGCTCATATAAGAAGTCTTCCGCCTCCTGGCCGGTCAGGATATCAGGCGGGACAGCAAATTCTGGCATCAGGTCGGCGCCAAAAAGATCAGACGTCCTTTGCCAGTAGCTCTCCTTGCCAAAAGTGCTTGAATTGTGGGTATGGGTCACTGAAAAGGAAATGCTTTCCGGACGCAGGCCGTCCAGGCCGGCCAGGCTGTCCTTGAGCCGGGCCAGGACCGGTCCCGGTACACTGACCATGTCAGCTGAAAGCATCAGGCCCTGCTCCGGTCCGGAGCTGAAAGCAAAGGCTGTGGCTGTAATCGGATCCTGGACATACTGGGAGACCCTGGGATAGAGCTGGCCTGCCAGAAAAATCGGCCGGTCCGGAGTAATGTCAATCGTGGACCAACCGGCCCTAAATTCGTTAATTCCCATTCTTGCCACTTCCCTCTTTAAGTTTTTCCAGTAGGGTCACGGTCTGTTCGACCAGCTCCTGGCCGCCTTCAGGCGAGACCAGATTGCAAAAAAGACAGGCACTGTAGCCCTTGTTGGCTACACCACGCTCAGTGGCCAGGTAGGTGCCGCCATCCGGACCAGGTGTGCCGGCCAGCTGGACGACAAAGGTCTGCATAAAGGGGCTGCGGGCCTGGATGCGGTGCATATAGTCCATATAGAGTTCAAAGCGATTAGAGGCAAAGGCGATTTCACCGATACGCAGCACATGCATCTCCATAGGCAGCTTGGGTTCTGCGTCCTGGACCTGGTAGCGGTCGATAATGCGGGAAAAGCGGCCGCGCTGGGCCACCAGCTGGGAGTTAAAATTCAGCAGCTCCAAAGGTGTGCCGCCAGTTTCCTTAAAGTCCTGCTTTTCCAGCTCGGCCAATTGCTCTTTGGCAAAGGCCAGCTCTTCGTCCGTGATGCGGCGCTTGGAGAGCTGGGCTGTCACCACCTCATGGGCCAGCTCCAGTTCGGTCTTGATGTCATTTTTGGCCCAGGCATAGACCTCGCGGAAAGCTGCAGTGATCCGTTCAGCGATATCCCTGCGGGCTGCCAGTTCTGTCTCCTGGGCGGACATGCCATATTTGAGCTGGAAGCGGCGGGCCTGGGCCTCCTTGTAATGCAGGATGCGCGGGGCCAGGTCGCCGGCTGCCGCACACTGGGGCAGGATGAAGATATCACCAAATTCCTGGCGGATCAACTGGCGCACATCGTGCCAGTAGTCGGCTGAGAGGCGGTATTCGTGTTCTGAGTTTTGCGAAGGCGCCGGCACATTGATGATGGCACCGGTTAAGTTTTGGCTGGCATCAAAGGTAAAGAGCAAATTGACAAAATGGTCTGCTCCGGCCTCATAGTGGCTGAAGTTTTTGTCATTGGTGTTGCCGTACATGACGCCGTGGCCGTTAACCCGGTAGCCGCTAGCTTTTTCACCGGGCCGTTTGGAGGTGTCATCAAAATAGATGACCCGGCGGCTGTGTGAGACCACGGCATAACCATAACCATAGGCCACACCACCCTCAGTGCGGGTCTGCCAGGCCTGGGCTATTGCCGCGGCTGCCTGACTAGCCAAAAAGGCCCGGTACTCATCACTGGAGGCCACCTCCACCCCGCTGTGGGGTACATCAGCCACCGGCGGTGTCGATGAGCCGGTCTGGGTGGCTGTCCAGCCCTTGTCCAGGTAGTGACTGGCCCCGGCATGGGTATGGGTGGCATTCATGAGGATCTTTTCCAGTGGAATGGCCGGATCAAGCAGTTCGACCTGCTCCCGCACTTCATCCAAGAGAAAAGAGCGGATCACGACCAGGTCAGCTGATAAGAAGATGACCTGGTCCTGGCCATTATCAATCACCAGGGCTGTCACAGTCAAAGGATCCAAAATGCCCTGGGAAACGCGCATATGGAACTGGCCCGGTATATTGACCGGCTTGTCGGTTGAGATATCTCGGCTGGCCCAGCCGATCTTGATTTTATTCATTGTCTTCCTCCCACATATTGCGGATACTGGCTACTGTTTGTCTCACCAGCAGATCACCTGCGGCAGAGCCAAGGTAGCCTGAACTGACATAGGCGCTGTAATTGCCGCCTGCTTCAGCCCTTTTGGTTGGCAGATAGCCAGCACAGTCACAAGCCAGCTGGACAATAAAGGTCTGGTCAGCCGGGCTGAGGCCCTTGATCTGGTTGCCATAATCCAGATAAAGCTCAAAGGGGTTACTGGCGAGAGCTATGTTGCCGATACGTACGACATGGACTTCACTAGGGTAGACCAGGGTTTTTTCCTGGAGCCGCTGCCGGTCCAGGATACCGGCATAGGGGTGCAGATTGATGATATCGCGCAGGTCAAAGACCTGCTTGTTGGCCTTTTGCACATAATCAGCAAAGGCCTGCCGGGCTGCCTCATATTCCTGGCTGGTCACCCGGCGCAGGGGCAGGTCCAGCAGCATGACCTGGTGCTTTAGTTCCAGGTCTGCCCTGGCCCCGGCCAGGGCTATCTGGTAGTTATCCAGTACAGCACCGGCAACCCGCCGGCCCAGTTCGATGGCCCCGGCCAGGCTGTCCATACGCGGCTCTGTGCCTCTTTTGTTGGATGCGGCCGGCCGCATCAGGTCATGGGGTGACTGGTCGCCGGCAGCTCCGCACAGGCCCAGGACAGTAAAACCCTGGCCTAATTTGGCCTTGATCTTATCCCTGGCCTTGCCCCAGTAGTCAGAGGAGATATAGCATTCCGATTCGACTACCTGGGAGGGGCAGACGACATTAACCAGGGCTCCGATTGGTTTTTTGTCTGTGTCAAAAGCGTAAAGCAGCTCAATGCCCGAATCACTAGTGCTTTCAAAACCCAGGAAATTGACCGAGGAGGTGCTGCGGTACATGCGGGCCGATAAATCATCATAGACAACGCGGCGGCAGTGGCCGGTCACGGCCCGGCCGAAAGCCGGGGCTAGATAGCCTTTTTGCCTGCCCTGCCAGGCGCTGATGACAGCCTGGCAGATTTTGTCCGAGATATAGGCGCAGCACTTATCTTCCGGCCAGACATCGGCTGGTATTTCCTCTTCTGTGGCGGCAAAGCTGCAGCCTGCAGGCAAGAAATCAGCTGCCAGATGGAGGGTTTCCGCTTCAGGATAGTAGCTGGGCCCGGTATGGGTGTGGGTGGCGGAGAAGATGATCTTGGCCACCGGCAGGTCAGCGGCTTGGGCCTTTAGTTTGGCCCGGACCAGATCAGTAAAGCCCTGTTTTATTTCAACCAGATCCAGGGCACACATGATCACGGCCTCGTCGCCCCTGGTCAGGGCCATGACACTGGCCAGGAGCGGGCTTTCCACATAGGTGGAGATACGGGTTTCATACTGGCCCAGCAAAAAGACTGGAGCCGGCGGGGTGATGTCTATTTCACTAAAGCCGATTAAGAGTTCTTGTGACATGTATTACCTCGCATCTTTGTTATTCTGCCAGGATCAGGTAATAGATGGAGCGGCAGGTCTCGCCCAGCTGGAAGCTGAGCTTGCCATCCTGATATTCGGAAGGGATGCGGCCGGTGAAAAAGCCTTCTGGTCCGATCGACCAGACAGTCAGGTTGGCCTGGTCAGTCTGCAGGCTGATTTTAGCCTTGATCACTTCGACCTGGATGGGCGGCCGGCCTGTGTCGAGCACCTTGGTCTTATCATCGTTCAGCATAAAGCCGGTGTTCTCAGCCCGGCCGACAGTGGTTAAGAGCAGGTTGTCGGAGCTGGATATCTTGGCTTCGGTTAATGATGACAGGGCGATGACGGCATATTCATTATCCACTGTGACTTCCAGGTCGCGGGTCTTTTGCCGGCCGGCCTGGCCTAGAAAGCCATACACACATTGGGTGGCTGCGGTATCGATGCGGCCGATACCACGGGCCCAATTGCGGGAAATCTCACCCGTATCGGCTCTCACCTCGCCGGCTGCTTTAGCAACGACCTGGGTGCTGCTGCTGACCAGTTCGTCGGCAGCGTGTTTTTGACCATCAAAGACCAGGCCGACCTTGTGCTGCTCGGGTGTCAGGGCCAGGGCCGGGATGCCGCCTGAAGTATCAAGCAGATTCTGGGCATCAATGGCCAGGTTTTTCTGGGCCCGGGCCACATCACCGCGCCGCAGGATCAGGGCGGCATGGTAGAAAAGACCAAACTTGGCCGGATCATTCCAGGTGGCGAAGATACCTTCCCGGTAGGGCACATTGCTGATGGTGCTGGCATTTATTTCCTTGCCGATCACCTGCTGGTCACGCCGGGTGGCATACATGTAGGTGTGGATGGTGTAACCGGACCAGCCCTGCAAGGCCCCGATGGCGGCCATGAGCAGGGAACTGTCCGCCCGGTACTCATTGGGCCAGGGCACATCCCACTCAGAGACGAAAAAGGGCCGGTCGGGTGAGCAGTTCAGGGCCAGATGGGAGAAAAAGGAGCTGTCCTGGCTGACCAGGGGCCGGGGATCGTTGCCCTTTTCGAATTCACCCCAGTTCCAGCCATAAAAATATTGGTGGCTGTCATCAAAGTCGGTCACCTTCTGGGTCAGGGCATTGGCGACATTTATACCCCAATTGGTGCCGGTGATGGGGATCTTGACCCCGATATCGCGCATCAGCTGGATCATTTCCCGGTAATAGCTTTCCTGGACCGCCATCTTGAAGCGGATCATGATCTCATCGTCTTCTAGAAAGCTGGCTGCCCTGGCCGGGTAGGTCAGATTTTCCCGTTCCAGCCACTTTTCCATCAGGTCGACCAGTTCTGTGTGATAGGGCTCAACATCAAATTTAAAGCGCTTGTTGAACATATCACATTCGTTGGTGATCTCACAAAGGACAAAGACAGGATCATCTTTATAGGCCAGGCCCGTGTAGGGGTTGACGTGGTTCCAGATATTGTTGATGAATTCTTTTTGCAGGTCGATCAGGCGGCGCGAGAAGATGCTGTAGGGTTTGGCCGAGTCGCCCAGGGCCAGGGCGTTTTCCACCCCGTCACCTGATTTAAACTTACGGTAGGTCATCAGGTCCAGATAGCAGTAGATGCCTTCTTTTTTGAGGCAGTAGACCAGGTAATCCAGCCGCTCCATGCTTTGTGGGTCCAGGCTGCGGCTGGATTTTTGCCGGGCGCCTTTTTTGAACTGGAAGATATTGGGCGTGGCCCATTCTGAGTCCAGCTGGTGGAAGCGGACAATATTGACACCGAAGCTGGCCAGCCTCCTGGCTGTTTTCTCGCTGTAGTCAAAATCAGGGAAGCAGGCCCCGCTGTTGAAGTTGGTGCCCCAAAAGCGCCCGGGTGTGCCATCGGCAAAGACCAGCTGGTCACCTTTTACTGTTAGAAAACCGTGCTGGCCGGCCGGGCTTTTGGCGCCAAAGGCGAAGGAGATATCAAGCGGTGCTTCATCCCAATAAAAGGGATAACTGACAAATTCACGCATAGTAATGCTCCTTTTTTTATTTTATTTAGTCTTGCCAGAGTTTATCGATGCTGGCGACTGTTTTGCGGACCAGTAGTTCACCACCCTGATGGCCAGTGCGGCCGGAACTGACATAGGCACTGTAATGGCTGCCTTCTTCTGCCTTTTGTGTGGGCAGGTAGCCACCGCAGTCACAGGCCAGCTGGATGATGAAGGTCTGGCTGGCTGCACTGAGGGCCTTGATCTGATTGCCGAAATCCAAGAAGAGTTCAAAGGGGTTGGTGGCGATGGCCAGGTCCCCCACACGGACCACATGGATCTCACTGCTGTAAAACTGGGTGCTTTGCTGCTCCTGGTAGCGGTCCATGATGCCGCCATGGATATGCAGGGCATGCATATCGCCTGTTGTGAAGACTTTTTTGCCGGAGTTTTTGACATAGTCATAGAAAGCTTTTTCGGCGGCTGCATTTTCGCTGCCGCTGACCCGGCGCAGGGGGAAGTCTATTGTCAATACTTCATGGGCCAGCTTGATTTCATCTGTTGTTTCAGCCAGGGCGGCCTGGTACTGGTCCAGGACGACAGTGGCAACCCGCTTGCCTAGTTCATGGGCACCGGCCAGGCCGCGCATGTCCACATCGGTTCTTCTTTTTTTCTGATCAGAGCGGCGGATCAGGTCACGGGGCGACTGGTCGCCGGCTGCACCGCACAGGCCCAGCACTATAAAGCCGCTGCCCAGCCTGGCCTTGATGATGTCACGGGCCTTGCCCCAATAATCAGATGAGATGTAGTATTCGCCTTCGACAACCTGGGAGGGACAGACAACATTGACCAGGGCTCCTAAAGGCTTTTTGGCTTCGTCAAAGATATAGAGCAGTTCTATACCTGTGTCATTGCCGCCTTCCAGGCTGGTGAAGTTGACTGTTTCAGTAGTGCCGTACATTTTTGCTGTGTTATCGTCATAGACAACCCGGCGGTTATGACCGGTGACGGCCCGGCCAAAGCCTGGAGCCAGATAGGCCTTTTTACGGTCTTGCCAGGCGCTGATGATGGCCTGGCAGATTTTGTCGGCCATGTAGACGCCGCATTTTTCTTCATCCCAGACCTCGGGCGGCAGCTCTTCCGCACCAGCGACAAAGCTGACATCATCAGGCAGGAAGCGGGCCGCCACGTGGAGGGTTTCCAGCTTATTATAGTAGTTGGGTCCTGTGTGGGTATGGGTGACAGAGAAGATGATCTTGTCGACCGGCAGGTCAGGATCGGTTTTTTGGATTTTTTGCCTGACCAGCTGGGCAAAGCCCAGTTCGACCAGGCAAAGGTCCAAGGCGCACATGATCAAGGCCTCGCCCCCGCTTTCCATGGCCATGACACTGGCGAAGAGGGGGCTTTCGACATGGGTGGAGACCCGGGTGTGGAATTGGCCCAGCAAGGTGACCGGGGCTGGCGGAGTGATGTCCAGTTCACTAAAACCGACTAGTAATTTTTCCATGGGGTTTACCTCTTTTCTTATTAGGTCCAGGCCTTATTCAGCCTGGATCAGATAGTAGATGGAGCGGCAGGTCTGGCCCAGTTCAAAGCTTAAAATACCATCCTGATACTGGCTGGGGATACTGCCGGTTAAAAATCCTTCTGGCCCGATCGACCAGACAGTTAAGTTGGGCTGGTCTGTTTTCAATCTTATTTTTGCCTTGATCACCTCAACCTGGATAGGGGGATGCCCCGTATCCAGTACTTCAGTTTTGTCAGCATTCAGCAAAAAGCCTGTATTTTCCGCCCGGCCAACTGTTGTTAAGAGCAGATTGACCGAACTGCTTATTTTAGCAGTAGTTAAGGAGGACAGGGCGATGACGGCATATTCGTTGTCAACTGTGACTTCCAGGTCGCGCGTTTTTTGGGTACCGGCCTGGCCTAAAAAGCCATAGACGACCTGGGTCATCTCGGTATCGATCCGGCCCAAGCCGCGGGACCAGCTGCGGTAGAGTTCACCAGTATCAGAGCTGACCTCCCCTGCTTGCTTGTCAACAAATTCTTGGGTCACTGCGATTAGTTGATCGGCGCCATGCTTTTGTCCGTCAAAGACCAGGCCAAGCCGGTGTTTTTCCGGAGTCAGAGCCAGGGCCGGCAGATCGCCTGGTCTGGCCAGCAGGTCCTGGCAGTCCACGGCCAGGGTCTTTTTTGCCCGCGCCACATCACCACGGCGCAGGATCAGGGCGGCATGGTAGAAGAGACCAAATTTGGCCGGATCATTCCAGGTGGCAAAGATACCTTCCCGGTATGGGACATTATTGATGGTGCTGGCAGAGATTTCCTTGCCGATCACCTGCTGGTCCCTTCTGGTGGCGTACATGTAGGTGTGGATGGCATAACCGGACCAGCCCTGCAGGGCGCCCACTGCCGCCATGAGCAGGGAGCTGTCAGCCCGGAATTCATTGGGCCAGGGCACATCCCACTCGGAGACAAAAAACGGCCGGTCCGGTGCGCTGTTTAAGGCCAGGGGGCAAAAGTAGGAGCGATCCTGGTGCACCAAGGCGCGGGAATCATGCTTTTTGCTGAATTCGCCCCAGCTCCAGTTATAAAAATAGGTATGGCTGTCATCGAAATCGGTCAGCTTCTGGTTGATGGCTGTGGCCGCATTGATGCTGTAGTTGGTGCCGGTTATGGGGATCTTGACCCCGATTTCCCGCATTAAGTCGATCATTTCCCGGTAGTATCTTTCCTGGATAGCCATCTTGAAACGGGTTATGATTGGATCGTTTTTAGAAAAATTGACTGTCTCAACTGGATAGGTCAAGTTTTCCTGTTCCAGCCATGCTTTCAGTTGGCCGACCAGCTCGCTGTAGTAAGGTTCAACCTCAAATGTCCAGCCCGGATGGAACATGTCACATTCATTGGTGATCTCACATAGGACAAAGACAGGATCGTCCTTATAGGCCAGGCCTGTGTAGGGGTTGACATGGTTCCAGAGATTTGCGGCATATTCTTTTTGTAGATCAATCAGGCGGCGGGAAAAGATGCTGTAGGGCTTGGCCCCGTTTTTTAGTTCAGCGGGATTTTCTACTCCATCACCAGATTTAAATTTACGGTAGGTCAGGAGGTCAAGATAGCAGTAAATGCCTGCTTCTTTCAGGCAATAGATGAGATAGTCCAGCCTTTGCAGGCTTTGCGGATCAAATTGCCGGGTAGCGGCCAGGTGATCACCTTTTTTAAATTGAAAGATGTTGGGTGTGGCCCATTCTGCATCCAACTGGTGAAAACGGACCAGATTG
>CAZZGG010000065.1:0-14134 GCA_964654125.1 uncultured Oscillospiraceae bacterium
GAAGTGCTGCCTTTTTTGGATATGGTGCTGCTCATGACGGTTAATCCGGGTTATGGCGGACAAAAGTATATCCCGGGTATGGAAGATAAGATCAGGCGGCTGCGCCAGATGCTGGATAGCCAGGACCGGCCCATCCACCTGCAGATTGATGGTGGTCTTTCTGCGGCTAACATCAAGCAGAATGTGGCTGCTGGGGCCAATATGATTGTGGCTGGCAGTGCTGTTTTTGGTCAGGCTGATCCGGCTGAGGCCATCCGCCAAATGAGATTATGCTCTCGGTAATTGTCCTGGCTGGAGATATCCTGGATGATCGCTCCTGCAGCCGCTGGCTGCAGGAGGCCGATGATATTATCTGTGCCGATGGCGGGGCCCGCCACCTGCAGCGCCTGGGCATCCTGCCCGACTTGCTGCTGGGTGACCTTGATTCGATCGATGACCTGGCCCTGGCCTGGCTGCGCAAGCACAGTGTGCCGGTGGAGCGCCATCCGGTGGTTAAGGATGAGACTGATGCCCAGCTGGCCCTGCTGCGGGCAATTGAGCGTAAGCCGGCCCGCGAACCGGAACAAGGTATTATCATCCTGGGTGCTTTGGGCAGCCGGCCAGACCATGTCCTGGCCACCCAGTTAATGGCGGCCAGGCTGGCAGAAAAAAACCGGGCTATCTTGCTCAGCGACGGGCAAAGCCGCATCTACAGCCTGGTTGGCGGTCAGACCATCCAAATCAGTTTAAGCCAGGCGGGGGCCTGGCTTGTTTCTGTTTTGGCGATTAGTGAAAAGATCACGGGTCTTTCTTATACTGGCCTGGAATATAAGCTGACTGGTGCCACTTTGCTGGCCGGGGACAGCAGGGGAGTCAGCAATCGCCTGGCCCCAAGAGGCCAGGCGACGGTCAGCCTAAAGGAAGGGCGGGCACTGGTTGTGGTCACGCCACAAGATTAGACCAGGCCATAGCTTTGCCCGATAGCTTGAAAGGCTTTGGCTGAGCCGAGGATGGTTTTTTCGGGGACTGCGAAGCAGAGGCGGAAGAAACCGGCAAAGGCAAAGGCGCTGCCCGGCACCAGCAGGATGTGCTGGCCCGCGCATTTTCGGGCAAAGGCCTGGTCATCCGGATCGGGGCAGGCCGGGAAGAGATAGAGGCCGCCGGCTGGCCGATTGACTTTAAAGCCGGCCTCTTGCAGGACGCTTGTTAACAAATCGCGTCTTTTTTCGTATTGGGCCAGGTCGACCTTGGCCGCAATGGCCTGGCCGATCACTTCCTGGAAGAGGGCCGGGGCGTTGACAAAGCCCAGGATCCTGTTGCAGTAGACAGCGGCCTGGCTGATTTCCGTTGCAGCTGTACAGTTGGGGCTGACCACCACACAGCCGATTCTTTCGCCGGGTAAGGAGAGCGATTTACTCCAGCTAGTGCAGATGATGGCATTTTTGATAAAAGCCAGGGTGGGCGGTGTTTTAGCTCCGTCATAGACCAGGTCGGCATAGGGTTCGTCGGAGAGGACATAAATAGTCTGGGGCAGGGAGAGTAAAAGTTCATTGATGGCTAAAAGCGACTCCTTGGGGTATATGACGCCAGAGGGGTTATTGGGTGAGTTTATGATGATAGCCTTGGTGCGAGCCGTTATAGAGGCAGCCAAGGCCTTTAGATCGGGCAGGAGACTTTCCTTGTCGCAGGCGACTACAACAGGCACACCGCCATGGTTATCTATGTAGGAGAGGTATTCAAAAAAGAAGGGGGCCAGCACGATGACTTCATCACCGGGATCGAGCAGGGCCTTGAGGCTGATATTTAAGGCACCGGCAGCTCCGACTGTCATGCAGACATTATCTGCTGGTATATCCAGGCCAGCCAGGCGGCTGTGCAGGTCAGCCACGGTTTGCCTGACATGGGCATGGCCGCTATTACTCATATAGCTGTGCAGGCCGGGCCGGGGCTGATTGACCAATCTGGCCAGGGCTTCGTTAACAGCAGCAGGTGGCTCTAAATCGGGGTTGCCCAGGCTGAAGTCATAGACATTTTCCGGTCCGTGCAGTTCCTTGAGGCGTTTGCCTTCTTCGAACATCTGGCGGATCATGGAGCCTTTTTGCATGTTTTCCTGGATTTTTTTAGCTATCATGGAGCTTTCCTTTCCGGCTGTCCGCTAGAACAACCTGAGCAACAAGTAATATACTAGAGGAATGAAGATGGCTGGCAGCATGTTGCCAATGCGCATTTTTTTCAGTTGCAGTTGGTTGATACCGATGGCCATGATGATGACACCACCGACAGCGGATAGTTCCAAGAGGACCTGGCTGTCAAAGAGCGGGCGCAGCTGGCCGGCCAGGAGGGTTAAGAGTCCTTCGTAGATGAGGACTGCCAGGGCGGAAAAGGCCACCCCGATACCCATGGTTGAGGTAAAGAAGATGGAGAAGACCCCGTCCAAGACAGATTTGGCGAAAAGGGTGGTGTGATTACCGGCCAGGCCGCTCTCAATCGAGCCGACTATAGCCATGGAACCGACACAGAAGATGAGGCTGGCTGTGACAAAACCCTGGGCCAGGTTACTTTCACTACCGACCAGGCGTCTTTCCAGCCGGCGGGCCCCGATATTGAGGCGCTGCTCCAGACGCAGCATTTCGCCCAGATAACTGCCCAGGACGAGACTGATCAGCAAAAGTAATATCTCTTCAGTCTTGATTGCCCCGATAATCCCGATAACAAGCACACAAAGGGCCGTCACATTCGTGATGGCCTGGCGCACCCTGGGCCGGATACCTTTTTTCAGCACCAAGCCCAGCAGTGAGCCTAAAACTATGGATCCTGTATTGACAAATACTCCCAGCATTACTCCAACCAGTCTTACAATTTGTTATGCATCTTACCACACGAGACTGGGGAAGGAAAGCAGGCGGGTTTACCAAATACATATAAATGGTGTAAATGTGTTAATATAATATGTGTGAACTATTGAATTGCGCTTTAGATTTACCAATGAAGCTAAATAAATAATGAGGTGATGGCATGATTTATACAATTGATCAGCTGAAAAAGCGCATCTTGCCAGTTGCACAAAAACATGATTTGCGTGCTGTATTCATCTTTGGCTCATACGCCCGTAATGAAGCAAGTGAAGAGAGTGATGTTGATATCCTGATAGACAGGGAAGGATCTAGTGTCCGTACTCTTTTTGATATAGGCGGACTTTATAATGAGCTATGTGAAAGTATTGGCAAGGAAGTAGATTTACTGACGACCCAGGCATTGTTTGAGGAAAGTACAAGAGAAAGAACACCATGGTTTTTTGATCAAGTGCTGCTGGAACGCCTAGTTATTTACGAAAGAGATGAAAAGATATAGCTTCTGCTTGATCAGTCTCTATATGAATATGTTGCATTTAGATACGTGCTCGAAAATTTCGACTTGACAATCCTGTTAACTCTCTGTAAACTATCAAGTTGTAACAAGCAGAAGCATCCGCTTCTCACCTCAAGCTTAAGTGAAGAGGTTCATTACTGATTTGTGGGATACTTTCCCCCGTTTAGTAGAGCGGATGCCATGCATCGGCTTATTTTTATTAGGGGGTGTATTATTATCAGCAGGCAAAGCAGTGGTCTTCTGATCAATGAGCAGATCAGGTTCCAAAAAGTGCGTCTAATTGACAGTGAAGGCAAGATGGTTGGTGTAGTACCGATCGGTGAAGCCAGGCAAAAGGCTGAAGAGCAAGGATTGGATCTGGTTCTGATCAATGCTCAGGCAGATAATCCAGTCTGCAAGATCATGGATTATGGCAAGCATATGTTTGAACTTGCTAAAAAAGAACGTGAAGCCAAGAAAAACCAGAAGACGACAGAGGTCAAAGAAGTCGGCATCAGGCTGACAACAGAAGAGCATGATTTGGGATACAAGACAAAAAACGCCTGCCGTTTCCTTAAAGATGGCGATCGTGTCAAGGTGGTGATCAGGTTTCGTGGCCGCGAGATGGCGTATACCAGCCGTGGTTATGATGTCATGCGCAAGTTTGCCGCAACCTGTGCCGAGTTCGGCCAGATCGACAGGGATCCGCGCGTTGAGGGCCGCAATATGGTCATGTACCTTGCCCCGAAGAAAAACTAAAGTGGACTAGAAGGCCGGACCTGGAAAGGTCCGGCCATAATAAGCAGGAGGACAGGCAAATGCCAAAGCAGAAAACACACAGCTCATCAAAGAAGAGATTTAAGGTTACCGGTACCGGCAAAGTGCTGCGGGCGCAGGCTTATAGGAAGCATATCCTGACAAAAAAGACGACTAAGCGCAAACGTAATCTGCGCAAGTCGGCGCTTGTTTCAGATGCTGAACAAGCCAACATACGTCAGCTCATTCCTTATAAATAAGCAGGCAGTAACCTAGCACTTAACGGAGGGTATACAAATGACAAGAGTAAAAAGGTCGGTTAGAGCAAGAGCTCGCCATAAAAAGGTCTTAAAGCAGGCCAAGGGTTATTTTGGCCACAAGAGCAGGGTTTTCCGGGTCGCCAACCAGCAGGTTATGAAATCCCTCGACTATGCCTATCGCGACAGGCGCAATAAAAAGCGGGAATTCCGCAGGCTCTGGATCACCCGGATCAATGCGGCTGCCCGCATGAACGGCCTCTCTTACAGCCGTTTCATGAACGGCCTGGGCCGGGCCAGCATCGCTCTGGACCGCAAGGTTCTGGCCGACATAGCAGTGACAGATCCAGCCGGATTTACTGAGCTGTGTGAAAAAGCCAAAGCGGCTTTATAAAAAAGTTCAAACATGTAACTATGCTTTAGGGACGGGCCTGGCCCGTCCTTAAGTATAAGGGCAAGAAAAGGAGCCAAGAGGTGGCCAAACTGATCAGCAGCCGCCATAATGAGCAATATAAGGACTGGTATACCATCAGTCGGACCAGCCGGGGTAAAAAGACAGGCCGGATCTATCTAGAAGGCCTGCGCCTTTGCCAGACAGCCCTGGCAGCAGGCATCGAGGTGGAAGCAGTCCTGCTGGCCGAGACGGCAGGAGAAAAGTATACTGACTTGATTCCGGACCAGCTTCCAACCTGGTATTTATCAGACCAGCTCTTTGCCAGCCTGGCTGACACCAAAAATCCCCAGGGCCTGGCTCTGGTCTGCCGGACACCTGCCGAAAGGTCCATTCCAGAAGTCCCTCTTGCTGACGGGCTCTATCTGCTGGCTGACCAGATCATGGATCCAGCCAACCTGGGCACCATGATCAGGACAGCTGCCGCCTTTGGCTTCAGCGCAGTCCTGACAACAGCCGGCACAGTCTGGCCTTACAACCAGAAGCTGCTTAGGGCCACTATGGGAGCAGTCTTCCTGCTGCCCATCCTGAGCTTTCCCGACCTGGCCGCAGCTGTGGCCTGGCTGAAGGCAGGCGGCCTGCCAGTTTACGTGGCAGACGCCAAGGGCGAGCTGGCGGCAAGTAGGCTGCCAGGCGGCGGCAGTGCCCTCTTAATCGGCAATGAAGCCCACGGGATCAGTAAAGAGGCCAGGAGGCTGGCCACGAAAACAGTGCATATACCAATGCCAGGCCGCACAGAATCACTTAACGCTGCAGCGGCCATGGCAGTGTTAGCTTATGAAATGATGCAAAAACGCATACAATAAGGAGGATCGGCTTTATGGCTCTGACATTAGCAGAAAAAATAATCAAGGATCATCTGGTTGCAGGCGCAATGGCTCCTGGCCAGGAGATAGCCATCCGGATTGACCAGACCCTGACCCAGGACTCAACCGGCACCATGGCCTACCTGCAGCTGGAAGCCATGCAGATAGACAAGGTCAGAACAGAACTGTCTGTGGCCTATGTCGACCACAATATGCTGCAGACCGGCTTTGAAAATGCCGATGACCATCTCTATATCCAGACAGTTGCCAAAAAACACGGCATTTTGTTTTCCAAACCAGGCAATGGTGTCTGCCACCAGGTCCATGTCGAACGCTATGGCATACCTGGCAAAACCCTGCTCGGATCCGACAGCCACACACCAACTTGTGGTGGCCTGGGCATGCTGGCCATCGGGGCCGGCGGCCTTGATGTGGCCGTGGCCATGGGCGGCGGTGCCTACTGGCTGGCCATGCCCCGCCTGATCAAGATCAACCTGACCGGCCAGCTGCGCCCCTGGGTCAGTGCCAAGGATGTCATACTGGAAGTGCTGCGCCGGCTCACTGTCAAAGGTGGCGTGGGTGCCATCATTGAATATGGCGGCCCGGGCATTGCCAGCCTGTCTGTCCCGGAACGGGCCACCATCACCAACATGGGTGCGGAACTGGGTGCCACCACATCCCTCTTCCCCAGCGACGAGAACACCCGCCGTTTCCTGGCCGCCCAGGGCAGGGAAGAAGACTGGCAAGAACTCCTGCCAGATGCAGCTGCCAGTTATGACCAGGAACTGACTATTGACCTGGCCAGCCTGGAGCCTTTGGTAGCCCAGCCCCACAGCCCTGATAAGGTTGTTGCCGTCAAGGAGCTGGGTCCGATCAAGATCGACCAGGTTGCGATCGGCAGCTGCACCAACTCATCCTATATGGACATGATGAAGACAGCCGCCATCTTGCGCGGCCAGACAGTCCACCCTGATGTCTCACTAGTGATCGCTCCCGGCTCACGCCAGGTGCTAAACATGCTGGCAGCCAATGGTGCTCTAGCTGACATGATCGCTGCCGGTGCCAGGATACTGGAATCGGCCTGCGGACCCTGCATTGGCATGGGCCAGGCCCCGCGCAGCAACGGGATCTCCTTGCGCACCATCAACCGCAATTTCTGCGGCAGGTCCGGTACTGCCTCAGCCCAAGTCTATTTGTCCAGCCCGGAAGTGGCTGCAGTCAGCTCCATAACCGGTGTTTTGACCGACCCGGTTGGTTTTGGCCAGGCCCCTGTAGTGGACCTGCCTGACCACTATCTGGTTAATGACAATATGATCATTGCCCCGGCCCAGCCGGGCGAGGATGTCACTGTAGTGCGTGGCCCCAATATCCAGCCTTTCCCGATCAGCCAGCCTCTATCTGGTGCTATCACGGGCCAGGCCTTGATCAAGCTGGAGGACAACATCACAACCGACCATATCATGCCGTCCAATGCCAAGCTCTTGCCCTTCCGCTCCAATGTGCCCTATTTAGCCGATTTTTGCCTGACACCCTGTGATCCGGAATTTCCGGCCCGGGCCAAGGCAGCCGGTGGTGGCATAATTATCGCGGGCAGCAACTATGGCCAGGGCTCCAGCCGGGAACATGCTGCACTAGCTCCGCTCCAATTGGGAGTGCGTGCTGTTATCGCCAAATCCTTTGCCCGCATCCACCTGGCCAATCTGCTTAATAACGGTATTGTGCCCTTGGTCTTTGCTGATGAAGCGGATTATGACAAGATCGATCAGGCAGATGAGCTGAAGATTGCCAATATCACAGACCAGGTGCAAAAGGCTGTCCAGGGTGAACCGCTACTAGTGGAAAACCTGACCAGCCAGGCAAAAATTGCCTGCCGGCTAGAAATCTCCCAGCGCCAGGCTGATATCCTCCTTGCTGGTGGACTCTTGCAGAAGACCCGTCAGGACATCTAGGATGCAGACGATTGAGCGCAGCAAAAGAGGCTCGCTGCGGCTGGCGGTTTACCGCCAGCTGCGTGACCTGATCCTGCAAGGCTATTACAAAGAGGGTATGGCCCTGACTGAGCTGGCTGTCTCGCAAAAGCTGGGTGTGAGCAGAACCCCTGTGCGGGAGGCCTTCCGCCAGCTGGAACTGGATGGACTTGTGGTTTCCAGTCCCAATCGCAGCGTGACAGTCCACTGCTTCAGTGATCAGGACATCCTGGACCTTTATGAAGTGCGCAGCCGCATGGAGGGCCTGGCTGCAGCCAGGGCTGCTGTCAATATGACAGCTGTCCAGCTGGAAGAATTAGAAGACATCTATGCCCGCGAATACACAGCCAGTTTTGCTCAAAACAGCGATGTCGAACAGCTCAAGGAGCTGGATGCCGCCTTCCATGCTGCGATCGTGGCCGGCAGCGGCAGCTCAATCCTGGACCTGACCATAAAACCAATTAATTACTTGACCGGCCAGGCCCGCCTGGTTTCGCTGTCCCGGCCCAAGCGCAGCCAGAGCCAGATCAAAGAGCATCTGGCCATCCTGGAGGCTATTCGTAAAAAAGACAGCAAAGATGCCGAAAGACAGATGCAAAGGCATATTGCCCGGGCAGCTGCCAGTTACCGGGCAGTAATGCAAACAGGAGATAACTAAATGGATGAGAAGACAGTAACAGATCTGATCAGGAAACTGGCGGAAAAATCAGCAGCCAGGAACAGGATCGATCCACAGCTTTATGAACGCTACAGCGTCAAGCGCGGCCTGCGCAATGAAGATGGCACTGGTGTGCTGGTCGGCCTGACTGAGGTTGGCGAAGTCTTTTCCTATATTATAGATGACGGGGAAAGGATTCCGGTTGAAGGACGCCTTTTTTACCGTGGCATAGAGATCACTAAGATAGTGGACGGCTTTTACCAGCAAAAGCGCTTTGGCTTTGAAGAAACAGCCTACCTGCTGCTTTTTGGTGATCTGCCGACCCGCCAGCAGCTGGAAACATTTGAAAACCTGCTGGTCGCCTACCGTGAGTTGCCCTATGGCTTCACTGAGGACATGATCCTCAAGGCACCCAGCCGCGATATCATGAACAAGCTGGCCCGGACCGTGCTGGCCCTGTATCCTTATGATCATGATCCGGATGGCCTGGCAGTGGAAAATGTCCTGCGCCAGTGCATCCATCTGATCGCCTGTTTCCCGACCCTGATCTCGCATGCTTATATGGCCAAACGCCACTATGTCGATAAGCAGAGCCTTTTTTTGCACACGCCTGACCCGCGTTATAACACGGCCCAGAATATCCTTTCCATGATCCGGCCGGACGGTCAGTTCTCGGAACTGGAAGCCCGGGTGCTGGACTTGGCCCTGGTCCTGCATGCCGACCACGGCGGTGGTAATAACTCGACCTTTGTCACCCATGCTGTCACATCGAGTGGTTCAGACACCTATTCCACCATTGCGGCAGCCATCGGGTCCTTAAAGGGGCCCCAGCATGGCGGGGCCAGCAGCAAGGCCTTTGCCATGATGATGGACCTGGCTGAAAAGGTGCAAAACTGGCGTGATGAAAGACAGATTGCTGATTATCTGGCCAAGGTCCTCAAAAAGGAGGCCTTTGACCACTCCGGCCTGATCTACGGGATCGGTCATGCTGTCTACACCATCTCTGATCCGCGCACCAGGCTGCTGCGTGATTATGCCCGCTCCCTGGCCTATGAAACCGGGCGGGAGGACATGTATGAGCTCTTCTTGTTAACTGAACGCCTGGCCCCGGAGGTCCTGCGCAGCAATAAGAACCCCGGCAAGATCGTCTGTGCCAATGTTGACTTTTACTCCGGCTTTGTCTATCAGATGCTGGGTATTTCCGCAGAGCTCTTCACGCCTCTTTTTGCAGCAGCTCGGATTGCTGGCTGGAGCGCCCACAGGATTGAGGAATTGATCAGTGGCGGCCGCATCATCCGCCCGGCCTATAAGTCGGTGCGCAAAAGGCGCGATTATGTGGCGATCGAAGATCGTCAGGCTGGTAACTGCAACTAGAAAAACAAAAAAAGATCCAGACAAAAAAAGCTGTTGCCTGGCAACAGCTTTTTTGTCTTGTAATGTCAAAGATATCCACACTAGGGGAATCTATCAATTTGAGCATAACTATATCTTTCAGCAAGGTGCTAGCAATTGACTAATAAATTGAGATGGCTGTTGCCGTTTATCATCTCCCCAGGGCATTCGTTTTATTTTAGGATAGGATAAATAACATAGACGCTTCGCTCGGGTAATTGCCACATACATATTATTCTTTTCCTGTGCCATAGCTTCGCCACCACTGTTTAGCGCACGATAATCTGGAAAGGTACCTTCAGCTAGGCCGATAATGAAAACCACTTCAAATTCTAATCCCTTTGACATATGGGCAGTTAATAAAGCTACACCTGAATCTGCTGCAACGTCTTGAGTTTTTCCAAGGGAGATTGAGTTGCGAAATGACACAAGGCTTCTATTTTCGCTTGCTACTCGGCTCTTAAAATTACGCCAATGATTATTCCATTCATCAATATCTTTTTCCAGTAAATACCTCTCGTTATCATCTAGTTTATCTGGAATATTTTCCTTCAAGACTGCAAGAGCTTTGTCAAAATTAAAAAAACCTTCAACAGTGATGTAGGGCAGAGCCGCGCTCATCCAAGCATACTTGCTCCGAGACAATAGTTGCTTAATTAACATATTTGTATTATCACTGGCAACACATGCAGCTAAATCTACAGATGTCATCTTGCACAACATTTGCTTATGATATAGGTCCATAGGATTCATGATCAGACGTATCATTAAGTCGAATGCTTCCATATAGTCTGTTTCAAAGCTAATCCCCGACTGGATCTTTTTATAATAAAATGGTATTTCCAATTCTGTAAGGGCACTTTCAATCTTGGAAAAAACATATTTATTCCTTGCTATAATAGCAAAATCATTAAAGCTCAGTGGGTTTTCTATATCTTTATGGCCAATTATTTCCAGTCTTTGAATCGATTGACATACTTCCAGAGCCTCTGTTTCCTCATTATCATACATTGTGGCAGACACTTCACCTTCATAGAAATATTTTGTAATATCCTCGTTATTTCCTGTAAGGCTGTTGGCAAATAGGATGATTTGTTTTGCAGAACGAAAATTTTCAGTCAATGAATATACAGTTGGACTGAAGTCGTGTACAAACAGTTCAGCCATGTATTTACTGCTTGAACCATTAAATGCGTATATTGACTGGTTTTCATCTCCAACCATCATTATATTACGGAAGTCAGAACCACAGAGCGCTTGGATCAAGCGATATTGTGCAGCATTCAAATCTTGAGCTTCATCCACACAGATGTAGCGGTAGACTGAATTATATAGCTTGACAACATCAGAATTTTCGACCAAAACTCGGTATGCAAAGAACATGATATCATCGAAATCTATTGCGTTTTGGCTTAATAAAACTTCGTTGTACTTTTGATATATCTCAGGGAATGGTGCCTCAAGCTGGCAAAGCTCAGGCGTAACAAAAGAACGCTTCTGCTCAGAAATGATTGATAAACATTTCGCTAAAAATGCTTCTGGTTTTTGTTGCTGACGCAGAACGATTTCAAGCTGAGGATCACTAGCAATAACATCTCTTAAAATTGAAATTCTATCATTTTCGCTTTCAAATAATGATATATCTGGCTGCAATCCTATCAGATAACCTCTTGATTGGATAATATCAAGGCAAAATGAATGTATAGTGCCAATTGTGACGCGTTCAATAGCTTCACCAATTTTGGGATCAGATTCAAGTCTGGCAAGCATCTCTTCAGCTGCCATATTACTAAAAGTTAAAGCTAAAACCTTCCCGCGTTTTTTAACAGACAACAAGTGTTTAACGCGTTCTGTCAGCACACGTGTTTTACCGCTGCCAGGTCCTGCTTTTACAAGTAAAGGTCCATCAACATGCTCAACAATCGCTTTTTGCTTCTCTGAAAGATTCATTCTATTCCTCCTTCCACTATATTCCTTTGCCGCCCGATTTTAGCAGCTAATACAGTAAAAAGTTGCTCTATTTTTGGCGATATACGTTGGGCACGATCTGGCGAGCTAATCAGTTTATGCGCAATAGGCAATGCATATTCGGTTTTATTTTCGTGACACAAATCCGCTAGAGCTTCAGTTAGCCCATTTGATTGCTGATAGTCTCTAATGGTACCACCTTTGCGTTTTTGCCCGTGCATTCTTGTCATGTATGATGCAAAATAATCTACATCCTCTTCATGTTCGCAAATGGCACTAATCATTTGCTCTGAATATCCAGCTCGTATAAGGTGTTTTTCATAGTCATCGCTGTTTTCTAAAATAATCACATTATCCAATTTGGAGTAGTCCTCATCAAAAACATCTCTTACTGCAACACGGACAGAAGCAATCGCACCAGGTTCACCATCACTAAAAATAAACCATGGTATGGCAAAATCCTTAGCTAAAGATAAAAATGGTGCATATTTGTTTTTGCCACCTGTACTAATAATGCTTACGCCAAGGGCGTATGGAGCACAGCCAAAATACTCGTGAAAGAAGATGGGAAGTGCCAATTCTTCGGTAATTCCCTCGCATAGGATAGCAGCAGATGCAAACAAAAAATCTGCTCGTGTATTTATAACCTCGCGAAAAATCTTCAATGTATCGTCCACACGATGTTCGCCGGTCTTGTACTGAGTTGCTATGGTTTTTCCGTTATGTTTGCCAAAATGAATTGTATCTGCCAAAGCAGATTGGGCCACTACACTGGGAGAATGTGTGCTGACAATTTTTTGTCCGGAAAAATTAGAAATCTGTTCAAACAACTGTCTTTGTGCCTGTGAGTGCAAATGTGCTTCCGGTTCTTCCAAAGTAAGCATAATGTACTGCTCTGCTTCATCATCGTCAGCTGTTATTTTTTCTTTTTGGTTTTCGACAAAGGCAGATAAAGTGAGAAATGATACCCAACTGCGTGTTCCATACCCATGTTGTGAGATTGGAAAAGAAGCTGCAGCTCCATCTTTCATCAGGATATCCATACCTTTATTGATATCTGTTAATTTTCGGGCTAAGGGTGCTACTTCAACTGTACTTGATTCAGAACCAATGGTTTTTCCTATTGCAGATATTCGCTCTTTGGTTAGGGAAAGCGATGGAATATTGTCGATGATCATGGTGTTTACATGATTAAGCTGTTCTTCAATTTCTTGTACTTTATCATCTGTTAAGTCGTAGCTGGAAGTAATACGGCCAAAATATGATTTTCTGTTCCTCATATCTTGCACGATATCTCGATTTGCATCCATATAAAAGGATTGCATTGATGTGCGCATATCTTCATTATAGACGGTTTTCTTGTTTTCAAGAACAGCCGTATCTACACTATCTTTCCACTGCCGAATGCACCGTCTATTTAAAATATAGCTATCTTTAACTAGATCAAGCTTGATTTCGGAACGTATAGCTACAAAATTCCCTTCATCACTTGTAGTAATCCAAGATTCAGTAAAGACGCTTGTCCAAAAACCAGTAAACTCTTTGCACAAAGCACCATCTAGATCAATAGGCTGAATGAGAATATCAATAATTGCTATTTTGGATTTTTCCAGTCGCTCGCCTTCGACGACAAAAATATCAACCTCGGAAAGATCTGAGGCACCGACAATAGCAGTATTTATTGCTCGTAAAAAATTGGATTTACCGGTATTGTTTTGTCCAAGTACCAAATTAAACATACTCAATTCCAAATCCAAATTTTCTATAGAACGGTAATTTTTTATGCGAACTCTTGAAATCATGATTCCCATGCCAGTACCTCCAGATCTGCACAATCCCAAAACTACTATCTATTATTGCCTCTTCTTGTTTAAATGCTAATAAAACTGACTGACATGCTCATAGATTTGCCAATCACAATGTCTATCCAATTGCAAAACATAAATTTCAATTGACTGCGTTGTCATCATCTTTAGGACGTCGTAAAGCGCGCCCATCTTCTGGTTTATGAGCATTCGAGGGAATTGCCCACGCATTTCCCAATCTCCACGCGCCTTCTATTCTTCCTTCGGAACAAAGGATCTGAACACGCCTTGGTGTTATTCCCCATTTCTTTGCAGCTTCTTTAGCCGTGATAAAATCCATCTGTTAACCCATTCATGTATGCTAATAGATATATTATATTCGCAACTCCGAAGAGTCGCAAGAGCGACGAGAGCGAAAAGTCGGATAGAGATAGAGATCTGGATTAGCCTAGTCCTTTTGAAAATTCACTTGCTTTGTCTATATGATTCAGTATGGTTAGATTCCACTTGCTGAATCTGGCTATAAAAAAGCACAGAAGCTTTGCTAACCACCGTGCTCATGCCTTATTATATTTTGCTTGTGCGCGGGTTTAGAACTCACTTCAACAAAAAAGTCGGGTCGAGCGAAATCCTGCATAACATTAAAATAGATAAGTTGACAAGCTTTCTTTAAAAAACTTGTCAACTTATCATGGCATCCTCGCTAACTCCTAATACAATCCACGATAAAGTGTCCGCTGGGTGCAA
>CAZZGG010000066.1:0-2565 GCA_964654125.1 uncultured Oscillospiraceae bacterium
AGAGCTGGCCCCATCAGCTCTTAGCGGAGAAGAAGTAAGACCTGCCTTGGCAGGCTTTTTTTGCTGAGGCTAAAATCCCCTGGCTTTAGCCATGGGGAGTGTGTCAATTACTACTGAGCTGACAGGCAGGCCCTTAGGTGGATGATGGATATTAAAGCACTTCGATTTTTGTTGAACAAGCTTGCATACCCCGATATTTTACCTAAGAGGTTAATTTTTGTATTTACTTTTATATCCATACGTATTAAAATTAATTTACCTCAAAGGTAAATATTGAAGTGAGGTGATGGGTTGCAGATAGAGTATAAAAACCGTGGGCTCGAAAAGGTATGTACAAGTGCATATGAAGCTGAAAAGAAAAGAAACATGGAAAGAAAATGGCAAAGTTGATACATCAGCGAATAGATCAAATAGGAGCTGCTGATTCTGTTGATACGCTAGTCCAGTTTAGAATAGGCGGTTGCCATATGACAGAAAGAAACAATATGCCATGGCCTTAGTTCAACCCTATAGACTAGTTTTTGAAGTGAAATATACTGAGATTCAAATTATCCGTGTCATGGAGATCATTGATTATCATTAGATCTGCGACATGAGAAGGAAGTAGCACAGATGGTGAGAAGCCATACAATAATTGCATCACCACCAGGCGCGACCATTAAGGAGCAACTGATTGACAGAGGAATGAGCCAGAAGGAGTTTGCACAGAGGATGGATATGTCCGAAAAGCATATCAGCAGACTCATCAATGGCGAGGTCCAGTTAACCCCTGATATGGCTATGCGTCTTGAACTGGTGCTCGGGGTTCCTGCACATTTTTGGAGTAGGCTTGAGTCCATTTATCGTGAAAAGTTAGTAAAGGCAAAAGCTGAAAATGAAATGGAGACAGATATAGAAATAGTAAAAAAATACCCATATAATGAAATGTCAAAAAATGGCTGGGTGCCAAAGACAAGCAAAGCTATAGAAAAAGTGATTTATCTTCGCAAGTATTTTGAGGTAGTTAAGCTTAGTTTGCTCTCGGATACTCTAATTCCTGGTATTACCTGCAGACGCTTAGCTGAGCATGAAAAAGCAGATTTTGCTTTGCTTGCCTGGGCACAGAAAGCCAAACTTGAAGCAAGAACCGTCCATACGAATCCTATAAACATAAGTAAGCTTTCAAGTCTAATATCGTCTATCAGGAAGATGACACGTGTGAATCCGTTAACTTTTTGTAATGAATTAGTCAGTATGCTGGCCGACTGTGGTATAGCTCTGATTTTTCTTCCTCATATTGGTGGATCGTTTCTGCATGGCGCTACATTTTATGACGGGAGTAAAATTGTCATGGGGCTGACAGTACAAGGCAAAGATGCTGATCGCTTTTGGTTTAGCCTTTTCCACGAGATAGCACATATTATTTATGGGCACATTGGTCAGTCAAATGGAACTTCAGATGCAGATGAGTCTGCTGCTGATGTTTTTGCAAAGGATGCGCTGATTCCACCAAAAGCGTTCGCTTCATTTACCGCAAAAGAAGATTTCTCAAAATCAGCAATTGTTCAATTTGCTAATAAAATTGAGATTGACTCAGGCATCGTGGTTGGAAGATTGCAAAAAGAAGGTTATATCGAATATAGTTGGTATAATGACTTAAAAACAAAATATGAAATTACAGCATAGTCCAAGGTAGACTGTGTAGAATAGAGCGTCTGTATTAAAATACAGGCGCTTTTTTCATACCATTTTTAGGGCGGGTGGAGCTTTTCCTCTAAGCAATCGGCTTTTTAAAAATGCTGTTAGCACTCCCGGATAGCAATCAGTGAACCCTCACCACCTAAGCTAATAGCTTAGGCGTGGCTTCCCCTGCTTTAGGCTGAGAATTCAAGGTCGGAGCCTGGGCTATCTTTTCAGTGCAATGCCTTTTTATATAAGACATGTCTCTTAGCTTTAAACCCACAGTTAGCCAGATCCAGTCGTTTTGATGTAATATTTTAATTTGAGCAGTGTAATCATCCACTCGTTTGATACTTTGTGCATTATAAAAGACAGGAAACGCCCATTAGCTCCTGATAGAGCAAAGCCTCACCATAAAATTATTCAGATTGAGGTGCTTCATTTAAAGCATGTAAGCAAAAGGCACACGTAAATAGGCAGTCAACCTTTCAAGTTGACTATCTGTTGGAAAACTGGTTTCATCCTGCCATGCAGAAGACCGGGGAAATTTTCGCTGGCAATATAGTTCCGACCTTTCAGATTCTACTATTGTCTACTATATAACTTCCCTTTAAACAAGTACTCTGTTTGGACCACTATATGCAGTGCGACTCATCTAGTGCCCTAACTCCTCATCCGTAACATTTCTTATAACACAAAAAACTCATTAGCTATTTAGCAAACAACCCTGAGCATCCTTTTAGACTCTATCAGGCAAAATTGATATTTTTTTCTCAGACCAGCTCAAGCCGGAGTGCGGACCAGTTCAAAAAGACCCATGGCTGTGAATCCCAGCAGCCGGATCCTGCCTCTGTCCCCAGTTAGAGCACTTTGCAGGGCTGCTGTCAGTTCAGCCTGACCCAGTTG
>CAZZGG010000066.1:2575-14125 GCA_964654125.1 uncultured Oscillospiraceae bacterium
CTGGCCAGCATTTTTGCTGCAGCAAGATTGGTCCGCAGACGCAGTTGGCCTTCATCTTGGCCTTTCAGATCACTGCCGCTATTGACGTCAATCACAGTCAGGGCTTCCGTCTGATCAATCACAATATTGCCCTGACCCGGCAGGCCAAGCAGGCGGCGCTTAAGCTGCCGGTCCAGATCAGTTAGACCTTTGACAGCAGCCAGACTAGTATGATCCGGCCGCCAAAAATGCAAAGCGGGCAGTTTTTCCGGCCAAAAGTGGCCTAGATAGGCAAAAAGCAGATCATAAAGCTTTTGATCATCAGTTGTAATCCGATCCAGGTCATAATTGGCCCAACTGGCCAGGGCCTGGTGGCAGGGCTCACCCAGCGGCAGGATCAGGCGCGGCACAGGACCACTTTGACTGCTTAATTTTGCTTCCTGCCATAATTTTTCCAGGCGGTCCAGATCTCTAGTAAAAAGCTGATCCGCCTCAGCTGCTGGCAAATCCTGCAGCTTGCTGCGCCGCAAGGGCCTTAGCCCGGGCCGAAAAACTGCAAAAGGACCGGCCAGACGAATCCTTGTCGTGAGCAGATGGCCTTTCGGGGCACTTTTTTTCTGTTCCAGCTGGACCAGCAGCTGCTGGCCAGCCTTAGCCCCCGCTGTTAATTCCTGCAAGGGCAAAAGACCAGTCTGGCCTGGAGCAAGATCTAAAAAAGCAGCACCTAGAGCAGGCACCACCCGGTTGATCCGGCCCAGGAAAAGATCATGCCGATTGAAGGCGCCAGCCCGGATCAAATCAACCGGTTGATCATCCACCAGCAGCAGACAGCTGACCTGATCAGCCGTCCTTAGTGCCACCAGCTCCATTTTACCAGACAAAGGCAATCACCCCAGCCACAAGCGGGTCCTGCTGATCTGGCAATCCGCGGCAGCCAGCTGGTCCAGGCCACAGTTTTCGACTAGGAATTGTAAAAACAGGTCCGGCCGCAAATTCTTGCTGCTGCCAGCTAAAACATGCAGATCGAGCTGATCCGGAGCAAGAACCTGCAAATCAAGCAAAAGAGGCCTGATATCAAGCAGGCTGGTCTTGTCTTTTTTTTGCCGCTTAACCAGCCAGGGGCCCTCACCCAGCTGTTTTAGACGGCTGGCAGCCTCAGCCAAACCTGCTGTTTTTAGCCTATAACTGGCCGACCTGACCTGGCTCATCAGGCTGGGCCCGGGCGGGGCCAGCACCAAATCCACCAGCTGGATAGCAGCAGGCAGGCTGTCATTTAAATCAGCCTGCCAAACAGCCAGCTGTGCCGGATCCGGCTCTAGCCCATCTTGCAAGAGCAAATCCAGTAAGTCAGCTTCAGTCGCCAGGCCAACCCCGATCGGCAAGGCAAAAGCCATGCGGGGCCGGGGATTAAAACCCTGGCTGTAGGCAACCGGGATACCGGCCCGGCGCACCGCCCTTTCAAAAGTCCGCATCATATCCAAATGGCCCAGCCAAATCGCTTCATCAGCCCGGCTGTACTTTAAGCGTAGACTAACAATCAAAACAGATGCCCCCTTCAAAACGCTGCGCCCCGCAGGCACTGCAGGACAGGCGGCACTGCTCAGTGGTTTGACCAGCCAGGGCCCGCTCATACTCCCTATGCAAAAACTCCGGGCTGACACCACAATCAAGATGATCCCAGGGCAAAATTTCAGTCAAACCGATCTGGCGGTTGGCATAAAACTCCGGATCCAGGCCCTGCCTGGCAAAGGCGGCCAGCCAGATATCCAGCTCTAGTCTTTCATCCCAGGCTGTAAAAATCTGGCCCTGGCGCCAGGCCTCGACCAGGACCGGAAAGATGCGCCGGTCACCCCGGGCCAGGACAGCTTCCAAAAAGGAGCCATCCGGTGCATGCCACTGGTACTTAACATTTCTTTTATCAAGATTATCTTTGAGCAGCTGCTGGCGCCGGATGATCCCGGCCCTGTCCAACTGGCCCACCCACTGGAAAGGCGTGTGAGGCTTGGGTACAAAGGCTGCAGTACTGACAGTCATGGCCAGGCGGCGCGGCCGCATCTGGCGGGGCAGACTGTAGAAAAGTTCTGTCACCTGGGCCAGTAGATCCGCTATAGCCAAGACATCTTCATCAGTTTCAGTGGGCAGGCCCAACATAAAATAAAGCTTGGCCCCGTCCCAGCCACCGGTAAAGGCCAGTCGCATGGCCTCCAGCAGATCCTCCTGCGTAATATTCTTGTTAACCACATCGCGCAGGCGCTGGCTGCCGGCCTCCGGCGCGAAAGTCAGACCACTTTTTCTGGTGCGCGACACCTTGTCCATCAGGGCAAAAGAAAATGAATCCAGCCTTAATGAAGGCAAAGACAAATTAATCTGGCGCGGGCTCAACTGCTCTAAGAGCTCATCTGTCAAATCAGCCAGCTGACTGTAATCACTGGTTGAAAGCGATAAAAGGCCAATCTCATCATAGCCACTGCTCTCAGCCAAAGCCCTGGCCTGATCGGTCAGGGTGGCAACCGATTTTTCCCGCACTGGCCGGTAGATCATGCCAGCCTGGCAAAAGCGGCAGCCGCGCGGACAGCCCCGGAAAAGCTCCAAAAACATTCGGTCATGGATGATCTCCATATTGGGCACCAGCTGCTGATCCGGCCATTTGACCTGATCCAGATCCAGCACAATCCGCTTGGTGATCCGCTCTGGTAGACCAGGCCGGTTCGGTAAAATAGCCGCCACAGTGCCATCTGCCTGATAGGTCACATCATAAAAGGCTGGCACATAGATCCCGGGCAGCTGGGCAGCCTTTTCCAAAAACAGCTGCCGTGACCAGTCAGCCGGCCGCCGGCCCTGCTCTAGAGTGCTGCGGTAAAGGTCGAGCAGTTCACCGAGCAGTTCCTCCGCTTCGCCCATCAAAATCAGGTCAAAGGCCGGTGCAATCGGTTCGGCATTAAAAACCACTGGCCCGCCAGCAATAACCAGAGGATCTGTATCCCCACGTAAGCTGGCCTCCAGCGGCAGACCGGCCAAGTCCAGCATGGCCAGTATATTCGTAAAAGACAGCTCATACTGCAAGGTGAAGCCCAAAAAATCAAATTCAGCCAGAGGCGCAAAGGACTCCAGGCCATATAAGGGCAGGCCCAGCTCCCGCATACCCTGTTCCATATCCGGCCAGGGCGCAAAGGCCCTCTCACACCAGGTGTCTTCCCTGCTATTTAAGAGCTGATAGAGGATATGCAAAGCCAAATTGGACATGCCGATCTCATAGGTGTCCGGGAAGCAAAAGGCAAATCTGGTCAAATGTTCGCCATCTACTCCGGTTAAATTTTTCTTGATGCTGCCAAATTCACCCCCGACATAGCGGGCTGGTTTTACTACCGAACGCAAAAGGTGGGTAGGCAGGATTACTTTATTTTTTTCCATTAATTATCTTTTTCCAGACGCGCTTCCAGTTCCGCCCGCAGCTGTTCAAAGCCAGGCTTACCTAAAAGCGCATACATATTCTCCTTATAAGCTTCCACACCTGGCTGATCAAAAGGATTGATCGCCAGCAGATAACCACTGATCGCACAGGCTAGTTCAAAAAAGTAAACCAGCTGGCCAAAGTAATAAGCACTGCGCTCCGGGATTGTGATGGACAGGTTGGGCACACCACCATCAACATGGGCCAGGACAGTGCCCTGGGCCGCCTTCTGGTTGACCTGGGCCAGGTCGAGACCTGCCAAAAAATTCAGTCCATCACCATTATCCTCTTCCAGGGGGATCAAAAAAGGCCGGCGGCTATTTTTAACCTGCAGGACTGTTTCAAATAAAAAGCGCTGCCCATCCTGGATATACTGGCCCATGGAATGCAAGTCTGTCGTGTTGGCGACCCCGGCCGGTAAAATGCCACGGCCATCCTTGCCTTCACTCTCACCAAAAAGCTGTTTCCACCATTCCGTGAAATAATGCAGGGAGGGTTCATAGTTGACCAGATATTCAACAGCATAGCCCTTGCGCAGCAAGACATTGCGCCAGGCCGCATAGGCATAGGCCGGGTTAAGGGCCGGATCTTTTTCCTGCCAGGCCCGGGCTCCGTCCTTGGCACCCTGCAGCATCTGGCGGATATTGATTCCGGCCACAGCAATCGGTAAAAGGCCGACCGCCGTCAGGACAGAAAAGCGCCCACCCACATCATCCGGTACAACAAAGGAAGTATAGCCTTCCTCATCAGCCAGGCGGCGCAGCACACCACGCGAACTGTCGGTTGTGACAAAGATGCGTTCCCGGGCTCCCTCCTTGCCGTAGTGCTCTTCCAGGTAACGCTTGAAGATGCGAAAGGCAATCGCCGGTTCAGTCGTGGTGCCGGACTTGGAGATCACATTAACTGCCACTTTTTTGTTTTCCAACACATCAAAAAGATCGTTCAGATAATCACTGGAGAGATTATTCCCGGCAAAAAGCACCAGTGGTGCCTTGCGCTGGCTTTTTTTCTGCAGCTGGCTAAAGGAATGACCCAGCATTTCAATCGCTGCCTTGGCCCCCAGATAAGAGCCCCCGATCCCGATCACCACCAGCACATCGGCCAGACGGCGGATCTGGCTGGCCGCCTGGCTGATCCGGGCCAGCTCCGCCCGATCCGGCCGCAAGGGCAGGCCCAGCCAGCCCAGATACTCACAACCGGCACCCTTACCCTGGCGCAGCAGATCATGGGCACTATCCAGCTGCGGGCGCAGCTGCTCTATCTCACTGTAAGATGCAAATTCATTTGCTCCTTGCGCACTAAATGTCAGCATTTCTACCTCCTGGCAGCCAATCCATAACTGGCTGCAGATTATTGTCTTTATATTATACGTCAAAGCAGGCTGTTTATAACAATATCTTTACCCCAGCCGCCATAATCTGCCCTGTTGTGGCTCATAATGAAGATCTGGCGTTTTTGGGCCTGATTGTCCAGGATAGCCCGGATTCTGGCCCGCCGCTTGGCATCACTGCTTTGGAACGGATCGTCCAGGATCAGGGGCAGGCGCACATCACCGGCTAGCAGGTCAGCAATAGCAAAACGTACAGCCAGATAGATCTGGTCCCGCGCCCCCTTGCTAAGATTAGCCGGGACGGCCTGGTAGCCGTCTTCCAGAACACTGATCTCCAGCTGATCAGAAAAATCAATCTGGCGCTGCCTGTCCCAGGCGATCTGGTTAACATAAAGGCTGGCCTGGCTGGCCAGACGCTGCTTGTAGGTCTGGCCAAACTCAGCTGTGGCCCCGTCCAGCTCTTTAAAAGCTGTCTCCAGGGCATCTGCTTTTAGCTCCAGCTCAGCTTTACGCTGCCTCAGCTCAGCCAGCTCCAGTTCAGCCACAGCTAGATTAACCGGCTCCTGGCCTTCCAGGCGGGCCAGCTGCAAATGCAAGTCCCTCTGCTCCTGGGCCTGCAGGTCCAGCTCCTCATCCAGCAGGGCCAGCTCTTTTTGGCGCCGGGCCAGGTCCTGCTGGATCAGGCTGAGCTCTACTATTTGGCCAGGCTGGGGCAGGCCGGGATTTTGCAAAATCAGCTCCTGCCAGGCCCCTAAGGCCAGGAGCGCCTCATCTCCGGCCAGGCTAAGACTGGCCTCAAGCTCAGCTGCATCAGCCAGCTGCAGGCCAGCCAGCAGGGTCTTTTTCTGGCCAGCCAATTCCTTTTGCCGGCCCTGCAGCTCCTGCCTGGATTTAGCCGCAGCTAGAGCTAGGACTGGATCATGCTGCCAGGCTTCTAGAATAAAAGCCAACTCAAGCTCCAAGCCCTCTTTACTCTCTTGCAAGCGCTCCAGCTTTGCTTTAGTTGCCTGCAGCAGTAAAGCGCCCGAACGGAGCTGCCCGGCCAGCTCCGTCAACTCAGCCTGGCAAGCGGCGCTTCTGGCAGCCTTTTGGGCCAGCTCCTGCCACCAGCCCGGTGGCAGGTCCTGGAGGGTTTGGGCTAGCTGCTCAGCTCTTGCAGCTGGCTTAAAACCCCATAGCTCAAAATAAGCAGTCAGCTCCTGGTGGGCCAGCAGGCCCTTGATCTCCAGCTCAAGAGCCTGCTTAGCGCTAGTGAGGCTCTGCCAGCTAACCAGAGCCTGATCCAGATCAGGATACTCTTTTGTAAACTGAGCGGTCCTGGCTAAAAAGCTGGCCAAAGCCTGCTCTTTTTGGCGGGCCTGGTCAGCCAGGGCAGCTAGATCAATTCCAGCCAAAACAGCTGCTTCCGCAGCCAACTGCTGCATGTTAGCCTGATAGCTGGCCAGCCTCTCACTAAGGCGGACCAGCTCCAGGTCAGATGCTTTACTAAAAGAGCCCAGCTGCTGGTCCAAGGCTGTAAGCTTTGCTGCCAAATCCAGCAGCTGGCGCCGGGCAGCTGCGCCATTTTGCAGCCTTTTATAAGCAGCTAAAAAAGTCAGGCCTGCGGCCAGGCCGGCTCCAGCCAGGCCAGCCAGGCTAAAGCCAGGCCAATTAAAGGAGCGGGCTACTAGATAATAAACCAGGCCCAGGCTCAAAAAGCCGGCCAGACCAGCCACTAGAACAAGGCGCTGCTGCTTTTTACCAGCAGCGCTGATCTTTTGCCAGGAGGCCTTATCTTGATTTAGCTGCAGCTTGGCCTGGGCTGCAGCCGCAGCGCTAGAGGGCAGCTGGCTGATGTCCGCCCAGCTGGCCGCCAGCTCTTTTTGCTTCTGGCCGTAACTCTCCTGGCGGTTTTGCCAGACGGCCGCTTCAGTTTGGGCCTGGCGGGCGGCCTGCTCCAGGTTTTCCTGTCTCAACTGATAATTGTCTAAAAGGGCCAACTCTTCTGCATTAGCCTCTGCCAGCAAACCATAATCTTTTTGCAGCTGATCTTCAATTTTTAGTAGCTGCTGCCAGCTTTTTTTAAAATCAGCCGCCTGATTTACTAGAGTTGCCGCTTTTTTGACTGGATCTTGTTCCGGCTGGGGCCAGTTGGCCAAAAGCTCTGCCTTGAGCTCTTTTTCCAGCTGCTTTTTTTGGCCAAGCTCTGCTGCTAGTCCAGCTTGTTCAGCCTGAAGCTGGCTTGCTGCGCCAGTCAGGCGAATCAGTTCTTGTAAGTCTTCTAGCACAGCCTGGGTCTTTATCTGGACAGGCCAGCCTGTATAATCCTTGGCCAGCTGGCCAGTAAGCTCAGTTTCTTCCCGAACCAGACCAGTTAGCTGGTGCCAGGCGGCTTTGAGACGGTCTTTATTTTGGGCTGCCCTGCTATATTTAGCGCTAGCTGCCTGCCAGTTATGCCAGGCAGCGGCGGCCGCCTTTTTCTGCTCCTGCAAGGTCCTGTTTTGAGCCAGTTCTCGGTCCAGCTGGGCCAGCCGGGCCTGGACAGCCAGATACTCATCAGCTGTGGCCTGACCCCGGCTGATTTTTTCGGTTAGCCGCTCCAGCCGGGCAGTTATCCTTTCCAGGCGACCATCTTTACTAAGATTGCGGCTGCTGACGGCTCTATGATTGGGTCCCAGATATTTGGTCATGAGTCTTAGCTGAGCCAGGAGCCGGTCCAGGCCGACCTGGAAAGAACCACTGCCGGCTCCCGTTAAAAGCTGGCGCACAGCATCGCTTAACTTTTCCGCTTCAGGCAGGGGCTGGCGCACAAAAAAGGTTTCAGCAAACAGTTCCCGGTCGTTGATGCCGAAAATTTCCGCCAGCTTTTCCTCATAGAGCTGCAGACGTTTGCTGGCGGCCGGGTTATGCTGGCCACTGATCAGGACCTGGTCCGACTTATTTACACCATTTAGCTGGATAAAGGCAATATCATGGTTATCAAAATTGCGCCTGATCCGGTAGTCCTGCCCGGCCAGGGAGAAGGTCAATTCAGCCCGGCAGGTCAAAGGACCGGCCCAGTTGCGGTAGCGGGCCAGGCTCTCATCAGCTGCCTGGCGGTGGAAAAGGCCAAAGATTGTCGCGCTGATGCCAGCTGCCATAGTCGATTTACCGGTCTCATTGGGCGCTATAAAAAGGTTAAGGCCAGGCTGAAATGTAAACTCTGTCGCCTGGTGATAGGGGCCAAAGCCCTCCAGGACCAGTTTTTTAAAAATCAAAGTCTTATCTGCCACTGTCCTCACCTTCCCCGGCTAGAGCCGCCAGGCCTTCCAGTAAGGCGGCCTGATAAACTTGCCTTTGCCGGCCAGTACTATGGCCTAGCTTATCCTGCAGGCGGCGGACAAAGCTGCCCCGGATGGTCGCTTCCCGACTGATTCGCTCCAATTGGGCCGGCGAAAAATAACTGGTCTGGCTGACCAGCTCCAGGTGGAAAAACTGCTCCGCCAGGCCATCTTGCAAAAGCTCCAGATCCGGAGCAAAGCCGGGTGTGCCGATTAAGCTAAGGCGCAGCTGCTGGGCTGGATCAGCCAGGGCCAGGCAGCGCTCCAGCAGCTGGCTGGGCTCAGTGCAGCCACTGATATCCAGCTCCAGATCAGCATGCGGCCTTAAGGTTAGCGGTACACGCTCAAGTTGCACCCTTGGGCCGTCCCAGCGGCAGATGGTCAACTGGCCGGTGCCAGGATCACTGAAGTTTTTAAACTCGATTGCCCCGGGATAAACAGCCAGGCCACCACCGACTACTTTCTCACTAGACTGGTGGAAATGGCCCAGGGCCAGGTAGTCCAGCCCGATTCTGGCCAGATCCCCGGATGCCAGCGGCAGGCTGCGGTCGGGCAGGCCCGGCCAATCCAGGGAGCCATGGAAAACACCCACATGAAAACCTGGCTCTGGCAGCCGGGTCAGCTGCTTGATGGCATCCGGCCGGCTGATCCCACTGGTGTAGGCCAGGCTATAGATATGCATATTTGTATCTTTTATGACAAAGCTGGTGCAATGCTGGGGCAGGGGGTTTTGCACCAGGTAACCGGGCCAGTTGGCAGCAGCAGTGCGGTAGACTGAGGCCCGGTAACTTATTTCATCGTGGTTGCCTGGGACAGTGACCAGGACCAGGCCGGCCTGGACCAGGCGGCCCAGTTGCTCTTGTACATGCTGGACCAGGCCGGCTGGCGGCTGATAGTCTTCAAAAAGATCCCCGGCGATCAGGACTGCCTGGATGTCGTTGGCTGGATCGAGGGCAAAGTCAACCGCACTTTTTAACAAAGCATCCCTTTCTTTTTGGCGCAGGGTTCTTTTTTCTGCAGGCAGATAGGCCGGCTGCCAGCCCAGGTGCAGATCGGCCAAGTGCAATATGCTGATCATGAAAAACACCTCACATACCCTTTAGTATAGCATGCCGCCCAAGCTGGAGCGCTTGCTAAAAGCGGGCCTGCCCCTGATAATAAAACTGGCAGGAGGTGATGGCATGACTTCATTTGGGCTTGTTCTGGCCGGTGGCGGTACCCGTGGTGCCTATCAGCTGGGTGTCTGGCAGGCAATCAAGGAAGCCGGACTCCAGATTGACGCTATCGCAGGTGTTTCGATCGGTGCCATAAATGGGGCGCTTTTTTGCCAGGATGACTGGGAGTTAACCTGGCAGGCCTGGCATGAGATCGGGCTGGAAGATATTGTCAGGCTGCCAGATGATTTACCTGTGCCGCATAATCTTTTCAGCCGCCATAACTGGCCGGCCCTGACCAAGGCGGTCCTGAGCAACAAGGGTCTGGATACGACCCCCCTGCGCAGCCTGATGGACCGTTTTTTAGACGAGGACCTGATGCGGGCTTCTGGCTGCGCTTATGGGGTGCTGGCCTTTTCCATCAGTGAGTTCACACCAGTCAGCGTCTTTATGGATCAGCTGGACAAGGGCAAAATGTTTGATTATATCCTGGCCAGTGCCAGCCTGCCGCTTTTCCGCACAGTTAAGCTGGATGGCCAGCGCCTGGTTGATGGCGGGGTCTATAATAATCTGCCTGCTGAAATGTTGATTGGGCGTGGCTACAAGAACATTATTGAGGTAGAGGTGGGCGGCCTGGGCCGGGTCCGCTCCCTGGACCAGACGGGCCTTAATATCATCAGCATCCGCCCACAAAGGTCCCTGGGTGGCATCTTTGATCTCAGCCATGACCTGATCGATGCCAATATTGAACTGGGCCTTAAGGATGGCCGGGCTGCTTTAAAGAGCCAAGGTCTGCTTTAGCCAGTCCCTGGCCTAGTGGGCCATGGCCCCACAGCAGCATTTTAGCGCCAGCGGCTGAATAAACCATCAGGTAATCGGCCGGCTGGATTTGTCCTGTCCTGGCAAAATATGACCAGTCAAAACTGATCTTGTCAAAGCGCAGCCGGGCGGGACCGGCCTGGCGGGCGGCCTGCTGGCGCAGCTCTGCCAAAAGCAGCTTGTCAGTAGCCAGCTGGCTTTGTTCCCAAAAGCCAAGCCAGGCCAAAAGACCCTTCTGGCCAGCCAGGCGATAATCAATCCGCAAAAGATCAAGCAGGTAGTTTGCTTTATGCTGGATCCGCCCGCTGGCCTTGGCAAAGCCGAAAAGGCGGCGCAACCATTTGGCCGGATCTGCTGGCCGCTCCAGCACCCGGTATTTGTTTAAAAATGCGTGCAGTTCCCGGTAAAAGTCCCAGGGCCTGGTCCAGTGGCTGGCCAGCCAGCTGGCTGCCCGGTTGGTCTTGCTGTTGGCATAGACATCGACCAGGGTTTCAATTTTTCTTAAAAGTGTTAAATCTGCAAAAGACAAAGAGTCGGAGGCCAGGATTTCATAAGGTGCTTCTTCCTGCCAGGCAAAGCCTTTTTCTGTAGCGGTTTGCCAGATGCTGGTGGCAGGCAGCACCTTCAAAAATCCCAATTGGAATAAGTGGGGCCGCAGGCCCATGACAAAGTCAAAGGAATGGCCGAAACTGGCCAGATCCTCACCGGGCAGGCCGGCGATCAGGTCAAGATGAAGATGGATATTATCGGCCTGACGCAGGCGCTTGACCTGGTGGGCCAGCCGCTCCAGATCACAGCTGCGGTTGACAGCAGCCAGGACTGCCTTGTTACTGCTTTGCACACCGATCTCCAACTGGAAGAGGCCAGGCGGGGCTGTCAGCAGTAGCTCGACTGCTCCATCATCCAGGAGGTCACCGGCTATTTCAAAATGAAAGCAGGTCTGAAAAGGTTTTTGGGCATAAAGGTCCAGCAGATATTGCCAGATCAAAAGAGCTCTGGCGGGCCGGCAATTAAAGGTCCGGTCAACAAGCTTGACCAGCTCTACTCCGGCTGTAATATAGCTGTCCAGATCCGCCTTGACCTCCTCTAAAGGTCGATAGCGGACGGACCTTTCCAGCGCAGAGAGGCAATAGCTGCAATTATAAGGGCAACCGCGGCTTGATTCATAGTAGTGAATCAGCTTTTTTTGTGCTGCCAGGACAGCTACTGGGGGTGCAGCGGGCCATTTTTCGGCTGCCAGCAGTGCGGCAGATGCGTTTTGCCTGATCTGACCCTGCTGGCGCCAGCACAGGCCAGGAATCCTAGCTGCACTGCCGGGTTTTAGATCAGAATCGCCCAAGTTTTCCAGGAAGGTCAAGAAGGCAGTCTCGCCTTCGCCGCAAATTATATAATCCAGCTGCTCCAGCTCTGCCAAAAACCTGGCCGGCTGACTAGTAGCTTCCGGTCCACCCCAGATGATCAGGCAGTCTGGCCTGATCTTTTTTAGTTCCCGGCAGATCGCCCGGACCCTGGTCACAT
>CAZZGG010000067.1:0-13822 GCA_964654125.1 uncultured Oscillospiraceae bacterium
TCAGCTGCTTCGGCAGCAGAGTTTGCCACCGCCTGTTCTGTCTTTTTCAGCAGGGTTCTCAGCTTGCTTTTTTGCATTTTATTGACACTGGTTTTCCTGACGCTGGCTTTAGCGCGTTTAATCGAAGATTTAATATTAGGCATCTTGCTTCACCTCCCTGCTGCAATTTTCCTCTTTGGCACTGGTGTATTTTAGCATAGAGCAAAAGCTGTTGCAAGTGCGAAAAAGCGTTAAACGAGTGCACTGCAGGCGGGCACGTGGTATGATCATTAAGAAAGATAATAAATTTTTAGGAGAATCATATATGGCATTAGAGCCCAAACGAAGAAGACCGCGCCCGACAACAAGGCGCAAAAGCACTGTAATTGAACCAGAAAGACGCAAGGAAAAGCCTTTGCGCAAAAAGACGAAAAGCCCCGCCCGGGACAAGCTGCAGCGCCTCAAGGTGATCCCTTTAGGCGGCATGCGGGAAATCGGCAAGAATATGACAGCCTATGAATATGGCAATGAGATGATCATTGTTGACTGCGGCCTGGCCTTCCCGGAAGATGATATGCCCGGTATAGATATCGTCATCCCCGATTTTTCATATGTTCTGCAAAATAAGGATAAATTAAAAGGAATCTTTTTAACTCACGGCCATGAAGATCATATCGGGGCCCTGCCCTGGTTATGCAAACAGGTCGATGTGCCGATTTATGGTAACCAGCTGACTATTGAGCTGGTCCGCTTGAAGCTGGACGACCGTGGTGCCGGGGCTGCCAATGTGACTTTAAGGTCAGCCAAAGACGGTGACCTGATCACCCTGGGATCTTTTTCTGTGGAGTTCATCCATGTCAACCATTCCATAGCAGATGCTAATGCTCTAGTTGTGCGCTCACCAGCTGGTGTCATTTATCACTCAGGCGATTTTAAAATTGACTACACCCCTATAACAGGCGGTCCAATGGATCTGGCCAGAATAGCTGCAGTGGGCAAGGAGAATGTACTGCTGCTCATCTGTGAGAGCACCAATGTTGAGCGCAAGGGCTACTCGCCATCTGAAAGCAAGGTGGGCGAGTCTTTTGCCGACCTCTTCAGCAAGGCCGCCGGGCGCATCTTCGTGGCAACTTTCTCGTCCAACGTTTTCCGTGTTCAACAGATTGTCACAGCAGCTGAGCAGTTTGGCCGCAAGGTTGTCCTGGTTGGCCGCAGCATGCTCAATTATTTTACGGCTGCCAACAGCCTGGGTTATATCACCATGCAGGCTGACACCCTAGTCGACATCAACCAGATGGACCGCTATGCACCCGAGCAATTGGTCCTGATCACCACCGGCAGCCAGGGTGAACCCATGTCAGCCTTGACCAGAATGGCTTTTTCAGAGCATCGTAATGTGGAGATAATCCCTGGTGACACCGTGATCTTGTCCTCTACAGCCATTCCAGGCAATGAAAAGTCTATTTACCGGGTGATCAATGAATTGTACAAACGTGGTGCCAGGGTTGTTTATGAGGCCCTGTCTGAGACCCATGTTTCCGGACACGGCTACCAGGAAGAGTTAAAACTGCTGCATCATCTGCTCAAGCCGCGTTATTTCATTCCAGCCCATGGCGAGTACCGTCATCTTTATCAGCACGCTGAGCTAGCCCACGAGCTGGGCATGCCCTGGGACCAGATCTTCCTGCTCAATAATGGTGATATTTTTGAGTTCTATGACAATAAGGCCCGGATCAGCGGTTTTGTCCAGGCCTCAAGCACCTTGATCGACGGCTCCGGTATGGGCCCGCTCAATAACCTGGTTCTGCGCGACAGACGGCTGCTGGCTGATGATGGTATTGTTGTCATATTTTTGGCTGTCAGCAAAAGTGACGGCAGCATGCTGCAAGACCCGGATATCCAGGCGCGCGGCTTTGTATATGAAGCTGAAGCCGGCCGCATTATAGCAGAAAGCCGCAAGAAGATCGCTTCATATGCCAGGCGCAGCAACATCAAAAAGATGGTGGAAAGCGGTGCCCTGCGTGATCAGATTGGGTCTTTACTCTTTGAGCGGACCAGGCGCAGGCCGGTTATTCTAGTCTCCCTGATTGAGATCTGATTAAATCAGAATAAAGTAAAAGCTGAAACAAGGCCGCTGTTAGACAGCGGCCTTGTTTTGATTTATCTATATTTTTTGCTGACTTTAAGCCTTGCTGGCCAGAGCTGCTACTGCTTCTTCAGCCGCAGTGGCTGCATCCGGTGAATAGATATCTGCTCCGATTGTCTTGGCAAAGGCATCATTGACCGGTGCGCCACCGACCATGATGACAACCTTGTCGCGGATACCTGCTGCCTGGGCGGCTTCAACCACATTTTTCATTTCACCCATGGTTGTTGTCAAAAGTGCTGAACAGGCAATGATCTCTGCCTCATTTTCAATCGCCAGGTCAACAAATTTCTCCGCTGGCACATCAGTGCCGGCATCAACGATTTCCAGGCCTTGCCCTTCCATCATCATGGCTACCAGGTTCTTGCCGATATCATGCAGATCGCCCTTGACTGTGCCAATAACAACTTTTCCTTTGGCTTTGACACCATCAGCCACCAGCAAAGGACGTAAAATCTCAGTGCCGGCCTTCATGGCCCGGGCTGCAATAAGCACATCAGGCACATAAACTTCATTGTTTTTGAACTTGACTCCCACCACATTCATGCCGGCCAGTAAGCCTTCATTGAGAATGAGCTGGGCTTCCATGCCGCTGTCTAGGGCCTCTTGTACCATTGTTCTGACATCTTTAGCTTTGCCTTTTTGCAAAGCTTGGGAAATGCTTTCCAATAACTCCATGATTTGTCCTCCTTAATCCTTTAACAAGTTCTCCTTAATCGGCAGGCCTGGCCTTACCACGTGATTCTCTATATTTACCAGGTGTCACGCCCATTACACGCTTGAACACCTTGGAAAAATAACTTTGTGTTTCGAATCCAGTCATACTGGAGATGTCCACTAAGGCTGTCGTATCATTGAGCAACAACCTGGCTGCTGCCTGAACCCTGGTCTTGTTAACATACGAATTGAAGTTCTCGCCCAGCTCTTCTTTAAATACCCGGCTGAAGTAGGCAGGACTGAGAAAGACATGGGCGGCTGTTTCTTCCAGAGTGATTCTATTCATGTAGTTTTTCTTGACATAATCTATGGCCCGGAATATAACATCAGCATGCTTGACATTGGTCAGATTAAAGACCTGGTCAGTAAACCTGGCCATGATACCACTCAACCAGTAGGCGATTTCATCGATATTGCGAAAGGTGTTGATCTTGTTGAGATAGGTGTAATTGAGACCGAAGATCTGTTCAACATCGGCACCGCCCCGGATAGCTGCCCGGGAAAGCAAAACAACCAGCTCCATAACCCGGGCCCGCATAATCTCAATACTACCGCTGCTGGAAAAAAAGATATGCCCCAGGATCTCGTTAAGGATCTTTTGCGAAGCAGCCTTGTCACCCACTTCAATTCGCTCCAGCAGCTGACTTTCCTTTTCGATCGGATAAGTCAGATCCTTTTCATCCTTATGAGTGAAGCGACTCAGGAAATCGATCTGTTCCCAGAGTTTTTCCTGCAGCTTGCCTGCGTTATGGCGATGTTCAGTTTCTTTGAAAGATTCATCTGATAATGAAGCTGCAACCAAATAAAGCAGTTCACTCATAGCATTAACCCGGTCAGTCGGAACCACCGGCACCAGCTTGATCTCATCATGGAGCTGGCTGAGAAAATCAGGATGGACACCATTTTTTGTGATCAGGTCATCCAGTAAAAACTCTTCCGGGTCAACCATATTAACAGGTCCGCCTAATAAGGAGGCAACAACTGTTTCATCTTGATAAATCGGGGAAACCCAATGGGTCAGCCCCAAGGGGCAAAAATAAATATAACGGCCGCCAAAACGCTCAGCCTGATACAATCCGTAAAGGTGGGCATTTTCACAGCGGCAGGATGAGTCAGTCGGATCACCCTGGCAGGCAGATGGCATGGCAGTGGCTGCCAATTCACAGATCGCAACGTGCTCATGTTCAGCAGCGAGATATTTAGTTGAGCCAAAGTTATCCAGAATGCGACAGGGAACACCGCAAGCCTTGCTGTAATTTTCAGCAGCTTGTTTGAGTTTGTCCAAGTTTAAAGCCAGCATTCCTTCTGTTTCTTTCATTTTATCAACCTCAAAACCTCATCAAATGCAATTGTATAATAAGGGCAGGGGCCTTTATGGTAGATCCTTGTCTTGTTTTGTAATATTTTGCTATTCTGATTTTAATGGCCCCGCTTCACAGCAATTATGCCTTTAACAGCTTTTATCCGGCCTAGCAGCCTGTCCAACTGGCTTTGACTGGCAACCTCCACAGTCATGAGCAAAGTGGCTGTCACATCCTTCATGGCAGTCATATGGCCAGAAATGATGGAAACTTTTTCTTCAGAGATGGCATTGGAGACATCAGCCAGTAAATGCCGTCTGTCATGGGCCAGGATCTTCAATTCTACCTGGAAATGGCTGCTGTTGTCCTCCTTGGCCCAGGCAACATCGATCAGGCGGGAGGCCCTTTCGGCATTGGCAGCTGAACCGCCGGAAGTCTGAAGTAAAGAACGTATATTTGAACAGTCGGTCCGGTGCACTGCCACACCCTTACCACGTGTCACATAACCAATTATTGGGTCACCTGGCACCGGGCTGCAACAGCGGGAAAGACGCACCAGGCAATTATCGATGCCTTTGACAATAATGCCATGATCAGAAGGGGTCTTGCTGCGGGTTTTGGCTTTTAGACTTTCAATCTGGCCAGATTCGTCCAGGGCAGCTGTGACAGGATTATAGATGACCTGGCCACTGCTGGTGACCCGATAGCCCAGACTGGTCCTTTCGTCCTCACTTAAGCCACGGATATATTGATCGCGTAAACGGTAGATCAGCCGGCCGGCCGAGACCCCGCCATAGCCAATCGCTGCATACATATCATCCAGTGAATTAAAAGAATAGCGGCGCAAGACTGTTTCAACATGCTCATTTTTGAGCAACTGGGTTGGTGTGAAAGCGATCTTTTTTATCTCTCTTTCGACAATTTCCCGGCCCTTGTCGATATTCTCCTGACGCATTTCCTTTTTGAACCACTGACTGATCTTGGTTCTGGCAGAGGCACTCTTGACCAGTTTTAACCAGTCCCGGCTGGGTCCATGCACTTTATCAGAGGTGAGGATCTCGACGATATCACCATTTTGCAATTCATATGTCAAAGGCACCATGCGCCCGTTGACCTTGGCCCCATACATACGGTTACCGATTCCACTGTGGATACTGTAGGCAAAATCTGCCGGCACTGCTCCGGCTGGCAAGGAACGTACATCTCCTTTAGGTGTGAAAACAAATACTTCGTCAGCCACCAGCCCGCTTTTGAGCGACTCCATGTATTCACCGGCATCGCGCATGTCTTTTTGCCAGTCAAGCAATTGACGCAGCCAAGTCAATTTGCTGTCCTCGGTCCCGGCCTGGCCGCTGGGCAGGAGCTGCTTTTCCTTGTAACGCCAGTGGGCGGCAATGCCATATTCAGCAGTGCGGTGCATCTCGGCTGTACGGATCTGGACCTCAAAAGGTATGCCGCGCGGACCAATCACCGTGGTGTGTAAAGATTGATACATATTCGGCTTGGGCATGGCAATGTAATCTTTGAAGCGGCCAGGCATCGGCTTATATAATTCATGGACTAGTCCCAGTACCGCATAGCAGTCGGCCACTGTGTCCACAATCACCCGGGTGGCAAAAAGGTCATAGATCTGATCCAAACTTTTTTGCTGTTCCTGCATCTTTCTGTAGATACTGTAAAAATGCTTGGGCCGGCCTTCAATCTCGGTCTTGATGCCGATCTCCTGGACCTTGGTCTGCATCTGGACCACTATCTCTTCCAGATACTTTTCTCTTTCAGAGCGTTTTTGAGCAATCGCACCGACCAGCTCATAATAAGCATCCTTGTCAATATAGCGCAGGCAGAGATCTTCCAGTTCCCACTTGATCTTATAAATACCTAACCGATGGGCCAGAGGGGCATAGATATCCAGGGTCTCACGGGCCTTTTCCGATTGTTTTTCCGGGCTCATGTGACGCATAGTGCGCATGTTATGTAGTCTGTCAGCCAGCTTGATCAAAACCACCCTGATGTCCCTGGCCATGGCCAGAAACATCTTGCGGAAATTTTCGGCCTGGATTTCTTCTTTCGAAGAAAACGGGATCCGGCTCAGCTTGGTCACGCCATCGACCAGGGCTGCCACATCCTCTCCAAAGACCGCCTGGATATCTTCAGCTGTTTTACCGGTGTCCTCAATTGTATCATGGAGCAAGGCAGCAGCCAGGGTGTCTTCATCAACCTCAAGGTCAGTTAGGATGGCGGCAACTGCCAGTGGATGAATGATATAGGGTTCTCCAGTTGCACGCAGCTGCTTTTGATGGGCCATTGACGCATATATGTAAGCCTGGGCGATTTTTTCTCCCGGCTGGCCTCCGGTGTAGCGTTTATAGCGCTGCAGTATCTGTTCCAGAGTGCTGGAACGCAGGACTGGTTGAGCATCACTCATCTTGGGTTCCCCTCTCCTTCATTTGGTCAAGTCGGCGAAATGTTGCTGAATCCGACAGTTTAACTTTGTTTGCTACCTGCCTCATGGTCAGACGCAGTTGGCCCTGGCCAACATAGTTTTGTTCAATCAGGCCCACTTCATGGAAGACAGCCAGGATCCGGGCCAAACGGAAAGGATGCAGTTTCATTTTATAACTGTAACTGATCTTGCAGCTCAAAAGGTGCAAGTCATGCAAGTCAGGCTGCTGGCTGATATTGGCGCTGAGATACTGGTATACAGCCTTATACTCAGCCTGAGCTGGCAGCAGTTGGGCCAGGGGCACTCCATAATCGGCACTGATCTGCTCCAAGCTGCCGTGGGTCTTATAAGCTCTTTCCATGGCTGCTGGTTGGCCCGCTGGCTGATTCCGGCCGTCAGCTGGCTGCAGGTCACGCACATTGAGCTGGACCTGGCTGCCTCCCTGCCATTCATTGACTTCCAGTGCAAAGAGGACATCGACAAGAGAACCCGGCCCGGTCCACTGTGTAGCATCTGCAAAACCGAAGGCAATACTGTCCCAAAAAACCTTGTTTTCTTCATCAACCAGACGCATTTTCAAATGACGCCCATTGCCGACCTGTTTCATTTCACTGATCAGCAAGCTGCGGGCTATGAATAGCGGCACAGGGTTGCCTTCACCAAAAGGTTCCAGCTGGCTGATCTGACGTGCATTGGCCAGGTTAAGATCCTGACTGGTCACCTCCAGGTCAGCCAGCAGAAGATCGCTGAGCTGGTCTGGCCTGATCTTGGTCGCACCATATTCTTCGACCAGTCTGGTGAAGCTGGCCAGATTAGGCAGAGGAACTGTCAGGCCAGCAGCTTTGCGGTGGCCACCATAACGCTCAATAGTGCTGCTTGCTGCTGTCAATGCTTGTAAAATATCAATGTCGCCATAGGAGCGGCAAGATCCTTTGTAGATGTCACCTTCTTGAGCCAGCACGATGACTGGCCTGCTGTAAAGATCAACCAGGCGGGAGGCTACAATGCCGACCACGCCTGAATGCCAACCCTGGCCGGCCACTACCAGAATGCTCTGTTTTTCCAGATCAGGCCGGCTGTCAATCAGGCTGATCGCCTCCTGGGTGATTGCTTCTTCAATCTCCTGCCTTTGCCGATTCAAATCAGCCAAAGCCAAGGCCAGCTGTTCTGCTTCCATTATATCATCTGTCATGAGCAGTTCCATAGCCAGATCAGCACTGCTCATCCGGCCGGCAGCATTCAGCCGCGGTGCCAGAGTAAACCCCAAAAACTGAGCTGTCAGCACTCGGCCTGGCTGGCTGCTGCTGCTGATCAGGGCAGCTAGTCCTGGATTGGCCTGGCCGCTGCTCAGCTGGTTCAGTCTAGCCAGACCTGCTGTGACCAGGATGCGGTTTTCACCAGTCAGCGACACCACATCAGCCACTGTGCCCAGCGCCACAAGGTCAATATAATCCAACCACAGGTCCGGTCGGCCCAGCCTTTGACCTAGGGCAGCCAGTAGCTTGGCAGCAACTCCCGCCCCGGCCAGGCAGTTGAAAGGATAGTTGCTATCCCGCCTTTTTGGGTTGATGACCGCCAGGGCCTGCGGTAGATCGTCGCCACACTCATGATGGTCTGTGATCACCACAACTACGCCGGCAGCATTCAACCTAGCTACTTCAGCGAGACTGGAAATACCACAATCCACTGTAATTAAAAGATCGCAACCCGCTTCAATCAAGTTATGCACTGTATTGGCGGAGATCCCGTAACCGTCACCTTGCCGGTCCGGAATGATTATCTGCAGATTGGCCCCCAGCTGGAGTAGGAAGCGGCTGACCAGGGCGCTAGACGTAAGACCGTCAGCATCATAGTCGCCGTGGACAACTATCTTCTGGCCGGTCTTGAGAGCCAATAGTATAGCGTCGCAGGCTTTTGCCATGTCCGGCAGCAGGAATGGATCATGCAGCTGCGTGATATCAGGATGTAAAAAAGCCTCCAGAACAGCAGTTTCTTGCAGACCGCGCACCTGAAGCAGACGCTCGAACAAGGTGCCTTGTTCAGCAAGATCTGTTTTCGCCTGCCATTTTTTGAAACCCCTGTCTGCCAAAATTTCCTCCTGGTGCAGACAGGCCCGATATCCTCTTGTGGACACCGGGCCTGCCTTTGCATTATATGTCATGAGCCGGCTGATCTGGCCGGACATGCTCTAGTACAAATTGCTGTACAGCTGATCAGCGTTTTCTCTTCCTCGCTGCTTCAGACTTTTTCTTGCGCTTTACACTGGGTTTTTCATAATGCTCACGCTTACGGACTTCAGCAAGAACACCGGACCGGGCACAGGAACGTTTGAACCGTCTTAGGGCACTATCAAGAGACTCATTTTCTTTGACTCTAATTTCTGACATCTTTTTCCCTCCCCTCACGGCGATTTCTAGCTGTTCGCCACCTATACCGCTAAAGTATGATTTAGCGACATCATGGCATATTATACTAGCATGTTTGCTCTGGCGTCAACTATGGGCTGAAATATTGAGCACAGATCAGACTGCAAGCGGTTATATCCTTCGCCACAAAAAACCATTATTTTTTACCAGACCTGTTTGATAATCTGCATGGCTGTTAACTATTAGCGGACTTTTTTAGCCTGGCAGATATCGGTCCAGTGCTACCAGCAGATTTTGGCGCACCGTTGCAAACTTGCTGGTGTCTGTCTCGTAATCAGAAAAAGAGCGGCAAAGGCTGCCGGCCAAGGCATCGGCTTCTGCCTGGTTAAAGTCAGCCAGCTGATAGAGCAGCTCTGCTTCTTCAGCTGCTGAGCGCTGGCCGTGGCTGCGTACGCTATCTCTGGGACCATCGGAACCTGGATAAACTATGAAACCATTGCCAGGTGGTAAAAGGTATTCCTGGTTATCATCAGCTCTTTTGCTGGCAAAGCAGTTATACATGTAAGGGTCACGTCCGGGATTATAGGCATTATAACCCCAGTGTAAAAAGCCCTTCAAGCGGTACAGATAACTTTGCCAGGCTACCAGGCGGCCAGCCAATAAAGGCAGGTCTGTGGCACGGTTCATGACTTTACCAGCAGGAAAGCCACAGGTGTAAACCCACAATTCTTCACCCAGGTCGGCTAATTGGTCGAATTCCACCCTGTGCTCTTCGTAGACTGATTGCTTTATGACCCAGATATCCAGGGCACCGGCAATATTGCTTGTTTCCACCGGGTCAATAATTGTCATTCCTGGTAAGAACTTCCGGCAGATAGCACCAAGCGCCCGATAAGAAGCACTGTTGGGAAACTGTGGCTCATCAACCAGACCTTGTTGGTAACTAGCCTGCCAGCCATTCTTCTCCACTTGCTCCAAAACTCGCTTAAAATAGATACTCAATTGGCGGTAGCCTTCTATTGATGTCACACTGACCTGACGATCCCAAAGGAGAAAGTGATCCTGATGATCCCATTGGGTGAAGCGTGCCACAAAGCCGCCATAAATATACCTAAACCCACTTTGCAAAGCTAGGTTACCGATAATCTCGCATTCGGAAAAATCAAAATCTATCAGTTGTCCAGCAGCATTGTACACCGGTTTACCTGTTGGCAGCTGTAAATGAGTATTGCGTAAAGAGACCAGGTTTTCCAGATGTTTTTTGACCAATTCCCAAAAGGACGAGCTGCCATACTGCACAAAATAGTGTTCAGCCAAAGGCTCCAGCTTAAGCCAGTTGGACTGGAAAAAACGGGCCTTTTGCACAGGAGGGACTTGCGCCCTGTGGACCTGTAGCGTAACAGCTATTTCAATTTTCTGGCCAGCACAGCTGATCTTGATCTTTTCTTGGTAAAGACCGGGACTGGCAGATGCATCAGCTTCTACACGGAAAAAGAAGCCGATCCGGCCAGCTTCTATCTGACCATTCTGGATACTGCGGTTAGCATCAAATACATAAAATGGAGCTTGGCGGCTGACAAAATGCTTGACTTTTTCGTAATCTAGGGTTGTATAAAGCTCAGCACCACTGTTTTCCTCAACCCTGACCGGCAAAAGCTGGTAGGCAAAAAAGCGCAACCCTGCTGCCTGGCTAAAGGATTCAATCAGTTCAACCCGGGCTGTCTGAGCAATATTTAAGTCTGTCAGCAGCTGAAAAGATGCACCTGCTCCCCTAGCCGTTGCCAACTCTACTGAATTACCCGGTTTTGTGATTGGGCTGTCAGGAAACAGCCAGTCATTGTCGGTAAATATTTGTGTTTGCATAAATAGTCCACCCTTCCCCATTTGACAAACAAACATCTCATAAAAGCAGCTAGAAGATCCTTAAAAGCTTTTACCCCAAAGACAAACAGTCCAGACTGCAGACTTGACCGTTTTAACAAGCTGGTTCGGTAAAATAAACCATAAGCGCTACTTGGCTTAAATCAAGTCAGCCAGCTCTTCCAGCACAGTCGCCTCAGCCAGACCGGCACATATTTTTAAATAGGAAGCTACTAATGCTGGTGCAGAAGCAAAGTCAACTTGATGAAAACAAGACAGTCCCAGAAACAGCAAGGGATCAGGACTTTGGCTCAGCTCGTGATCAGAATCTGTCAGGCCAGGGTCATCAACAGCATAAGCCACCCCTTTGTCATCCCTGTCCCGGCGCAGATAAGCCCTGTAAACAGCCAGCAGGAAGGCGATCCGCCTCATATCCGCTCCTGCTGCCAGCATCGCTCTTATGGTCGGCAGCAAGAAGACCGGGATCTTATTGGCAGCATCAAAGCAGAGCCGGGCCAGCTGATCGCTGACAGCCTGATTGCTCAGCCTTTCTAGGAATGTATCCTTGTAGAGGGCCAGGTCTGTCCCGGGTGGTGCCACCAGATAGGGCATGACATCTTGCTCCATATACTCTTTGAGATAAGTGTAAACATTCGGATTGGCCACTGCTTCATCCACCTTGCGGTAACCTGCCAGCAGGCCAGCAAAAGAGAGCATGGTGTGGGTGGAATTGACCAGACCCAGCTTCATGGCTTCGAAGAGAGCCACATCATTGGTGAACTGCACCCCCACTCTTTCCCAGGCTGGACGGCCAGCCGGGAAATCATCTTCAATCACCCATTGGATGAAATCTTCACAATAGACAGGTGCCTGATCGGCCCGGCCATTTAAAGCAGCCAGCTTGTCCAGGTCAGCCGGCAAGGTTGCCGGAGTGATCCGGTCAACCATACAGTTAGGGAAACTGATGTTCTTTTTTGCCCAGGCATACAGCTCCTGGTCTGCTTCCTGTAAGAAGGTCATACAAGCTGTCCGGCAAGCCTGACCGTTATGGGGCAGGTTGTCACAGGACAGGATTGTCAAAGGTCCGGCAGCTGCAGCCTTTCTTTTTTGCAAGCCCTGGGCTATAAAACCAAAAACAGTGCGGGGCCGCTCCGGTCCGGTCAGATCATAGCGGACATCGGCATCTGTTAAGTCAAATTGGCGCGCAGGGGTCAGCTTGTAGCCGCCTTCCGTGATTGTTAAGCTGATAATCTTTATCCTTGGATCAGCAATTTTGGCGATAATAGCTGGCGCATCTTCACCTGCCCAAAGCAAATCAACCAGGCTGCCCAACTCAAAATGCTCATTTTGGCCTTTGCGACCAAAAACAGTCAAACCATAGCGGCAATCCTGACTTTTCAGTGCCCGGTAAAGTCTTTCGTCAGCCGGCATTATCATGGCTCCGCAGATAGCCCAGTCTTTCTGGTCTGGCTCTGCCAGCAGCAAATGGGTGTAGAAGGCCTGGTGAGCCCGATGGAAATTACCAACACCGAAATGGAGAATCCCAGCTTCTAGTTCTTCTTTTTGGTAGTTCAGTTCATGTTTTTGCATGAAGTCTTCCGTTACTGAAAACTTATAAAAAGCTATAAACTTTTATGTTTCATTCCCCTTTCATCGTGTCCTATCTCGCCGAAGCTACTGTAGTTTGGTATAACACTCCAAGGGCTTAAATTCGTGGCTAACGAACCACTACATAGAAATAGTATCTTGTTAGTGATTAGACTATTTCTTTATAGTTTTTTAGGTTTATACTAGCATTTAAGTCTCTGTCTATAATACAGCCACATGCTGTGCAGACATAAGTTCTATCAGATAGTTTTAGATCTTTTTTGTATGCTCCACATTCACTGCATATCTTACTACTCGGATAAAACCTGCCGGCTTCTATAATTTCAATGTTGTTCCAGTTTGACTTATACTCTAACTGTCTTTTAAATTCATAAAAAGATTGTTGCTGTATTGTCTTAGATAGATGCTTATTCTTCATCATTCCGCTTACATTCAAATCCTCTATCACTATAAAACTTGGCTCTCGTTTTATAATCTCTGTGGTTGTTTGATGTAAATAGTTCTGACGAATGTTCGTTAGCTTTCGATTTAGTTTTAAAAGTTTTCTTTCTAACTTCTTAATATTCGCTGTTTTACAGTAACGGTTTTCACCTCCTTCTGTTTTGATTTTATTTGATTCATACTTCCTTGATACTTGCCTTTGTAATCTTCTCTTTCGCTTCTCTAACTTCTTAACTTGATTAGTTTTGTTAATATTCTTGCACACTGTACCATCTGATACAAATGCTAACCTGCTTATGCCTAAGTCAATTCCTATGCCTTCACCTGTTGGGTTCTCTTGAATGTCTGGATACTCAAGACCTACACTTATCCACCAATTAAGTCCGTCAAAGGTTACTCTGGGATTTATATATTTTGCGTCTTTGGGTATTCTATCCTTTTCACAAAGTCTAACCCAGTTTAACTTCTGCTTGTTTTGTTTTTTGCTGGTAGTTAGTTTTTCCAGTTTTATATGAGTAGCGCTAAACTGTATTTTATCCGTGTCTACATAAAAAGATGGTTTCGCCCTTTTTCGACTTTTAAATTTAGGATACTTAGATTGATTCTTAAAAAACCTTATATAGGCATCACAAGCATCTTTTATTGCCTGTTTGGTTATGTTATTAGAGTAGTCATTTAACCAAGCATAATCTGGTATTTTCTTTAATTGGGTAAACTCTTTTCTTAATATAGTATCAGATAAAAACTTACCTCCTGATTCATAATTTTCTATCTGTCTACCTAATGCCCAGTTATAGGCAAATCTTGCTGTTCCTGCTGCTTCAAATAGTTTAGTTTGTTGCTTATTGTTTGGCTTGAGTTGGACCTTTATCGTCTTAATCATCTTCTGCCAACTCCTTTATCAGTTTTTTAGCCTTGTTAGCTCTCTTAACATTTAACCTTGCACTAAAAACTGTCACTA
>CAZZGG010000068.1:0-13752 GCA_964654125.1 uncultured Oscillospiraceae bacterium
AAGATTCAGATTCATTATCTGAACGAAATTTTTAATGAATACACGGTGCTGCTGTTTGGCGATGCTAATGGGGATGGTCGGATTAATTCAGCTGATCTTAATATTATCTTTCAGCATGTTATGCGGGAAAAGATGCTTGAAGATGATTCTTTAATAACTGCTGATATTGACAGGAACGATAGAATCAATACTTACGATCTTAACTTAATCTTTCAGCATGTTTTAAGGATAACCAGCATTTCTCAGATATTGGCGGAGGTACAATGAAGAAGCAACTTATCAGTATTATTACTGCAATTATATTTATGGTGTTGATTTTTACTTTGCCTTGCAGTGTGATGGCGGAAGGTTTAGCTGGAGTTCTTAATTTTTCAGCAAGTAGCGTGACTGTTGGTCAAAATATTGATGTACGCGTATCTGTCAGTTCAGCGCTTGATATAACAAACTATGATTTCGTCTTTTCTTATAATCCAGAATATTTTTCACTTGTTGGTGATAAGAATCTGGCCCCTTCACTGACTGCATATAAGATAAATGAATTCTCCCCAGGCAAGATCATGGTTGGTGCATATCAAGGGACTCAAAAGCAGTCCGCGAATTTAATGCAATTTACATTTAAGGCACTCAAAGTCAAAGAAGATGGAGTCAACTTTTCAATATCAGAGGTGTTTGTCAGTGATGAGTACCCTTCAAAAGCTTCAAGAAGTGTTAAAATAACAGCTCCCATTCCCAAATCCAGTGAAAACAAACTCAAGTCCCTGGCTATTAATCCGGGTACTTTGACACCGGCATTTTCGGAAGACCAGTTGAACTATACAGTCGCTCTTGGCAGTGGCACCAGCAAACTAAATGTCAGTGTGGCAGCTAAGGATGAAAAGGCCAGGATCGATGGTGGAGGGTCTGTTTCTTTAAAAGAAGGCCAGAATACCATTAAGATAGCTGTCACTGCTGAAAATGGCGATGTGCGCACTTACACTATTGTTGCCAGCCGGGCTGTGGCCACACCAACACCTGCTGTTACACCCACACCTGAAGCTACGCCGACGCCTGAGCCAACGCCAACACCCGAACCGACCCCTGAACCTTCACCGACCCCAACACCTCCAGTTACAGTTGATCTGGATGGAGTGGATTTTCCGATCAGTGAGGTGCCGTCCGGAGTTGAGATTCCAGCCGGTTTTTATAAATCCTTAGTTGAGATGGACGGTCAGATGGTACCGGTTTATAAATCTTTGCGCAGTGACCTGGTCTTGTTTTACCTATACCGTAATTCGGCAGCTGACGGGTTTTACTATCAGGACAAGCAGACAGGTAAGTTCAGGCCTTATCTGGTTCTCAGTGTGCCAGCCCAGTCCTTTACGGTGCTTTATCCTGATGATTCGGCTGATGTACCGGCTGGCTGGATTGAAACCAGCTTGACTATAGATGGCAAGGTTTTACCTGCCTGGCGTTTGTCTGGCCAGGAATCGTCAGATTATCTGCTCTATTTATTAGGGCCTGACGGTAATAAAAGCTTTTACCGTTTTGATACCAGCAGCCAGCTGCTTTTGCCCTTTGTAGCTGATCTGCCGGCAGAACCTGTTGAAAAAGAACCAATTGAGACAGAGCCGACTGATGACAGCAAACCTGTCACTCCTGACCCGGCCAAGCCTAATCCCTGGACTTTGGCCACCGCCATACTAGGCCTTGTCTGCCTGGCCTTGGTTGGTGCCCTGATCTGGCAGGGTGTCAGGAATGGCCGCTATTACGACTCAGATGATCTGCAACCACCGCCGCCAATCAAGAGGGTCTAGTCCCGTGCGGTTAAAGCGCCTGCTGCGCCAGCTGTACAGCAGGGAAGTCATTGCTTATCTGGTGGCCGGGGTCTTGACAACCCTGGTCAACCTGGCAGTCTTCACCCTGTTGTCAAAGCTGTTTGGACCAGATCGCTGGTGGCTGTCCAATCTGCCAGCCATACTGGCCGCCATCCTCTTTGCCTATCTGGCCAACCGCTACTTTGTCTTTGTTTCACAAGGTCCCTTCTGGCAGGAACTGGCCAAGTTCTTTTTGGCCAGGATAGGTGTATCTTTGTTATTTGAATACGGCTTCATGTTTTTGCTGTATAATATCATCGGTCTTAAGGCAGACTTGACAGTTTTTGGCCTGCAACTGTCCATCAGTAAGCTCTTGACCCAGTTGCTGGTTCTGGTTGGTAATTACCTGGTCAGTAAAATGTTTGTCTTTGTAGAAAAGGAAAGATGAAGCTATGGACTACCAAGAAGCACAAGCATACTTAAGCACAGCCTTTCGTTTTGGCATCAAGTTGGGTCTCATGAGAATGCAGCGGCTCATGGAGCTGCTTGGCCAGCCTGAAAAGGAGCTGCACTGCATCCATATTGCCGGGACAAATGGCAAAGGCTCAACTGCAGCTTATTGTGCGGCCATATTAGCCATGGCCGGCCATAAAGTGGGCATTTTCACCTCGCCTTATTTGGTCCGCCTGACTGAGCGGATCAGGATTGTTGAGGGCGTGGCAGGCCAGGAAGAGCTGGGCCAGGATGAAGCTTATGGTGAAATCAGTCAGGCTGATTTTGCCCGCCTGCTGACCCGGGTGCGCTGGGCTGTAGAGGCCATGCTGGCAGAAGGACAGGAGCACCCAACAGAATTTGAGCTCTTAACAGCCGTCGGATTTTTGTATTTTGCTGAACAAAAATGTGCTTATGTGGTTTTGGAAACAGGCCTGGGCGGCCGGCTGGACTCGACCAATGTCATTGAAAAACCCCTGGCCTGTATTATCACCGCCTTAGGCTATGACCACATGGACCGGCTTGGTTCCAGCCTGGCTGAAATTGCTTCTGAAAAAGCCGGCATCATCAAAAAAGGCTGTCCAGTTTTTCTATATGACCCGGCTGATTTAGAACACAGTGCAGCAGACAAGGCAGCAGTGCTGGATGTTATTAAAGATAAATGCCAGGCTATGGCAGCAGAACTCAGCCTGGTCAGTCAGGCTGAAATAGAAATCCAGGACTCTGACTGGCAAGGCCAGCTCTTTTGTGAAAAAAAGACCGGGTTTTGTGCCCGGACCAGGCAACTGGGTGCCTTCCAGCCCCACAATGCCCTGCTGGCTATCCGGGCCTGCCGCTATCTGGGCCTGGCCAATGACAACCAGATAGCGGCCGGTGTGCAAGCTATGCGCTGGCCGGCCCGCCTAGAACTTTTGCAGGAAGATCCGCCGATCCTACTGGACGGTGCCCACAATCCCCAGTGCAGCCAGGCACTGGTTGAAGCCTTGGCTAAATTGCTGACCAGCCAACAGGTCATATTCCTGATCGGTGTTCTTGAAGACAAGGACTACCAGGGTATGCTTAAGCTGGTCTTACAGCAGGCCAGCTACCGCCTGCACACTATCATCTGTGTCAGCCCGGACAGCCCCCGGGCCCTGCCTGCCCTTAAGCTGGCGGAAGCTGTCCGGCAAAACTTGGCCAGCCAGCCGGCTGGCTGTTATAATGAACAGGTGCTGGTTGCAGACACCCCCGCAGCAGGAGCCCGTCTGGCTCTGGATCTGGCTCATAAGGAAAATCTTGCTTTATGTGCTTTCGGCTCCCTCTACCTGGTGGGTGGTATCCGGCAAATACTCTTAGGCCGGGAGGGATAAGCTTGGACTGGTCAGAAAAGATCAGCCTTTTTACAGCAATACAAATTGATCAAGTGGCAAACTTTGCTCCGGCTGGAGAAATGGAGCAGGCCATAATCGCTTATAATAATGCGATTGGCCGCCTGCAGAGTAACAGCCAAGACACAGCCCTGATTGCCTTGCGCAAGCTGGCTGCAAGCTATCCGTCATTTGCCCGGCCCGCCTTTTTATTGGGTTGCTGCCTAGGCAAAAATGACCAGCCTGAAGAAGCAAGAAAATATGTTGCCCAGGCTCTCGCAGCTGGCCTGCCGCCTGATCTTGAAGCAGCAGCCCTGGCCTGCCAGGAATACCTGCAAGAGCTGCCGGAACAGCTAGAACAAAAGGTAACTGTTCCAGCCAGCAGTGCTGTCCTGGAAAAAGTGCGTCGGCGCGGCAAGGTCCGTCTGGCTGGTAAAAAAGAGCGGCTGGCGGTTTTGCGTGGCCGTGATCCGGGTCAGGAGCGCCAGGTGAAAATTAAAACTCCTTTCGATCCAAGCCTGCTCCTACCTGCAGGCCTGGTGGCCCTGGCCCTAATCTTGCTGGTTACGACTGTGCTTCTAGCGATCGGGTATTTTAAGGCCAAGACCAAGTCTGGCGCAGCTGAGCAACTGGCCTGGCTGGTCAGCCAGCTCGAAGAACTCTCCGGCCGGGACCAGGCTGCAGCTGACCTGATAGATCGTTATGCAGCTGAATTTTCCGGTCAAACCACTATAACAACCGAGTTAACGCCTGCAAGCAGCAGCCCGGCAATAACAAAGCCGAGCCCTGAACCTGAACCAAGCAGGCCGGCCACAGCTGCACCAACTCCTTCACCGACACCCGCCCCAACTGCCACACCTGCTCCGACACCAGTTCCCACGCCTGATCCAACAGTGCTCATCTTGCAAGAGGCAGTCAGCCATTATGAAAATGCGCTGGCCTCAGGTAAAAGTGACGAAGCAGCCAGCGCTGTCTTGCTGGTCAAGGCCTTGCAATTAGTCGAGCAGATCCCGGCAGGCACCCTGCTGCCGGACCAGGATCTTACGGGCGGCCAGCTCAAGGAGCAAGTGGAAACACAGATTGCTGCGATCAAAAAAACAGCACCTGGCAAACTGCGTCTTCTAGCTGACAAGGAGTTTAACCAGGAGCGCTATGAAGCAGCCCTGGCCCTTTATCTGCCGGCTTATGTCATCGATCCCCGCAGCCGCAATGGGGGAGTGGCCTACTATGTTGGCCGCTGTTATCAGGAATTAGGTGACTTTAACAGTGCCAGGCCTTATTATGAATACGTTGTCAAGACCTTTGCCAATCGTGATATCGCCAAAAGCGCCGCCTGGCGGCTGAGCCAGATGGCTGGATCAACATAAATAGTTAAACAAGGAGCAATACAAAAGATGGATTACATAAGTACAAGAGGAGAAGCCCCGGCTGTGTCAGCAGCTGTTGCCATCCGCCAGGGCCTGGCCCCGGATGGAGGCCTTTATGTGCCGGCAAATATTCCTCAGGTCAGCCTGGCCCAGATCGAAGATATGGCCCGGTTAGATTACCAGCAGCGCGCCAGCATGATCTTGTCCTTATACCTGACTGATTACAGCCAGGCGGAACTGGACCAGGCCCTGGCTTTGGCTTACGCGGAAGATAAATTTACACCTGGCCCGGCCCCGCTGGTCCAGCTTAATAAATATAACGATAGAGAATATATGCTTGAACTGTGGCACGGCCCAACTGCTGCCTTCAAGGATCTGGCCTTGCAGCTGCTGCCCCATCTACTGGCCGGGGCAGTGGCGAAGACCGCTGAAGAAGCAACTGTCGGTATTATCGCAGCAACTTCAGGCGATACAGGCAAAGCGGCCCTGGAGGGTTTCCGCGATGTCGCCCAAACCGCAGCCCTGGTGTTTTTCCCTGAATCCGGTGTCAGTGAAATGCAAAGATTGCAGATGGTCACCCAGGAAGGTGAAAACTGCCATGTAGTCGCCATCAAGGGCAACTTTGATGATGCCCAGTCCGGCGTCAAGCAGCTTTTTGCTGATCAGGAACTGGCCCAGGCTTTAAAGGAGCAAGGAATTGTCCTGTCCTCTGCCAATTCAATCAACTGGGGCCGTCTTGTGGCACAGATTGTCTACTATTTTTCTGCCTATGCTGATCTGCTGGCAAGAGAGAAGCTGGAAGCCGGCGAAACCGTCAACTTTGTCGTGCCAACCGGTAATTTCGGCAATATCCTGGCTGCCTGGTATGCCCGCAGCATGGGCCTGCCGATCAATAAATTAATCTGTGCTTCCAACAAAAACAAGGTCCTGGCTGATTTTATCAGGAAGGGCCATTATGACAAGCGACGCGAGTTTTATAAAACAAATTCACCGTCCATGGATATTCTTGTTTCCAGCAACCTGGAAAGACTGCTTTTTGAGTTGCATGGCCGCCAGCCGCAAAAAATCAAAGAGTTGATGGCTGATCTGGCTGGTGAGGGACATTACAAGATAACAGGCCAGCCCCTGCAAGAGCTCCAGGAGGTCTTTGTCGGCGGCTTTGCCGATGATGGCGGCACAGTCAGGACAATCAGGGAAGTCTACGATGAATATGACCATGTGGTGGATACACACACCGCAGTGGCTTTCAATGTCTATAATCGTTACAGGAACCGCACCCAGGATGAAACTAAAACCATATTAGTGGCAACAGCCAGCCCTTTTAAGTTTATCGATGCTGTGGCTGACGCTGTTTTTGGTAATGGTTATGCTAGAGGCCGCAGCAGCGAAACTTTACTGGCTGAACTGGCCCGGGAAAGCGGCCTGGAACTGCCCGAGAGCCTGACAGCATTAGCAGAAAAACCAGTCCTGCATGAAAAAGTGATCGCTAAGGAAAATATGCGCCAGATCACCTGCGAGATATTCGATCTTGGTTAGAAGCTCTCTATATCAGCTAGTTTTAGACCTGTGTTGCGCTCAAGGGCCCAGCTCAGTGCCCAATCTGATTCAAAGAGCAAGACCGGTCTTTCTTCCTTGTCCAAGACCAGTAAGGTGGTGCTGGTCAGGCTGAGGCTGTCCGGGTCTGGATAAAGACCGTTTGCTCCGGCCAGGATCCAGCGGGCCAGTTTGTAATTTAAGGCCTGCTGACGCAGCTTGACCCCATATTCAGCACTAAGACGGTGCTCTAAAACATCAATCTGCAAGATGCCGACAACACCGACTATATAAGTCTCGGTGCCGATTTGGGGCTGTTTGTAGAGCTGGACCGCCCCTTCTTCAGCCAGCTGGACCAGTCCCTTGATGAACTGCTTGCGTTTAAGTGAGTCAGCCGGGGAGATGCGGGCAAAATGCTCCGGCGGGAAAAGCGGGATTTTCTCATAACTGAACTGTTTATTGCCAAAGACCAGGGTGTCACTGATGTGAAAGATACCCGGATCGAAAATTCCTATGATATCGCCAGCAAAGGCCTCATCGACCTGGCTGCGTTCCTGGGCCATGAACTGCTGGGGCTGGGCCAGCCGCAAAGACCTTTGCAGGCGCTGGTGCCAGACTTCCATATTCTTTTCGAACTTACCGGAACAGACCCGGATAAAAGCCATTCTGTCGCGATGGCCTGGATTCATATTGGCCTGGATCTTGAAGACAAAACCGGAAAAGAAGGGTTCTTCAGGACTGATCGGCCCGGCATTACTCTGGCGCGGCAGAGGCGGTGGGGCCATGGCTAAAAACTCATTCAAAAAGCTTTCTACAGCAAAGTTAGAAATGGCGCTGCCAAAAAACACAGGTGTCAGCTCACCGGCCCGGATCAGGTCCATATCGGGTTCATCACCAGCTATATCCAGTAGCTCCAGGTCCTCGCTGAGCCGATTGTGATAGTAGCTGCCCAGAATCTCAGCTAGTTTTTCATCGGCAGCATCTGTCACCCTGACCTGGACCGCACTGGCACCATGGTCTTTTTTACTGCTTTCAAAAAGCTCGACTCTTTTATGCCTGCGGTTATAGACACCTTTAAAATCACCATCGGTGCCGATTGGCCAGTTAAAAGGTACGGAATTGATACCCAGGACTTTTTCCAGCTCATCCAGCAGATCAAAAGGGTTTTTGGCGGCCCGGTCCATCTTGTTGATAAAGGTGAAAATAGGTATGCCGCGCTGGCGGCAGACTGTGAACAGCTTGATGGTCTGGGCTTCAACACCGCGGGCACCGTCGAGCAGCATGACAGCTGCATCTGCGGCAGTCAGGGTGCGGTAGGTGTCTTCAGAAAAGTCTTGGTGCCCGGGTGTGTCCAGGATGTTTATACAAAAGCCATTGTATTCAAACTGCATTACAGAAGAGGTGACTGAAATGCCTCTTTGCTTTTCGATTTCCATCCAGTCGGAGGTGGCATAGCGGTTGGATTTACGTGATTTGACAGCTCCGGCCAGATGGATGGCACCACCGTAAAGCAGCAGTTTTTCTGTCATGGTTGTTTTGCCGGCATCCGGATGCGAGATGATCGCAAAAGTACGGCGCCTGGCAACGGCTGAACGGATAGCCTGGGTCATGAATGATCGCTCCTCAAATTCCAAAAAATTGCCTTGCCAGTATAGCAGGAAGAAAAGAGCTGCGCAAACAAAAAAAGCAGGAAAACTAAAAAAGCCGCACTGCTCCGGGGGCAGTGCGGCTGGAAGCTTAATCAGGATCTTATTCTTGAATTCCGGGAATTTTGGGCAGGCCCGCAAAGCCACGGGCCAAGTCTTCATCTGTTGGAATGTAGTCGACCATCTGGCCGGCCTGGTACTGCGAATAAGCACTCAGGTCAAAGTAGCCGGTACCGGAAAGGCCAAAGAGGATAGTCTTGGCCTGGCCGCTTTCTTTACACTTTAAAGCTTCATCTATAGCCACCCGGATGGCATGAGCTGACTCAGGGGCCGGCAGGATGGTTTCTGTTTTGGCAAAGAGTGTGGCTGCTTCAAAAACGCTGGTCTGGGTGACAGCGCGGGCCTCATCTAGATAGCCATCGTGGTAGAGTTTACTCAGGATCGGCGACATACCATGATAGCGCAGACCGCCGGCATGAATAGCCGAAGGCTTGAAATCACTGCCCAAGGTGTACATCCTGGCCAGGGGGGTGATGTGGCCGGTGTCGCAAAAATCATAAGCATAGCGGCCGCGGGTCAAACTGGGACAGGAGGCAGGTTCAACAGCGATGAAGTAAGGATTGGCCCTGCCCCTTAATTTGTCACCCATGAAGGGGCTGATTAAGCCACCCAGATTGGAACCGCCTCCGGCACAGCCGATGACCAGATCAGGATACTCATCGATTTTTTCCAGCGCCAGCTTACTTTCCAGGCCGATCACAGACTGGTGCAGTAAAACCTGGTTCAGGACCGAGCCCAGGACATAGCGGGTGTCTTTTGATGTCACGGCCCGCTCGACTGCTTCTGAGATGGCTGTGCCCAGGCTGCCGGTTGACTCGGGGTCCGCTGCCAGCATCTGACGGCCGATTTCTGTCTCATTGCTGGGGCTGGGGATGATCTGTGCCCCGAATGTTTCCATGACTGCCTTGCGATAAGGCTTTTGCTCGTAAGATACCTTGACCATAAAGACAGTCAGGTCCAGCCCGAAGTGGGAGCAGGCCATGGCCAGGGCTGTGCCCCACTGGCCGGCTCCTGTTTCTGTGGTCAGGGCCTTCATGCCCTGCTCTTTGGCATAGTAGGCCTGGGCGATAGCAGTATTCAGCTTGTGGCTGCCTGATGTGTTGTTGCCTTCGAATTTATAATAAATGCGGGCAGGGGTATCCAGTGCTTTTTCCAGTTCATAAGCCCTGATCAAAGGTGAAGGGCGGTAGATCTTGTAAAATTCGGCAATCTCTGCCGGAATATCAATCAGGCGCTGGCTTGTTTCAACTTCCTGGCGGCAGAGCTCTTCGCAAAAGACCGGCAGCAGATCGGCCAGCTGAATCTGTTCCATATTGGCAGGATTGATATATGGATCGTGCTTATGCGGCATGTCAGCCTGCAGGTTATACCATTGGCGGGGGATCTCCTCTTCAGACAAATAGATGCGGTAGGGTTTCTTTTTCATTGTGTGCTCCTTTCCTGTGTCTTGCACAGTTACCTTTTTTGGTCAGGTTTTAGTCCCGAAAAATCAGGACCCGTGTGCATGACAGCGGTCCAGGCAGCGCTTGCCGAAATAAAAAATCCTGCCCCTTCGGTAAAGAAGGGACAGGATCGATAATCCTGCGGTACCACCCTATTTGGCTTTGTCTGCAAAGCCCGCTTTGTCATGTACCTGTTGATACACGGCCGACTGATAACGGTACGGCTGCCCGTTGGCGCTTACTGACATACTCTGCTTTCAGGCCACCCTCGTAAGGCCATTTAGTCAAACCCGTAATACTGCAATCCCACCAGCAGCAGTTCTCTGGAATCCGGTTTTTCGACCTACTCGTCTTACTCAACGGTTTAAATATGATGTTAAGCAAATTATAGAGCGGCAGCTTGTCAATGTCAAACCTAATTTTCGCGGGCTGCGCTCTCCTGGCGGATGACCTTTTCCACAAACTCATCCCAGTCAGGTTCGACAATTTGCAGGTCTGGCTGGCTTTGCAGGTAGGCCAGGCTGCTCCTGACCCCCTGGTCAAAGCGGATTGTCGCCTTAAATCCCGGTACAAAACGTTTGATCTTGCTGTTGTCGAAGATGGCGCAATTGCTTTTGTCGCCCAGCAGGGGGCCAGCCAGGGCTGGGTCGTGGGCAATCAGGGTATCTGATGTGACATGGAAAAGATTGGCCTTGACACCAAGGGCTGTCGCGATGGACTGATAGATCTGGTTCCAGCTCAAAGCTTCATCAGATGTGATATGAAAAGCTTCACCGATGGTGTGGATATTACCCATCAGGCCGATAAAACCCCGGGCAAAGTCATTGCTGTGGGTGACGGTCCAAAGGGAAGTGCCATCCCCGATGACAAGAACCGGTTTTTCCTGCTGCATACGCAAGATGGTCTGCCAGGGACCCTTGCCCCTGATGGCCAAGGGTAAAGACCAGTCACTATAGGTGTGGCTGGGTCTGACGATTGTGGCAGGGAAGCCTTTCGCGCGGTAAGCCTCCACCAAGATATCCTCACAGGCTATCTTGTCCCGTGAATACTGCCAGTAGGGATTGGCTAGGGGTGTGCTTTCTATAACAGGGAAAGAAAGGGGTGGTTTTTGGTAGGCTGAAGCTGAGCTGATGAAGATATACTGACCGCAGCGGCCGCTAAAAAGCCGCAGATCCCGTTCGACATGGTCCGGTGTGAAGGCGATAAAATCGACAACCACATCATAATACTTGTCCTTGAGCAGATCCGCTACCACAGCCTCATCATTGATATCGGCCAGCAGTTGGGCTGCGCCCTGGGGCAGTCTGTCATTATGGCTACCCCGGTTCAGTAAGGTAAGGTCCCAGCCTAGATCAATGGCCAGGCGGCTGATGGCAGAGCTGATGGTCCCAGTACCACCTATAAAAAGAGCACGCATAATACTAGTCCTCCTGTAACTATTCAGTCGCAAGTAATCTGACTGTAATAAAACTGTAACATATACTCAATCCCAGGACAATTGAGTTCTACCCTAGATCAATCTTATAGATGCACGCTTGATTGGAAAACCTAAAAACGTCCCTATGCGGTTAAATGGTGGAATTTTGACCTGTACACTATATTTTAAGAATATTTTTTTATCATATAATATTTCATGTGCAGAGGAAATACTTGTACAGGTTGGCTTGCACACCTCTATCTTTGTTAAGGGAGCTGCTGCAAATGAAATGTATTTTTGATTTCATTCAGGCTATTGCTGCTTTAGGCAATTTGCTGTTAGCAGCTTTGGCCTTGTGAAAGAAAAAGTAAAACGCCCTGTCGGTAGAGCGACTGAGCGTTTTCATAAAATGAATAAAGCTGAGGTGTGACACCTTAAAGTGTTCCTCTGTACTCCTATTTTACAATGCTTTTTGCCTTCAATTGTGAACAGTTTGTAACTAAGCTTGGACGGCTCAGCTAGTGCCAGCCTAGGTCCGCTTTAACCTGCTTTGGTTTTCATAAGGACTGGCCTGTGCTAAAATAGCTGTATTGCTTTAAGGAATAAGGGAAGTACGATGCGTAAATTCATTAACAAGGCTGCAGAAAAACTCAGGCCGATTGCGATCCGTGACCTGATGAAATACCTGGTTATCAGTATGGGAGCTGTTTTTGTCCTGGATTTTGTCTTTGCTGGCCAGGTCAGCAGATTTTTAGCCTTTAACAAAGTTGCTCTATTTTCTGGCCAGATCTGGCGGATCATCTCCTTTATTTTCCTGCCTGTTAACAGCAGTATGCTCTTTATCTTCTTTTCCCTTTATTTTTACTGGTTGATCGGCCAGGCTCTGGAGAACGAGTGGGGCACAGCCAGGTTCAATCTGTTTTATTTAGTTGGCATAATCGGAACAATAATAGCTGGACTGATCACAGGCTATGCCACAAACCATTATCTGAACATGTCTTTATTTTTAGCCTTTGCCATCTTGTTTCCCAATCTGGAACTAAGGCTGTTTTTTGTTTTACCGGTCAAGGTCAAATGGCTGGCCTGGCTTGATCTGGCCTACCTGGCCTGGCAACTGCTGATTATCAGCTGGCCGGCCCGGATAGCACTTGTTGTCTCGCTGGTCAATATTGTCCTTTTCTTTGGCCAGGATTTTACTGATATGTTGCATAATGCGAAAAGAAGGCGTGAATGGCGTAAGCATTTTAGATAGCAAAGCTGACAGGAAATAAGGGAGGTATTTATGAAAAAAAGATATGCGCAAGTGGGTATTGGCGGCCGGGCCAGGTTTTTTTACGAAGCCATAGCCGGCACTTACCAGGAAACAGCCCAGCTGGTTGCTTTTTGCGATGTCAACCAGACCAGGATGGATTATGCCAATAAGATCCTGCAGGAAAACTACCAATATGCGGCTGTGCCGACATATAAGATGGAAGACTTTGAAAAGATGATCGCCCAGGAAAAGCCGGACTGGGTTATTGTCACCTCAATCGACAGGACTCACCATAAATATATTACCAGGGCCATGGAACTGGGCTGTGATGTGATCAGTGAAAAACCGATGACCACAGATGCTAGCAAAGCCCGCCTGATCATGGACACTGTAGCAAAGACCGGCCGGGAGCTGCGTGTGACCTTCAACTACCGTTATGCACCGCATAACACCAAGATCAGGGAGCTGATCATGCAGGACACAATCGGGGAGATCTTCTCGGTCCACTTTGAATGGCTGCTCAATACCCAGCACGGTGCCGATTACTTCCGGCGCTGGCATCGGGATAAGCGCAACAGCGGCGGCCTTTTAGTCCACAAAGCCACCCACCATTTTGACCTGGTCAATTTCTGGCTGGGCACCATGCCCGACACTGTCTTTGCCATGGGCGACTTACGCTTTTATGGCCGGGAGAATGCAGAAAACAGGGGCGAAACCCGTTTTTACACCAGGGCCCATGGCAGCGAGTATGCCAAGGATGATTATTTTGCCTTACAGATGGCCGACAACGAGCAGCTCAAGGCCCTTTACCTTGACGCTGAAAAAGACGATGGCTATATCCGGGACCAGAGCGTTTTCGGTGACGGGATCAGCATTGAGGACACCATGGGTGTCATGGTCCGTTACAAAAATAATGCTATCTTGACCTATTCCTTGAACGCCTATCTACCCTGGGAGGGCTTCCGGGTCGCCTTCAACGGCAGCAAGGGCCGCATCCAGGTCCTGGTGGCGGAAAACTCTTATGTTAATGCCGGAGGCGGCAAGGAAATAGAGGGCTCGGCTAAAAAGACCAGTATTGCTGTATTCCCCATGTTCGGTGAGCCTTACGAGGTTGAAGTGGCCAAACAGGCCGGCGGCCATGGTGGTGGTGACCCGGTTCTGCTCAATGATCTTTTCGGTGTGCCGGTGCAAGATCCCTTTGAGCGGGCAGCATCCCATGTTGACGGAGCCATGTCCATCCTGACCGGAGTGGCTGCAAACCAGTCAATTGCCAGCGGCCTGCCGGTTAAGATAACTGACCTGCTGAAGTGATAGTCAAGGCAATCAAGATAAGTCTGCGCCTGGCTGCGGCCCAGTCCTTAAAGGAGAAGCGGCGGGTGCTGAAAAGTCTGCTGGATCAGATCA
>CAZZGG010000069.1:0-13664 GCA_964654125.1 uncultured Oscillospiraceae bacterium
CATGCTAGCTAAAGATAAAAATAAGGATGATTAATCAAATGAGTGAGAGAAAAATCAGAGCGCCTTTTTTTGTAGTGAATCCCAAGAGCTTTTTATATGGGGAAGAACTTTATGATCTTGCCAGTCATGCCGATAAGTTAGCTCAGGAATATGATCTAGATATTTTGTTTACAGGCCCTTTAACTGAACTAGCAATTTTAGCAGCTAGGTTTCCTAATTTAATTGTAACTTCCCAACATATGGATAGTGTTGGCCCGGGTGATTCAATGGGTCTAGTTTTACCTGAATCATTGAAGGAAATTGGTGTTGAAGTTGTGGTAATCAATCATGCAGACAGGGCTTTAACTTTTTCCCAAATTATTGCCACAGTTAAGAGGGCGAAGGAACTAGGCCTGAAAACCCTTGTTTGCGCTGATTCAATCCTTGAAGCGAAGGCTATTGCGGAATTAGGACCTGATATTTTGCTTGCGGAACCGACAGAATTAATAGGCCAGGCTCAGATCACTACTGATGAATATGTGCTAGAGACCACTAGATTAATAAAAGAGGTTAATCCTAATATTCTGGTTGAGCAGGGTGCAGGTATCAGGACTGAAGAGGATGTCAGAAAACTTTTAGAATTAGGTGCAGATGGTGTTGGTTTGACTAGCGGAATTGTCAAGGCTGACAATCCTAAAGAAATGATGGAAAAAATGGTAATGGAAGTTGTGAAATTTAAATAGCAACTCTTTTAATAGTGTTGGAGAGGAAAACAAATGCTTGCAAACATGGAAGTACTAATGAAACTGGCACAAGAGGGCTCTTACGCGCTTGCTGCTTTCAATGCTCCTTCGTTAGAAATTGCCAGAGGAGTGATTGAGGCGGCTGAAGAAGCTGATCTGCCAGTTATCATAGCTCACTCTGAAGGGCATAACGATATAATGCCTATAGAAATAATTGCACCGATTTTAATTAATTTAGCTGAGAGGGCCAAGGTTCAAGTTGCAGTCCATCTTGACCATAGCATTAACTTTGAGTTTATAAAACAAGCTATTGCTTTAGGATTTACCTCGGTAATGATAGATGCTTCACGAGAATCTTTGGAAGACAATATTACTATTACTAAAAAAGTTGTTGACTATGCAAAAGGTTTTAATGTTTCAGTTGAAGCTGAATTAGGAGTTATTACAACTACAGACTTAGGCAGAGAAGAAGTAAAGGGTAGCTCTAGATTTGAAAACATATATACAGACCCAGATGTGGCTAAGGAATTTGTTGAAAGAACAGGGATTGATAGTTTAGCGGCTTCATTTGGTACAGCCCATGGTATTTATCTAAGTGAACCAAAATTAGACTTCTCTATATTAAAAGAAATTCATGAAATTACTAGAGTTCCTCTTGTAATGCATGGAGGTTCTGGCTTAGCAGATGAAGAGTATGTAAAAGCTATAGAAAATGGGGTCAGAAAAATAAATTATTTTTCTTATTTAGATAGAGAAGCTGCTCTTGGAGTTAAAGAGCTGCTTGGTAAGCAAGACAATTTATTCTACACAGACTTGATAGGAGTTGCTAAAGAATCTGTAAAGAAAGATGCTAAAAGAGTCATTAATGTTTTTGCAAACAAATCATAACTGCTGGCAAAGCCGGCAGTTATGATTTATATTGCATATACCACAGGCTTATCTGCTAGTGTAAAATAATATAGAATAAACTCTCGAATAAACTCTTTTCGCATCGAGGTGTACATATCAACCCAAAATAGGAGGGTATAATAGTATGGCAAACTTGAAGATAGAAACAAAATGTATTCATGAGGGGTGGAAACCTCAAAATGGTGAGTCTAGGCAATTGCCAATTTATCAAAGCACTACATTTAAATACGATTCCAGCGATGAAATGGGCAAATTGTTTGATTTGGAAACGTCCGGATATTTTTATACGCGTTTGCAAAACCCGACAAATGATAATGTTGCTGCAAAAATATGTTCCTTAGAAGGCGGCGTAGCTGCTATGCTGACATCATCCGGGCAGGCGGCAAATTTTTACGCAATTTTTAATATTTGTGAAAGCGGCGACCACTTTATCGCATCCTCTTCCATTTATGGCGGTACATATAATCTTTTTGGGGTCACAATGAAAAAAATGGGCATAGAATGCACATTTGTTGACCAGCGTTTGCCCGAAGAAGAACTGGCAAAGTTCTTTAAACAAAATACAAAAGCAGTTTTCGGCGAAACAATAACCAACCCAACTGTGACTGTGATTGATTTTGAGAAATTTGCACGGCTTGCTCATTCGCATGGTGTTCCTTTCATCGTTGATAATACATTCGCGACACCGATAAATTGCAGACCTTTTGAATGGGGTGCAGATATTGTCACACACTCCACCACAAAGTATATGGATGGCCACGGTGTAGGTATTGGAGGATGTATTGTAGACAGTGGTAATTTTGATTGGCTTGCTCATGCTGATAAATATCCCGGCCTTACAAAGCCCGATGACTCTTATCACGGGATTACCTATGCTGAAAAATTCGGGAAAGGTGCTTATATCACAAAGGCTACTGCTCAGCTTATGCGCGATTTTGGCTCAACACAGTCCCCGCAAAATGCTTTTTACCTCAACCTAGGTCTTGAAACACTGCATTTAAGAATGGAACGCCATTGCGCAAACGCTCTAAAAATAGCAGAATTTTTGGCAAATCACGAAAAAGTTGCATGGGTAAACTATCCTGAACTCAAGAACGACCCCAGCTATAGCCTGTCGCAAAAATATCTTCCTAAAGGTTCATGCGGTGTATTGGCTTTTGGAATAAAAGGTGGTCGGGATAAATCGATTTGTTTTATGGATAAGCTTAAGATTGCATCAATAGCCACTCATGTTGCGGATAGTAAAACTTGCATACTTCACCCGGCAAGTCATACACACCGCCAATTGACTGATGACCAGCTGTGTGAGGCAGGTATAGCGCCGGATTTGATTAGGCTGTCTGTGGGAATTGAGTCATCTGACGATATTATCGGTGATTTAAAGCAGGCATTAGAACAGATTTAGCAGTTCGCATACAACAAATTTCTGGAGGTATATTTAAGTTTGATATTAAATATGATATTGGCGACTCCTTTTTAAGACCAACAAGGTCTCTCTTCTTGATTGTAAAAACACATTGTTGCCTATTAGCATCAATCAAAGACAATAATCAGTTTCTATGAGATAAAGATACTGGCTCTCGATCAGTGCGTGGGTGGCCTTGCAGCTCCGCGCGATTGGCTCTAATACTCTGCGTTGGCGCTTTTTTTGAGCCGCCTATTGCATGCGCTGCTTTTGAAATAATTGGATATTTATATTAGTCTATAATGAGATATTATCTCGTTTAGATTGAAAATAAGCAATGATTAAGATAAACTCTAGTTAGTTAAGAGATTTTTATAGCATTAGGAGTGATAGCATGATAATTAGCTTTTCTGTTGAAAATTGGATGTCTTTCAAAAATCAGGTTACTTTTTCAATGATTGCCAGCCGAGAACGACAGCATGGTGAAAGGCTTCCTAAGCTGGAAAAATTTCAGACAAGAGTTTTACCAATTGCGGCAATTTATGGAGGCAACGCATCAGGAAAAACAAATTTTTTCAAAGCTATAAATTTTGCTAAAACACTGGTTGTCAAAGGATCGCAACCGGATAGCTTGATCCCTGTTGAACCATTCCGTTTAGAGACAAAATATGCCAATCAACCATCCTGGTTTAGATTTGAACTTTTAATTGATGAGGTTATTTATGACTTCAGCTTTGAGGTGACCCGTAAAGCAGTCATAGAAGAGAAGTTAGTAGTAATTAATAGCAGCAGTGAAAAGGTGCTGTACCACCGCAAAGAGGGGGAAGCTATTTTCGATAACTCGCTGTCCAAAGACCAGTTCCTTCAGTATGCTTTTAAAGGAACACGGGATAACCAGCTCTTTCTGACTAACTCAGTATCCCAGAAGATTGATACCTTCCGTCCCGTTTATGACTGGTTCAAGGAATCGCTGGTACTGGTAGCTCCTGATTCCCGCTTTAAATCTTTTGAGTTATTTTTATCCGAAGGAAATCCACTTTATTCCACTATGAATGATATGTTACGTCAGCTGGATACTGGCATCTTGCATCTCGGAGGTGAAGAGATTCCCTTTGAAAATATATCACTGCCAGAAATGATGAAGGCTAACTTGCAAGAAAGTGTGAAAGAAGATGAGGCGATTCGATTAGTAAATGTACCGGAAAATGAGCGGTTTGTCATCATTCGCCGGGATGGTGAGTTAATAGCAAAAAGACTAGTAACATATCATGCTAAAGCAGACGGCACGGAAACCAGATTTGATATCCGCCAGGAATCCGATGGCTCACAACGGGTAATAGATTTGTTACCTGCCTTTTTGGATCTATCAATTAAAGATTCAAAAAAGGTCTACCTGATTGATGAGATAGATCGTAGTTTGCACACGCTGTTAACGCGCCGCTTATTGGAAGCTTATCTGGCAACTTGCTCTTCTGAATCAAGAATGCAATTATTACTGACTACCCATGATGTCCTGCTCATGGATCAGCAGCTTCTACGTCGTGATGAGATGTGGGTTGCAGAAAGGGATAACAACGGTGTGTCAGATCTGTTAGCTTTCAGCGAATACAAAGATATCCGCTACGACAAGGATATTCGTAAAAGTTATTTGCAAGGCCGATTAGGTGGTATTCCCCATCTTCTCCTTGGCGATACTTTGCTTAATCTCTCAAGCACTGCTGAGAATAAAGGGAATGCTTGATGACGAGAAAAAGACGAAAATTTCAAAGGCCTGCAAGAGAGCTAAAATACCGTAAACTTTTCGTAATAGCAGTTGAAGGTAAAAAAACAGAGCCACCAAGGTTGACTTTCATATTAGATCACAGATAAAAGCAACACGTATCATAGATGTGACGAACTGCCCTGCTGGAGAACATATCAGGCAAAGCGGTAATGGGCAGGTGCTGCCATTTCACCTGACCCATGAAGTCATGCACAGCAGTATCTGTCGTGCACCCCTTATCAGATAGAGTTTAGTTGCTTTGTTCCTGCAACATGCGGCTATGTCCAGAGTTTTTGCAGGAGGGAGGGATAGTTGGTTATTTCCTGCGCTGAGCTTATTCCCCTAAAAGGCTTCTTTGTGGGTAAAACCTCATTTTTTAGTCCCGATCGTTGTTATGTTATTCTACCGGCCTGCTGTAGTGATGGGCCAGCAACTCATGTGTAGGCTGGACTAAGCTGGCCAAAACCTAGCTGACCTGCTCTGGTAAACCTGGTACAAATCAAGTGGCTTGCGTTATGATGCTGTTAAGAGAAAAATTGAAAGGTGGCTTGGACATGAGACAGATTAATGTCAAAAACAAACTTACTATACCGGCAATAGGTGTTGGCTGTATGCGGTTTGCCAAAATGGAGCGTAAGGATCTCGAATATTTTGTCCGCTCCTCACTTGATGCAGGTGGTAACTTTTTTGACCATGCTGATATCTATGGAGCTGGAGAGTGTGAGTCACATTTTGCTAGATCAATCGGCATGAATGAGAGCCTGCGGACAAAGATGCTGCTCCAGACCAAATGCGCCATCCGCCCTGGAGTTTGCTATGATTTTTCAAAAGAACACATTCTGGCGTCAGTTGAAGGCAGCCTTAGCAGATTAAAAACAGATTACATTGATATCTTGCTTTTGCACCGCCCTGATATCCTGATGGAGCCGGAAGAGGTGGCAGAAGCATTTGCAGTTTTGAAAAAGAGTGGTAAAGTGCGCTATTTTGGTGTCAGTAACCACAATCCAGGCCAGATAGCCCTGCTGAACAAATACTGTGCAGGTGAGATCATCTTCAACCAACTGCAGCTGAGTATTGCCCATTGTCCCATGTTTGATGCCGGCATCCATGTCAATAGAGCAGATGACCTGGCAACAGTGCGGGATGGAGGAGTTGTCGACTATTGCCGGCTGGAGGATATTACAATCCAGGCCTGGTCCCCCTTCCAATATGGCTCATTTGCCGGAGTATTTATCGACAGTGAAAAATACCCCTTACTGAACAGTGTGCTCAAGCGACTGGCTGATAAATATTCGGTCACAGACAGTGCTATAGCCATAGCTTGGATTTTAAGACACCCGGCCCAGATCCAGGCTATTCCCGGCACGACAAACATCAGGCGCCTGCTTGATATTTATAAAGCTACAGAGTTAGTCCTGACCAGAGAGGAATGGTATGAGATTTATTTGGCAGCGGGAAAAAAGCTGCCTTGAAAATGTGGTCTGCTTAAGCTAAGGGACTTCTTGTATGAGGCTAGTATTCTGTCCGGCGCAGTCTCCGAAAAGATTGCTACCTTCCGTCTATGGCTGGTTCAGGAATTCACTTGTGCTGGTTGTTCCTGATTCCCGCTTTCAATATTTAGGACGAAGGTGATCCGCTTGTTATAGCGGTTGAACGTAATAAAACAGCAGCCACAGTATTCAGCATGCTCGGACTCTGCCAGGCCATCTGTTAAAAAACAGCTTATACAGTAGAAAGAATCTTGCTTAATGGTCTGCCAAATTTAAATTTCTAGTTTGGATTATGGTAAAATTAATTAAGAGTTTTGTTGGGTGATTCCTTTATGAAAAAACAAGCGCCAACCTGATCGAGTTTGGATCAGGATTGCAGCTCAGGACAGCCTGCAGATTGATTTTGAATACATGGTGATGGGCCAATGAAAAAAGACCAACCCAAGTCCAGTTTCAAAGGAGACCGTCTATGCTGAAAAAAAGAAGCTGTTTGAAACTTATTTTTCTTTGCTGCCTTCTCCTGGGCCAGGTCGGCTGCAGCAGTGGGCCGGCCAGCCTTTTGCCGCAACAAGATAGCCCAACGACCTGGGAGGTAAGCGGCATAACGGATCCGGCCCGGACCAGCCAGCCGCATGAAGAGACCAGTCAGTCCGAAACTACAAGCACAACAAGCCGGCCAGTGACCGAGACCTTGCCAGCTACTACAACAACAAAAACAAGCAGCGAGCCGGAAGCAACTACAAATAAGGAAGCCCCAACCAGCCAGACCAGAACCAGCGAGACTAAGACCAGTACAAGGACGGAACCTGTTCCGACCCAAAAAGAAACCCAGGCCCAACCCACCAGTTCAGTTGACTACAGCAGTTTCGAGCCGGGTCAAAAGCTCAATCTGGCTGTTGCTTTTCCAGTTCATACCAGCGCCAGTGAGGCGGCCAGCAAGGCTTCTAGTCAGCACAGTTACCCAGCTGGCGAATACTATGTCTATAAGGTCAGCCCGGAAGCGATTAACCTGTCCCGCACTAAGGCCGAACCAGGTGGCTGGACTGATCTGGGCCAGCTGGCGGCAGGCAGCTATAAGGTCATGGCCGAAGCACCCGCTCCACAGGAGACGGAGCCTGCTCAACCAACACAAGCGGATACCTATCTGGATGCTTCTACCAAGGAGTACAACTGGGCTTGGGGTAATCCTGCAGCCAGTGGCAAGGCTGTCCTTGAAGCCAATAATGGTCTATATATGAAATATAACGCAGGTAACAGCATCTACCTGACCTTTGATAATGGCTATGAGCATGACAACTTGACCGAACAGATCCTGGATATTCTGGCCCAAAACCAGGTCAAGGCCAGCTTTTTTGTCACTGGCCACTACATAAAATATAATCCTGGGCTGGTTCTGCGTATGCTCAAAGAGGGGCATCTAGTCGGTAACCACACCCAGAACCATAAAAACCATGCCCGCATAAGTACAGCTGAGGTTATAGAGGATCTGGTCCAATGGGAAAAAAGCATGCAAAAGCTGACCGGGCAAAAACCATTCAGTAATCTATATCGGCCACCTTCCGGTAACTTTTCCGAAAAATCCCTGCGCATCGTCCGTGATTTGGGCTATACCACAGTACTCTGGTCCTATGGCTATAAGGATTGGGACCCCAATGATCAGCCGCAAGTGACCAGCTCCCTGGCCAGGCTCCTAGACCACACCAGGCCCGGTTCTGTCATCTTGCTGCACGCTGTATCCCAAACAAATGTAGATCTGCTTGATGCCTACTTAAAACAATGCCTGGCTGCCGGCCGCCAGTTTAAGCTTCTGGGCTAAAGGTGCAAAAAGCCATTTTCCCCAGCAACTAGGCTCTCTTTTAATGCAGTCTGTAGTATAGGCTAGACATACTCAAGTGGCAGCACTAAAAGCTGCTCCGACAGCATCAGCTTTCGATCATACTGACATAAGATGACACCTGTGCCTCTTTTTTTATCTGGCACTTCATCTAGGGCACTGAAGCTTTTAGCCATATTGATTTGAGGCGATGCTGTCATTTTGATTTCAATTGGGTAAAGAGTATCCGCAGACTCAATTACGAGATCGATCTCCCGGCCATCGCGGTCCCGATAAAAATACAGGGGTAAGTTAATTCTTCCCGCGTTGATATAAGATTTGATTATTTCACTTATCACAAAAGTCTCAAATATATTGCCTGCTTTGGCGCCGTTGGCCAAAGTTTCTGCTGTCGGCCACCTGGTTAAGTATGCCAATAGACCAGTATCCAGGAAATATACTTTCGGCGTCTTTATAGCCCGTTTTAGTAGGTTGTTGTGGTAAGGCTGCAGCAAATAGATAATTCTCGAAGTCTGTAAGATAGAAAGCCACCTTTTCACGGTATCGCCACTAACACCAATGTCCCTGGCAACAGAATCAAAATTGATGAGCTCACCACTTCTGGCAGCCAGTGCTATCATAAACTTTAAAAATTGCGCTTCACTAGCGACCTGGGCCAGTTGCTTAACATCTCGCTCGATATATGTCTGGACATAGGAGCTATAAAAGATTTCCCATTCTTTTGCAGGGTTATAAACCAGTTCTGGCATATAACCGCGATGGATTGAGTGCCAGAGATTACCATAGGAAATGAGCTTTTTTGATCTTTTATCGATGTAATCATCAGTTGGTAGGAAGGGCATAGTAAAATCACAACTATGGGCTTCCCGCAGTGAAACGCCCTGCAGCTCAAGCACGGCCACCCTGCCTGCTAAGGACTCGCTCACATTTTTCATTAATACAAATGCCTGTGAACCAGTTAGTAGATAGTCACCATCTTGCCGGTTTTTGTCGATCGCCATTTTCAGGTAGGGGAAAAGGTCTGGCACATACTGGATTTCATTTATCATTAATGGTGGCTGGTTATTTTTAAGAAACAGATAAGGATCATTTTCTGCCTGTAACCTGATAATCGGATCATCAAAGGAAATTTCGCGATAGCCGCCCTTAGAAATGTGTCTAAAAAGTGTTGACTTACCAACCTGCCTCGGCCCTGTTAGCAAAGTTACTGGAAACTGCTCTTTTACCTTGTTAACAACCGCTTCGATGTGTCTTGGGTAATACTGCATGACAGACAACTCCTCACAAATAGCGTATCTAATCTTGGATTAGCCGGAGCTGTGCTGTTTAGCAAGCAGATGCTGTTTTTGCTCGTTTAATTATCATGTCCTGTTTTACACCGGAGGATCCGGCCTCACCCTGGTGTATGGTTGCTAGATCAGCAGATGCAGTTTTCAGGATCATTACCGGGCACATAATCTAGTTACTGATTCGCTGATACGCATTTGATCTGGCTGATCTTACTTCTAAGCCAGCTCCACAAGCCGGAGCTAGACCCAGAAAAACCCGGATATTTCAGAACTTTGGCCACTGGATTTGGTATACAATAAAGCAGTGAATTGGAAGCATCTATATCACACAAAGCTCGGTTAGTTGCATTACAATTGCGTTAGAAAAAGTAGAGGCTGGCCCAAATATGTCTCAGTTAAAGGATATGACAAAAGGATCTCCCTATAAACTGCTCATCAGCTTTGCCTTGCCCATGTTTTTAGGTAACATATTCCAGCAGGTCTATAATCTTGTTGATACAGTGGTTGTAGGTAGGTTTGTCGGCAAGGAAGCCCTGGCTGCAGTTGGTTCTAGTTTTGCCATAATGCTGCTGATAAACTCAGTTATTATTGGTTTGACCATGGGAGCATCAGTTTTGTTCTCGCAGCTATATGGTAGTGGCGATTATAAAAAACTTAAAACCTCAATAATCATGGCTACAATTTTGATCCTGCTAATAACACTAGTTATTTCATTGCTAGCATTTATTTCTGTAGATTTGATAAATAAAATCTACAGAATGCCGCAAGAAACAACTGCATATGCCAAGGATTATTTAAGATGGATATTTGCTGGCCTGTTTTTTGTATCTCTTTATAATTTGGCGGCAAATATTTTAAGATCCTTAGGAGATTCCAGTACACCTCTTTACTTTTTACTTCTGGCATCAATAATAAATATAGGACTGGATTTGCTATTTGTCATAAAATTCGGGATGGCAGTAAAAGGCGTGGCTATCGCAACAGTAATCGCCCAGGCTGTCTCGGCAATACTATGTGCGATTGTAACAGCCAAAAAATTGAGTTACTTAAAATTTAAAGCAGCAGATTTCATCTATGACAAAATGCTCTTTAAAACCATGACAAAATATTCATTCCTAACAGGCATTCAGCAATCAGTTATGAATTTAGGAATTGTTATGATCCAGGGCCTGGTCAACACTTTTGGTACAACTTTAATGGCAGCATTTGCTGCCGGTGTGAAAGTAGATGCATTTGCCTATATTCCTTTGCAGGATTTTGGAAACGCCTTTGCCATCTACACGGCACAAAATATTGGGGCTAACAAAGGTGTAAGGATAAAGGCAGGTTTGAGGGCGGCAGCCATCATTATAGCTATATTTGGGATTATTATTTCCTTTGTGGTTTTTCTAACTGCAGAAAACTTAATAGGTCTTTTTGTAAAAGCAACAGATGTTGATGTAATAGCGATTGGCGCAAACTATCTCCGCATAGAAGGTGCCTTTTATATATTAATTGGCTTTTTATTTATGTTTTACGGGTTTTACAGGGGACTTGGCAAAGCCGGTATGTCTATTGTCCTGACCCTAGTCTCCTTAGGCAGCCGTGTTTTAATATCCTATAGCCTGGTAACAAGCATGGGCTATTCTATAATATTTTGGGCAATCCCCTTAGGCTGGCTTTTAGCAGATTTAGTAGGAGTTTTCTACTGGAAGTATCGAGCTCGCTAGATTTAATTCCAGGCATCAGGACGTATCCATTTCACTTGATTGTTGGCGAGCATAAAAAGTAGGCTCCTTTGGCTCCCAAGCTCGGAAATGCTGGCTCTTTCTTTGGAAGAGGTGGCTCTGTCCCCGGACTGCAAAAACGGGACACATGTTGCTCTTTTTTAGTAAGCGTTTTACTGCATTTTTATATAATTGATGTAGAATATAGAAACGCCGCATTGAATGCATACCATCTGAAGGCCAGTTAGTCTTACAGATTCGCTGTGGAAAAGCAGATCAGAGCAGGTACTTCGATCAGATCAACACCAGAGTTGAAGCTGGCCATGCTCAAACCTTAAAACAATTGCTTGTAAACCGAGCAGAAGGGGCTGCAAAAATCGTACAGACAAGGGGAGATCAGGTATAATTGTTAGCACCAGTGTAGGGCAAATTCGCTTAAATCAAATATCCCTGTTTGGAGAGCTAAATGATTTTTTTCACTTCCGATCTGCATATTGGCCATAAGAACATCATCAAGTTGTGCAACCGCCCTTTTACTTCGCAAGCTGAAATGGACGAGCTGCTTATCGACAATTGGAATCAAGTGGTAACAAATGGAGATACTATTTATATAGTTGGTGACTTAATGTTCCGCACCCAAGCAGATCCGAATTATATACTCAGGAGCTTAAAAGGAAAAAAGCACCTGCTGGTTGGCAATCACGATAAGAGCTGGTTAAACAAAGTCAAGGCTGACACATACTTTAAATCAATCGACCGTTATCTGGAAACAAGCGATGGTAAAAGAAAACTAGCCCTTTGCCACTATCCGATGATGTCATGGGGAGGAATCAACAAAGGCAGTTACTTGATTCACGGTCATATTCACAATAATCGGGACGCTGCATATTGGCCCTTGTTGGCTTCTATGTCTCAGGCTTTAAATGCTAGTGTGGAGATAAATCAATATCAGCCTGTGACATTTGACCAGCTGCTGCATAATAATGAAATCTTTAAGGCGGCTGGTCAGGGTAATTCAAGAGACTGAGAAACAGTTTTCTGACTGATGTATTGAAAGATCCTGCCTGCACTGTAAAATAAACCTCTCATCAACTAATCTATTTCATTTTTCACTTTGCCAGCTTAAAAGTAGGTTCTTTATTTGCTATAACATCAACCCAGACGCGGAGCTGATCCAGCGTAAAGGGATATCTGCCTGCTAGGTAATGGTTGTGGAATATCTGCCCGCCGATCTGCCACTCCAGCAGATAAAGGCCCTGCTGCGAAGGGTTGGCCGGTATTTCGGCAAGCTGCGAGCAGGCATCGGCTGCCAGGGTGAAAGATCCTTTCGCTAGGACAGTATCACTGTCATAGTGGGTCACTTGATAATTACCTCTGACTTCCTGGAAAGTATCGTTGACTGCTATGACTTTGTGGCTCCAGGCATCATATTCGCTGAGCATGAATTGGACATCCTGCTGGCTGCGGCGGATGATATGCCAGGCCAGCTTAGGGGTGAAATAGTAGTCCACCACAGCATCAGATATCTGCGGCCAGCCATCCAGGATGTTCCACCAGAGTATGCCTGTCTTTTTGCCCTTTTGCATACGGAACTGCTCAATAAAGAATTTTTTTGCCTCTGCCTGGGAAACTTGTGATGCAAAAACAAAGTCCTCCATCTTTTCCGGCACACTGCCAAACAAGATAGCAACCTGCTTGGCCATCAGTTCATTGCGGTCATAGTCCCGTTTATAAAGTGGCCTTTCACTGTTATGGACCAGCCACTGGCGGCTGCCGGCGAAAGGCCAGAGCTCTGCTTCAGAAATAAACTTACGTATAGAGCTGATCGCAGGACAGCCATGATAACCAATCTCGCTGGCAAACATGGCTGTATTCAAGCGGTAGAAGTCACCTTTAAAGTCATCGCGCGGTCCCCACAGATGCTGTTCGGGACCTTGCAGATAATTATCATATTCATCCGGCATATAAGGAGATGAGGGCAAAAAGAAGCGCATGGGGTCATGGGCGGCAACAACCCTGGGCAGCACTTCTCTCGTGATGCGGTTGTAGCGGGCAAAACCCTTGGGGTATTGTTGATAAACCACAGCATCAACTTCATTGTCGCCGGCCCAGATCAGGAGACAAGCATGATTACGTCTTAATTTGACGATCTTGGTCGCCTCGTGCTCTATGGTCCTGGCAAATTCATCATCAGATGGCTGTCCAGCACAGGCCATCGAAAAATCCTGCCAGACTAAAATACCCTTTTCATCACAAAGCTCATAAAAACGCTCTGCTTCATACACATTGCCGCCCCAGCAGCGCAGGGCATTGCAGCCGCATTCATAGGCCAGTTCCACTGCCTTGTCCATCCTGTCCAAATCCAGGCTGTGCAGGGCTGAAAGAGGAACCCAGTTACTGCCCCGGATAAAGATCGGCCTGTCGTTGACTAGGGCCTGGAATTGCAGGGGCTTGTCTAGGGCAAAATCAGTTTTAATTGTCGCTGTCCTGATGCCAAATCTGAAGCTTTTTTCATCACAGAGCCTGTCTTCTTGCCACAGTTGCACC
>CAZZGG010000070.1:0-13482 GCA_964654125.1 uncultured Oscillospiraceae bacterium
ATGTTTGGAGGCCTAGCATGCTTAAGAAAATGTTTATCTTGTTGGCTTGTTTACTGGCTTTTCTGCCAGCTCTGACCGCCTGTACAATAAGTCGGGCTGACCTGATGGCAGGAGTCGAGGCTGCTGCCTGGCCAGAAAAACCTGGCGAACCCGAGGCAGCCTTTCAGGAATCTGTCAGCCAATTTGGCTGGCAGCTGATGCAAAAATCGCTCTCAGATCAGGGCAACATCCTTATTTCGCCAGCTTCAGTTTATCTGGCCCTGGCGATGACATTAAATGGAGCAGCTGGGGAGAGCAGATCAGCCATGTTAAAAACCCTCTTTGCCCAAGATTTATCTCTCGCAGAACTAAACCAGGGCTGCCGTGACTGGATCACCCTGCTCAACAAAATAGACAAGGACAGCCAGCTGGCTGTAGCCAATTCCATCTGGCTGGATCAGAACTTTGCTGTCGATCCAGGCTTTTTGCAAAGTAATGCCGACTATTTTGCTGCTAGCGCCAAAGCGCTTGATTTTAGCCAATCTGCCGCCAAGCATGAAATCAATCACTGGGTCAAGCAAAATACCGGCGGTAAGATCGAAAAAATCATCGATGAAATAAATCCTGACTCAGTTATGTTCCTGATCAATGCAGTCTATTTTAAGTCTGACTGGCAGCTGCCCTTTGAGCCTGACCTGACCAGACCCGGCCTCTTTACGACAGCAACGGGCCAAAAGGAAGTTCAATATATGAACCAAGTAGCCAACTTGGCCTATGCCCAGGGCCAGGATTGCCAGGCTATAATTTTACCCTACAGCTCAGACCGTTTCGCCTTCCTGGCTATTTTGCCGGATGAAGATATCTCAGCCCGGGACTGGATTAATGCTAACTCAGCTCTGGATTTACGCAAACTGCTGGAGCAGGACGATCTACGCAGCATTGAACTTAGCCTGCCCAAATTCATCAGCCAATATGACAAAAGCCTTAAGGATATGCTGGCCGGCCTGGGTATGGCAGTCACTTTTGAACCAGACCAGGCTGATTTTTCCCTGATCAATAAGACCAGGGTGAAAAACCTTTTTATCAGTGATGTCAAGCACAAGACCTACTGTGCTGTTGATGAAAAAGGCACCGAAGCAGCAGCTGTGACCAGTGTGGAAATCAGGGCTACCAGCATGCCCCAAAGCAATCTCAGCCTGCAATTTGACCGGCCTTTCATCTATGCCATCATGGATGTTAAGACCGAGCTGCCACTCTTTTTAGGCCTGCTGGAGGACCCGACCCTCAGCTGATACTTTAGCGCAGGTGCTTGATCCTGGGAAAGTAGCTTTGTTCCAGCTCATAATTGGCTTCATCTCCACCTACAGCATTACCACTCATCCAGACAGGCGGCTTGATACCCCTTTGCACCAGGGTGCGGCAGGTTTCGATCAGGAGCAAGTTCCAGACAAAGGAGTTGCACAGGACACTTGTCCCAGCCACTTCCTGCTCAAAGCCCGCAATCTTGACATTGGCATCGGCGTAAGGCACATGGCTGTCCAAGAATAGATCAACAATCTCATACAAATTCAGGCCACTTTCATGCCGGGCCGGATGGCCTTTGGGAACATTTTGGCAAAAGGCGGTCGAGGTGATGCCGATGGTCTTGAGGCCTCTTTCTTTGGCCTCCAGGGCCACATCGATTGTCATGGCATTAAAGCCATAGGCATTGCAGATGATGATGATCTCACCGGCCTTGCAGCCGTACATATCAAAGACACCCCGGCCATAGCCCATGGTTCTTTCCACGATATTGGAGCGCTTGGCCCCCATCATGAGATTGGTGCCACAATCAAGCATGGCATTCATGGGGGCCAGACCGCCGGCCCGCCACAAGGTTTCTTCCACCATTAAATTGGAGTGGCCCCCTGTCCCGATAGCATGGATCAGCTGGTCTTTGGCGATGGCATCAGCCATCCAGCCGGCAGCTTGACTTATCTGGGGCAGGCCCTGCTCAATCCGGTTAAATAAAGCGAAGATATCTTCTTTGTATTGCCTGACTTCTTGACTCATCTTTTTCTCCTTTTTAATTCCAGCTCAACAACTTAATCAAACAATCTGGATGCTCTTTTACTTTTGTGTGCGCAGGTTTCCCCTTGTTAGGCCTGTATTTGGTAACCATCTGATAGGGCGGCTCCAGCCTGGGCAGAGTAAAAGCAGTCCGGTCTTTTTGTAGTTTTAGCAAGGCCTTTTCTGCACCCTGCCTGATCATCTCCCGAGCTTTTTCCGGATGATGATGGATGGCAGCCAAATTCCTGCCCCGGTAGCCTTCGCAATCATATTCAGCCCCGGAGCCTGGAGTCAGACCCTCCTTGACAGCCACTGTCACCATACCCTTGACCAGGTCTGCTGCCTCTTTGGTGAAGGCCAGGTCACCGCTGCCAAAAATACAAGGCACACCTAGCTGGGCGGCTACCAGGGCAAAGCGGCCAAACTCACCCACGGAAAGATCATTAATCGTGCAATCTAGCACATCAAACCAGCCGGTATGGGCGATGTGGGCATACTCTGTCCCAGCCTTGGCATGTTGACCAACAAAAGCCAGAGCTGTAAAAGACTGGTCAAGTGAGCAGGCAGCATCAATCAGGCCTCTGACATAGCGGGTTCTTTTATCCAGCAACAGCTGATTGATCCCGCCATAGCCATGACCATCAACTACATAAACTTCAGTTGCTCCCGCCGCATAAAACCCTGCCACTGCAGCATTAATCTCCAAAGAGAGCAGCTCTTTACCTTCAGCGTAATATCTGCCTTGCGGCGTCACCCAGTCATCGTGGTTTTGCACACCACAGACACCTTCCATGTCAGTCATGATATAGACTTTCAAACAACGGCCTCCTCCATTGACTGAGCTTTAGCTCAGCTTGGTTAGTTAGTTCAGATCGACTCACCCATCATTTCCTTGCTGCTTCATTTTACCATTTTTCCGCTTGAAAAGGCCTATCGTTGCCAGATTATTGTGGTCTTAACATATGGATCCAGCAGCCTTCCAGATGATTAAAAAATGAGTTCCAGCTCGCGTGAACCCAAGTTGACACGGATCTATGCTATTGATATATTAATGCTAATTTGTTTGACGTTTGACATTAATATGCGAGCTAGACTTCACTGAAAACGTTAATTATTTTCAAAGAGGACAAGGAATGCTAGCAGCTTGCCAGACAATTGATAGTTTTCTCAGATATTTAGCACATTATATCTTAGCATCTTTGCGTTCTTGCTTTTTTTCTTTCTTTTTTTATATGAATATATTTTGCTTTGTTAGAGAATCTTGTCTTTTGCAGCAGCTAGCATTGGCAGAATTGGCTATATATCCTAGTGCCAATATATCGGATTACATTTTTGAACGAGTATGGAGGATGGCGCCATTATAGAAAAACTAGAGTTTGCTGATGTTTTTGCAAAGTATTATCCACGTATTTACGCTTATATACTTAAGCGAATCAACAATGTTCATGAAGCAGAGGATCTAGCCAATGAGGTCTTTTATGCCTGCTTGAAAAGTTATGCCAATTTCGATCCGGCTAAGGCTTCTCTTGCCACCTGGCTTTATGCCGTAACCAATAATCGTTTGAAAAACTATTATCGAGACAGGAAAAATATTATTTCTATAAATGATGAAGAAAACCCCGTTGAGTTGATCAGCGATGATGACATCAGCAATGCCATCTATTTAACTGAGATCAGAAAATCATTGTATGATGCGCTCTGCATTTTGACTGAAAGAGAACAGAGCATCGTCATTTTAAAATATTTTAAAGATTATTCAGCTCAAGAGACGGCACAAGCCCTGCAGATTTCATCAGGTAATGTGCGCGTAATTTTGAGCCGTTCACTAGTAAAAATGCGTGACTATTTCGCAAAAAATAATATTAGTTGGGATTTATAACATGGCTGAATTATTTAGAAAAGCTTCTTTAGAGAGATTGGCTTCACCTGAACAATTGGACAAGGCAATAGTCATCAGTAAGCCAGCCTCCTGGTTGGCTCTTTTGGGCTTGAGTCTGATTATTATCGCAACCCTGGTCTGGTCCTTCTTAGGTTCTTTACCCAGCTCAATACCGGTGCAGGGTTTATCAGGTAAAGCAGACCAGCAAGCCGGACAAACTATAAGCTGTTATACTTCTTATCTGGAAGCCAGTAAGATAAAAAAAGGTATGAAGGCAACAGTAAAAGCACTTGACGGCGATGCCCAGTATCCTGCTAAGGTAAGCAGTATCGAACTGGACGAAACTGAGCTGTCTGACATGGAGCTGGTCCTGGGCAGCACAGAAATTATTGTTGAGTTCCAGCTCGAATTAACCCAAGGTACTTTGCCGGAAAGGACACTTGTCACTGCCATGATCATTACTGAAGAAATCAAACCGATTGATAAGCTCTTCAGCGGTCTAAGCAGTCGATTGAAAGGGTGATCTGGCAGTGAGCAACTATGTAAAAACTCCCACTATCTACCAGATGGAAGCGACTGAGTGCGGAGCTGCATCCCTATCCATGATATTTGCCTATTTTGGCAGACACATGGCTTTGGAACAAATGCGGATAGAAACAGGCGTGTCGCGCGATGGCTGCAATGCTGGCAACTTAATGAGGGCTGCACAAAAATTCGGCTTGAAATGCCGTGGTTTTCGCAAAGAGCCGGCGGCCCTGCGCCAAATAAAAACACCCTGTATCATCCACTGGCAGTTTAACCACTTTGTTGTTTTTGAAGGCTTTCGCAAAAATAGTGCCTATTTAAATGATCCCGCATCAGGCCGGCGTAAACTCACTATGGCTGAATTAGATGACGGATTCACAGGCATAGTTTTAACCTTCGAAGAAACTGAGCGGTTCACCAAAACGGAACGCCCCAAAAAACTGGCAAGCTTTATTAAGCCTCGCCTGCAAGGCCAATACATGACCCTCTTCAAGCTGTTTTATGTCGGTTTGCTGCTGGTTTTTCCTGGGTTAGTGCTGCCAGTCCTGTCGCAGGTTTTCATGGATGATGTTCTACTCGGCAGTAAACGAGAATGGTTCAGCACACTTTTGTTATTAATGACAGGGATAATCCTTCTGCGAGCCAGCCTTTCCTATTACAGGGCCATGATCCTGCACAAGCTGCAGAATAAATTAATCCTGTTTTCAGGCAGGGCTTTTCTAGCCCGGCTTTTCAGTTTGCCGATCGGTTTCTTTGATCAGCGTTATGCTGGTGACTTAACCGGACGAGTCGATAACAACAATGAGGTCAGCTCTTTTTTAGCTGGAGATCTGGCTGAAACAGTTTTGAACATCTTCGTCGCAGCCTTTTACTTGATTTTGCTGCTGATCTATAATCCCTGGCTGACTCTTGTTGGACTGGTAAGTGTCACACTTAGCCTTTTTGTGGCCAAAATAACAGCCAATCACATTGCAGGGTTATCTTTAAAGCTACAACAGGACAGCGGGAAATATTGGGGTGCTTTGATGGCTGGCCTGAGTATTTCTTCTACCCTGAAAGCCTCTGGAGCAGAAAATGAATATGTAGCCCGGATAATCGGTCACAATGCCAAATCCATGCGCCAGGCGCAAAGACTCAGTCGTATTCAGCACATAATTAATGCTATACCTGATTCAATTGGCCAGATCACTGAAGTTGTCATCCTGGTGCTGGGGGCTATATTTGTTATAAAGGGCAATATGACCATAGGCATGCTCTTTGCCTTTTCAGCCCTGTTTGATTCCTTTGCCACGCCTGTCAACAGCCTACTTGGTTTTGTTAATGAGATCCAGCAGTTCAAGGCCAATATGAGCCAGGTTGACGATATTATGAATTATGAGTTAGACGCCAAATACCAAAACATCGACTTAAAAATTGAGACAGAGAACAAACTGACAGGCAAGGTGGAAATGCAGGATATATCTTTTGGCTACAGCATTTTAGCCAAACCCTTGATCGATGATTTCAGTTTTGAACTGGCAACCGGCAAATCAATTGCTTTTGTCGGGCCCTCTGGTTGTGGTAAATCAACGGTGTCCAAGCTGATCAGCGGCTTGTACCAAGCTTGGGATGGCAAACTGCTCTTTGATAATATGCCGGCTAACAAAATAAAAGCCGAGATCTTAAATGCCAGTATTGCAACAGTCAGCCAGAATATAACCCTGTTTTCTGGCAGTATCCGTGATAATTTGACCATGTGGAACAATGCGATCCTGATGCCAGATATCGTGGCAGCGGCTCAAGATGCCTGTATTCATGATGTCATTGCCCAAAAACCCGGAGCCTATGAATACCACCTGGAAGAAGATGGCATCAACCTGTCTGGCGGGCAAAGGCAAAGGCTGGAGATCGCCCGGGCTCTGGCCATAAACCCTAGTATATTAATTATGGATGAAGCTACCAGCGCCCTTGACCCACTGGTCGAAAAAACAATTATGGACAATATTAAAAGGCGGGGTTGCACTTGCATTGTCATCGCTCATCGGCTTAGCGCTATTCGCGATTGTGACGAGATCCTAGTAATGGATCAGGGCAAAATAGTCCAGCGCGGCCAACATGATGGCTTGAAGCTGTCTCCAGGGCCTTATCAGAACTTTTTAAATTCTATTTGAGGACATATATGATGGAAAGCCCTATTTTACTAAGAGGTGGGGAAACATTGATCACCCACGACAAAGAGGACGCCTGGCACCTTGTTGCAGGCCAGCTCTACATCTATGTTGTGCCGCTGCTGGACAATACAGCTGGCCGCCGGGCCTTCTTATACACAGCCAGCCCGGGAGATGTCATTCCCGCCTTAAGCTACCAGGACTATGAGTATACAAATTGGCGTTTTTGCTTAGTGCCTGTTGATCAAGCTAAAGTCAATCGGATTGAGGGCGGTAACACAAAAATCCTTGCTAATCGTTTTGCCAGAAAGGCTAAACTAGCTGGCGTTGAGCTTGAAGGTTTTGCTCCGGCGGCTGTAAACCATTATAAGCTGACTCTAGTAGCGGAAGATGGCCTAATCCACAAAACAGGCAAGGAGAAAAAGGCTGCCGCCAGCAATACCCTGGCCCTGATCTATAATTTTTTCAGCAAGAAACAGATTGAGATCAAAACAAAATTATCAGGTCAGCCTCTTTATGACGCCGTTGCTAAAATATGTGAAAAAGCCGGGATTACGCTGGCCCCGTTAGAAAAGCTGCAGGAAGCCTGCCCGTCCGGATTTGGCCTTTCTGACATCGCGCGTATTTCTCATTTCGCATATCGTGAGCTTGTCTTGGATGAAGATTGGTATAGGTCTGATGCCGGCTTCATGCTGGCTTATGATCAAGATGGCAACCCAGTTGCTCTCCTGCCCAAAGGACAAAATGCCTACCTAGCTGTGTTTTCGGATAAGCAGCTTACAGTTAACGCTGCACTTGCTGCCAGAATAGACCCCCAGGCTTATGCTATCTACCGCCCTTTGCCTAATAAACCCATCGAGGTCAGGGATCTAATTAGCTTCAGTTTAAAAAGTGTTAAGTTAGCTGACCTGATTCAAATAGTTCTGCTGACGGCACTGGTTAGTGGTGTCGGTCTTCTGCTGCCTCTGATCAACCAATTGCTCTATGACAATATGATTCCTCTGGGTGCCAAAACCGGTGTTTTGCAACTGGGTTATGTCATAGGCTCTGCCATGTTGGGCAATGTCTTTTTCAATATAGCGCAAAACATCTTGCAGCTGCGTGTATCCAGTCGGGTTAATGCTGATATTGAATGCGCCATCCAGGACCGGCTTTTCAACTTGCCGGTGCGGGTGATCAGGCGTTATGAAACTGCTGACTTGGCCCAGCGCTTTGCCGGTTTGTCAGCTTTGGCAGCCTCAGCCAGCGATTTTGTTTTAACAACTGGTCAAGGCCTGATCTTATCCTTGGTCTATTTTGTCAGAATGGTCAGGTTTTCCTCAGTTCTGGCCTGGACAGGGATTTTGCTTATTTCACTTTATACTTTTGTTGTCTTGCTCTTTAACTGGTGGCAAAGCAAATACCAAACCCAGATCCAGGCTACAGAAGGCAAAGCAGCAGCTGCGCTATATCAGCAGATTAACGGAATTGCCAAAATAAGAATGGCTGGCGCAGAGGAAAGAGCCTTATACGAATATATGAAACTATTTATTCAAAAACGCCAGCTGGACAAGAAACGCCACACGATATCCAATAGTTCCACAGCAGTTGCAGGATCAATCAGCGCCTTATTCTCTGTAGTCTTTTATTGGCTTCTAATTAAAGGTGACACTAACGTTTCAATCGGTGAGTTTATTGCCTTTAGTGCTGCATTTGGTCTTTTTAGCGGTGCCTTCACCCAAGTTATAACAAGTCTGGCCAGTTTACGCATGTTCAAGCCGGTCTACGAACGTGTCAAACCAATTTTACGAGAAAAGCCGGAATTTTCTGAAATGAATGAGTTACCAGGCGAACTCAGCGGTGAAATTGAACTCAACAGCGTCAATTTTGCATACTCGCCTGACTCTCCTGATGTTCTGCAAAATTTTTCTTTGCGCATAAATCCGGGTGAATATATAGGGATTGTCGGTCCTTCTGGTTGCGGGAAATCTACCTTGCTTAAGCTCCTGCTCGGCTTTGAAGTGCCTACGCGAGGGACAATTTATTACGATAAAAAAGATATTGATAGTCTGGATAAACGTGAACTGCGCAAAAAACTAGGTGTGGTCCTGCAAGATGGCAAGCTGATCTCAGGCAGTATTTTTGATAACATCACGATTACTGCACCCCAATCAAGCTTGTCTGATGTTGAGCAGATTGTGCGCGAAGTGGGTTTGGAGAAGGATCTGGCCGAGATGCCTATGGGTCTTCATACTGTTCTTAGTGAAGATGCTGCCACGATTTCAGGCGGACAACAACAAAGAATCCTGATCGCCAGGGCTCTAGCCAGCCGACCTAAGATTATCTTTTTTGACGAGGCCACCAGTGCACTGGATAATGTGACCCAGGCCATGGTTAGTGAGAGTCTAGAGAAAATGCAAGCAACTCGCCTGATCATTGCCCACCGCCTCAGCACGATTATTAATTGCGACCGGATCATCGTCATGAATAACGGCAGAATTGAAGAAGAGGGTACATACCAAGAGCTGATGGCTGCCCGCGGGCTGTTTTATGATCTTGCCAGCAGGCAATTATCCTGATCATGTAACATTAAAGCCAGTCAAGTGTATACATAATAAAGAAACTGGTTCCTACAACGGAGGTTTTGGTATGAAAGAGAATGTTTCAAATATAGAAAAAGCCTTAAAGCTAGCAGCAAAGATCGATGAGATCGGTCCTGGCGAAGATGAATTGGCCCAGTTGGTCCAATTAAAAGGCAAATTTTTACCGGATCAGGAGCTATCCGCAGATGATCTGGACCTGGTTACCGCTGCCCAGGCCAGTCCAGAATATAAAAAGTTTCTTGAATACATCCTGAAAAAAGATCAAAAATAATCTGTAACATAAGCCCGGCCAATGTGTATACACAAGTAAGCAAGCATATCCGCTCAAGGAGGAAAAGAACATGAAAGAAAAAGCATTGCAAACAAAGTTTCAAGTATTATTGGCCGATCCTGAATTTGTTGAAAAGCTTATTTCCACTGACGCACCAGCACAAATAAAGATCATGCTGGCTGATTACGGGGTGGAAATCAGTGAAGAGGAAGTCGCCCTGCTCACCCAGGCTCATGCTGCAGCCCAAGATGCTGAACTTTCAGCTGAAGAATTAGACGATGTCAGCGGCGGCTGGGCATTAGCCGTTGTTACAATCGCTGGGCCAGAACTGGTTCGTTCTCTCATATGCCTGAAGAACAATTTGCGCAAAGACGGTTCTATGAAAAAATGCACCTGTGGCTGGCACAAATATGCTGTCAGAAAGTGAAAATGGAGGAAAATAAAATGGATCAGAAAGTATTGGAAACAAGATTTCAGGAACTTTTACAAGACTCGCAGTTTGTCGAAAAACTTATCACCACTGATGAACCGGCCAAGATCAAACTCTTGTTGGCTGATTATGGCTTAGAGGTCAGCGATGAGGATGTAGCCCTGCTCACCCAGGCGCATGCTGCAGCCCAAGATGCTGAGCTTTCGGCTGAAGAGTTAGACGATGTCAGCGGCGGCTGGGCCAGTGTCGTCATTAAAAAAGGTGTACCCCTTTTGTTAAATGCCATTATCTGTTTGAAAAACAATCTGCGCTCGGATGGATCTATGAAAAAATGTACCTGTGGTCTGCATCGTTACGCAGTCAGAAAGTAAGATTGTCAGCATGCCACTGGCCAGGGCGGTTAGTGGCATGCTGGTGCAGATTGCTGTAAGCTGGATTTTCCGAGGTATAGAATGAAACGAATTATTACTGGTAATTCCTTGACTATCGCTGACAATGATAATAATTCCATCTTAAAAATGACCATAACCGTCACTGACAGGCAAGCTCATATACTGGTGACAGGAAATCTGACTCACAATGCGGCTCCTGATTTTGAAGATGAATTAATGTCCATCCTGCTGGCCGGCTACGCTGTCCAAGTTGATCTTTCCAGCCTTGAGCATATTTCTGCGCCGGGATTGAAAGCTTTGCTGACAGCCCAAAAGCTGGTTGACGAAAAAAAATGCAGTTTCCATATCAGGGGAGTTTCTCAGCCGGTTCAGGAAATATTTGCCAATACTGGTTTTATTGATCTTTTAGATATCAGGGATTGATGAGGGATAAAATGCAAAAAAGATGTTCTGTAAAACCTTATCAAGGAGATCAGCCCTTTATCTTTGTCAGCTATTGCCATAAGGACCGGCCTTTTGTTTTTCCTATCCTGGAAAGCCTGGCCCGACATGGTTTCAGACTTTGGTATGACGAAGGAATCACACCAGGGAGCGAATGGAATGAAGTGATCGCTGATCATATGAACAGATCAGACATGTGCCTGGCTTTTATTTCTGCCCATGCCGTGGCTTCCCACAACTGCCGGCGGGAAATCAATTTTGCCTTGTTAAAAAACAAGCCGTTGGTTTCTGTTTTTATTGAGGAAACAGTACTCACTCCTGGTATGGAAATGCAGCTGTCTGCCAACCAATGTATTTTTTCTTATACATATCCGGATCTCAGTGAGTTTATCCATATATTAAAGTCTGTACCTGCTCTGGCAACCAGTCTGGGCCAGCCTGATCCAACAATTGAGATCCACACGCCATCTTTTTATCGTAGCAAAGAAAAAATGCCCCAGCCAGAACAAGATACTGCTGATCTCTGGTTTAGCAAACAGGCAAGAAAAGCTGAATATGTCCTGATCAGACAAGCTAGTCGGGAAATCATTCCACTTGAAAAAGGCAGTCTGTCTGTTGGCCGCAGTCCGGATAGCTGCGACCCCAGCTACATCATTGCTAACAACAATGAGATCAGCAGGCAACACTTCCAAATAACCAGTCAAGACGGCACCTTTTTTGTCACTGACTGCCAGTCAAAAAATGGTACTTTCTTAAATGGCAGCCCGCTGCTCGCAAATGTTCCCCACAAATTAAATCGGGACGATGTCATCCGGGCCAGTAGCGAATTTTTTATTTTCCAAAGCAAACCAGTAGGAGGCAAAAGGCTCGTATGAAAATCAATGCAGCCTATTACACAGCTCAGGGAGCAAGAGAGCGTAATGAGGATAACTTGTCTTTGCTGGAAGACAGTTGGGGTGTTATTGCAGCAGTTGCAGACGGCCTTGGCGGCGAAGGCGATGGCCATCTGGCTTCACTGGCAGCCATCAAGTCAGTTAATGACTGCCTGACTGGAGCAAGGGTAACTACGCAACAAGTTAAAGACGCTATTGTTCAAGCCAATCAGAATATTGTTCAGCTGCAGGGCAATGGCAAAAAAATGAAAAGCACCCTGGCCCTGCTTTACCTTGATGAAGCACAGGCCATCAGCGGCAGTGTGGGCGATACCCGAATCTACCAGTTCAGAAATAATGAGATAGAATTCCAGTCCACTGATCACAGTGTTGCCCAGATGTCAGTTAGCGTTGGTGAAATAGACCACTACCAAATCAGAAGCCATCTTGATCGCAATAAACTGACCCGGGCCCTAGGCTCAAGATCAACTGTCAGCCCTGATCTGCAAGTGCATACCTACAGGCAGGCCGATGCCTTTCTTCTATGCACCGATGGTTTTTGGGAAAATATCTGGGAAGACGAAATGATCCAGGATCTAGCCGGGTCACTAGATGCGGAACAATGGCTGGAGAAGATGCGCAGGCGGGTTGAAAATAAGCTGGGCCCTGTCTCGGACAACCATTCCGCTTTAGCAATAATTATCAAGGATTAGGAGTTGAACGACTAGTATGGAATACTGTTACAAGTGCATGGCTAAAATAGATGCTGCCAGCTGCCAGTCGTGCGGAGAGCTGGGTTTAGAAAAAAATCCATATCACCTAGAGCCCGGTACAATTTTACAGGAAAAGTATCTGGTCGGTTTAGCGCTGGGGGCAGGCGGCTTCGGTATCACCTATTTAGGTCGCGACCTGATCTTGGACACAATAGTGGCTATCAAAGAATATTTCCCCAGTCAGCTGAGCGTACGCAACAACTCCGTTTCAGCAGATATAACTGTCACAGCTGGTCCGACTATAACAGCAGGTCAAGTCCCTAGCTATGAAAACAGCAAAAAGCGTTTCCTTGATGAAGCGCGCATCCTGGCCCGCTTTGAAAAAGATGCCGGGATCGTTAAAGTAAAAGATTTCTTTGAGGCCAATAACACAGCTTATATGGTCATGGAATATGTGGATGGTCTGAATTTAAAGGAGTATCTGGAAATAAATGAGCCTTTTCCAGCCCAGCTCCTAGTTGATAAAATGCTGCCTATAATAAAGTCCCTCAGTAAGGTGCACGAACAGGGCCTGATCCACCGTGATATAAGCCCCGATAACATTAAGTTGGACAGTGAAGGCATGCTGAAACTGCTAGATTTTGGGGCTGCCAGGTCCTTTGCTGCTGATCTGGAAAAAACCATCACCAGCATGACCAAGGCCGGCTATGCTCCTGAGGAGCAATATCGCAGTGGCGGTGTGCAAGGCCCCTGGTCTGATGTCTACGCCTTATGTGCCACAATTTACAAGTGTATTACAGGCCAGACCCCACCTGATTCACCGCAAAGGCTGCATGAAAAAACCAAGGGCCAGGACAATTTAGCCAAACCTTCTGAACTGGGCAGTGACATCAGGCCTGAACTGGAAGCAATCATTTTACGTGGCATGGCTGTGCTGCAAGAAGACCGTTATCAAAGCATGCCAGAGCTGCTTGAAGCAATCAACAATCTGACTGTACCAGTCCGGGACGGTGCAGTTTCTAGTAGCAGAATTGTTGAAGTAGTTCCTGCTCCGCCAGCAGATCAGGCTAATGACCCAGCACCTGCTCAGCCCAAAGCTGACCCCAGCCCTGCCCCACAAGTGCCGGACTGGTACAGCCAAAAACAAGCAGCAGCGGAGCCGAAAGCAAATCCTGGATCAACTAGTAAAAAAAAGCTGGTCA
>CAZZGG010000071.1:0-13234 GCA_964654125.1 uncultured Oscillospiraceae bacterium
CCAATAAATATTTTGCGGATTTCCCCATCACTGTGGCTGCCAAAACAGGCACAGCTGAGACCGGCTTTGAAGACCGCTCATCCTCCAATGGTCTTTTCATCTGCTATGCCCCGGCTGACGATCCGCAGGTGGCCATAGCCCAGATCATTGAAAAAGGGGCCTGGGGCAAAAACACCATCGAAATAGCCAAAAAACTGCTCAGTGCCTACTTTGAAATAGATGACAGTGCTTCCGATCCAGCCAGCCCCGGCCTGACTGATCTGCCTGCCGAGGAGCAGCCGCTTGACCCTGACGCAGAGGACGAGACAACATAAACAATATTTTCTCTTGTCCTGATCAGCAAAGATGAGTAGAATAAGAACAGATTGACTTTTAATAAGAAGAGAAGACTAGAGACAAAGAGGTGATTTTGTGAATATTGTTCTGCTGGCTGACCACCAAAAGCATGAACTGCTGCTTAACTTCTGCACAGCCTACAGCCAGATTCTGGGCCGCCATGGGATGTATTCTTTAGAAAACACAGCCCGCCTGATCAGTAATGCTACCGGACTGAATGTCACCGGCCTGCCCACTGATATATCAGGCAGCCTGGACCAATTGGCTTCCCGGGCCAGCTACAATGAGGTTGATGCGGTCATCTACCTGCGGGACCCACAGGATCGCTCCTACGATAGACCTAATTCATTGCTTAAGGCTTGCGACACCAATATAATTCCCCTGGCCACCAATCTGGCCACAGCTGAACTGCTGGTCCTGGCCCTGGATCGCGGTGATCTGGACTGGCGCGAGCTGGTTCGTTAAATGCGGGCCCTGATCCAAAAAGTTACATATGCAGCTGTCACTGACCAGGATACAGGCGAGGAGCTGGGCCGGATCGGGCCCGGTATCTGCCTGTTTTTGGGTGTGGGCCAGGCCGACAGCAGTGCTGACGCCGCCTGGCTGGCCAGCAAGGTGGCCCGCCTGCGCATTTTTTCTGATACGGCTGGGAAAATGAACCTGTCAGTCCAGGATGTGGGCGGCGCTGTCCTAGTTGTTTCCCAATTCACCCTTTATGCTGATACCAGGCGGGGCAACCGGCCGGGCTTTGACCAGGCCGCATTACCGGCTAAAGCCGAGGTCCTCTATGAGGAATTTGTCAGCCTGCTAGAGGCCACAGGCCTGGTAGTGGCCACCGGCCGCTTTGCCGCATCCATGCAGGTGGAGCTGGCCAATGACGGGCCTGTGACAATCATGCTGGAGTCACCTTAGTACATGAGCAAAATAATCAGTCTGCCCTATGGCCTCCTGGCTTCTGTCAGCTACCTTATCGCCAGCCAAGAGAGCACCTGCCTGATCGATCCGACAGCACCCTTGCGCTACTGGCCAGAGGGTCTGGCCCGGCTTTCCCTGATTGTGGCCACTCATGGCCATTTTGACCATATCATGCGGGCTGACAAATGGCGCCAGGCCCATGGTGCGCCTTTGGCCATCCATCAAGACGATGCCGACTGCCTGACAGATGGCCGCAAAAATCTCTCCACCATGCTGGTCAAGCCCTTGACCCAGCAGCCGGCCCAGCAACTGCTGCAAGACGGCCTTGTCCTGGAATTGGCCGCCGGCACCAACTTGACTGTCATCCACACGCCGGGCCATTCAGCGGGTAGCTGTGTTTTTCTTCTGACCGAAAATAATATTGCCCAGGCTCTTTTTACCGGCGACACCCTCTTTGCCGGTTCAATCGGCCGCACTGATTTAGGCGGAGATGAGGCCGTCCTGGCCCAGTCTCTGGCCCGCTTGAAGGACCTGGCTGACAGCCTGGAACTGAGCCTGGCCCGGGACCTGGCCATCTATCCCGGCCACGGCCCGGCCAGTTTTTTGCGCTATGAGCTAGAGCACAACCCCTTGGTCCGGGCCCTGCTCTAAAGGCTAGATCAACTGGCGAAAATCCTTGATCCTGTGCAAGGTGATGTAGTTGGCATCGTGGAAGTTTCTGGCCCCGTTTAGGGCTGTGCGGGAAAGATAAAGGATGTCAGCCCCGGAAAAGATAAAAGAAATATATTGAAAACCTACCTGCTCAGCTGACATCTGGCTGTAATCAAGCAGGATTTTTGCAATGCGCCAATTGACCAGGTCAGCAGACACCTGTAATGCCAGGATGTTTCTTTGGCTGGGCTGCTGCGGATCTTGGCAGATATTGCCGATCGCCAGGTACTTTTGACTGACCGGGTCCTGGAGCAGGTAGGTCTTGCTGTTGCTGCCACTGGGCAGCCTGATGAAACTGTCAAACTGCATGGCCTTGGCTGGCTCTTTAAGATCAAGGCTGAGGGCCAAGGCCAGGCCATGCTCACCGGCCAGGCCCAGGCGCAGGATATCCAGCAGCCGCCCATCGGGAGCCTTAACAATATTACCCTCAATTGCGCCACTGGACTTTGCCTGGGGGGCACCGGGCCAGGCAGGATCATAGGCGACCAGACCGGAGCAGGTCCAGTTTTTGGCCTCCAGCAGGTCGCTCCCGGCTGCAATCGATAAAAAGGCATTGCTGTGGCCACCAACCTGCCAGGCACCATAATCAAGCGCAGTGACCAGCCGGCCTTCATGCTCGACCAGGGGCAGGGGTGCCTTGTGCCAGCCTGCCGCTTGCCAGGAACCACTACCGGAAAAAAGGCGCACTGGTGCTGACCAGCTGGCTCCGCCATCGCTTGATCCAGCGATGAGCAAATCACCATATTCAGTGGAACAGGCTAACATATAAAGGCGCTCCCGGTGCAGAAATAAGGTTCCCCAAAAGCAGGGGAAAAGGTCGGTCAGATAGTGCCAGTTTTGGCCGCCATCAAAAGAGCGGTAGAGCAAGGTCAGGTTCTGGGGCGCTTTGGGGGCAAAAACATCCATTGCAGCCAGCAGGGTGCCATCTGGCAGCTGGACCAGGCTGGGACTGCACAAGGAGCGGCCGGAAAAATCATAAAACGGGTCTTCCGGGTGCAGGTAGTTGACAACCACTCCCGGTATCTCACCAGTCCTGGCATAACGCAGATCGCTGCGGCCGCTGGCATTTTCCCGGGCCAGATAAAACTCATAATCCGTATCAGCTTTAAGCTCTTGCAAAGAAAAGGTTTTTTGCTTGACTAGTTTAGTCTTAAAGGCCGCCGGGCTGTCTTTTTCGCGCCAGGCCAAAATATGCCGGCCGCAAAAATCCAGGTCAAACCATTCCAGTTCGATATCAGTCCGGCCCGGCGCCAGGCGGCAGATAAAGGGCAGGCTGGTTTTTTCCAGCTGCTGGTAAGGCCGGTAGGGTCTGTAGGACCAGTTTGTTACACCTTGCATGGGACCACCTCCAAGATTTGCTTGACTGACAGGCTTATTATACTTTATTTTGCGCCAGGGCCTTGACCTGGGCAGCTGATGCTTTATAATGTTCATGAATATAGATGGGAGTCATTACATGAACAATTTTGCCGCAGATGTCCTGCTTAACCTGGCCCGGCAAGGTTACAGCAGCCAAAGAAAACTGGCCGCATTAACCGGCCAGTCCCTGGGCCGGATTAATAACGGCCTAAAATCCCTGCAGCAAGAAGGCTACATTAAACCGGATTATCAATTAACCAGCCTGGCCTGGGACTATCTAGCAGCCAGGCGGCCCCAAAATGCCATCATCCTGGCAGCTGGCTACGGTCTGCGCATGGCACCTATCAACACACAAATGCCCAAGGGCCTGCTCCAGGTCAAGGGAGTGGCTTTAGTGGAAAGGATCATCTCCTTTTTGCATGAGGCTGGTATATCTGAAATTGATTTAGTCGTCGGGCATTTAAAAGAGATGTATGATTACCTGGTTGATCAAGACCAGGTCCGCCTGGTCTATAATCCTGACTATGCCTTAAAAAATAACCTGCATTCCCTGCAGCTGCTCTCCGGCAAAATTGCCAATACCTACATAATCCCCTGTGATATCTGGCTGGCTGAAAACCCTTTTTCTGAATATGAGCTCTACAGCTGGTATGCTGTCTCCAGCCAGCTTGATCCAGCCAGTGCAGTCAGGCTGGCCCGCAGCCGCCAATTGCTGCCCCACCTGGACAATTCACCTGCCCCGCGTATGATCGGGATCGCCTATCTGGACCAGCCAGCCGGTCAGATCCTGCAGGGTCGGCTGGACCAGGCCAGCCAGGATAAGCTCTACAACAACGCCTTCTGGGAAGATGTCCTGTTTGACCGTTCCGGCCAGCCCCTGGTTTATGGCCGGATCCTTTCTCCAGAGCAGGCTGTTGAAATCAACACCTATGAAGAGCTGCGCGAACTGGACAGTGATTCAGCCAGTTTACACAGCTGGCTGATTGACCTGGCCGCTGAACAGCTCCTGGCCAGGCCGGCCGAGATCAGGGACATTGCCATCTTGAAAAAAGGCATGACCAACCGCTCTTTTTCTTTCCGCTGCCGCCAAGAAAAATATATCATGCGCATCCCGGGGGAGGGGACAGAGCAGCTGATCAACCGGGCCAATGAATACAAGGTCTACCAGGTGCTAAAAGGTGAGCAGATTGCTGAGGAAGTGGTCTTCATGGCAGCAGACAGTGGCCTTAAGATCTCGCGCTATCTGCCGGATGCCCGGGTCTGTGATCCAAATAATCGCACTGATGTCAAACGCTGCATGGCGTTTTTAAGAAGCTTTCATGAAAAAAAGCTGCTTGTTGAGCATGAGTTTGATCTTTACGAAAGAATCAACTTTTACGAAAGCCTCTGGCAGGGCCAGCCCTCCATTTTTGCTGATTACCAGACCAGCAAGGCAAATGTCTTCAGCCTGGCCCGGCTGCTAGAGGGCCTGCCGCGCAGCTGCTGCCTGACCCATATTGATGCAGTGCCGGATAATTTTCTTTTGCAAAATGACAAAATATACCTGATCGACTGGGAATATGCGGCACTGCAGGATCCCCATCTTGACCTGGCCATGTTCATTGTCTATGCCATGTATGACAGGGAGCAGGCCGAATTTTTGATCGACAGCTATTTTCCGGAAGGCTGCCCCGCCAAGATCCGGCTCAAGATCTATTGTTATATCGCAACTGCCGGCCTTTTATGGAGCAACTGGTGTGAATACAAGCGCTTATGCGGGGTGGAGTTCGGGGAATACTCCCTGCGCCAGTACCGCTTTGCCAAGGATTACTACAAGATCGCCACCGACTATCAGCCGGACTAAAAAGACAAGGAGAAGATTATGGAGAAAAAGAGCGGGAGCCTATGGGCCAGACTGGACTGGGTGACCACACTGGTACCTTTTTTAGGCATTAGTGGCCTGAGTGTCCTTTTTATGATTTACCCCGACAGGTCACGCCATATGCTGGATCTGCTACGCGGTTTTTTAGGCAACCAGATGGGTTTTTACTATATCCTGATCGGTCTGGCTGTACTTATTTTGTCTCTTTATGTGGCTTTTTCCCGCCTGGGCCAGATCCGGCTGGGTAAAAGTGCCAAGCCAAAATATAGCAGTTTTTCCTGGGGAGCCATGATTTTCACTTCAACAATGGCAGCCGATATCCTGTACTGGTCCTTGATCGAATGGGGCTATTATGTCAATGAGCCCCACCTGGCCCAAATGGGCCAGGTCCAGGACTGGGCCGCAACCTATCCGCTCTTTCACTGGGGACCGATTCCTTGGAGCTTTTATATTATCCTGGCTGCAGCCTTTGGCTTCATGCTCCATGTGCGCGGCAATGGCAAGCAAAAGTTCTCTGAAGCCTGCCGGCCCGTCCTGGGGCAAAAGGTTGATGGCGGCTGGGGCCGCTTGATCGACCTGATCGCAGTCTTTGCCCTTTTAGCCGGCACAGCCACCACCTTTTCCATGGCCACACCGCTTTTGGCCGCAGCTCTCAGCCAGGTGCTGGGTCTGCCGGCCGGCATCCAGATGACCATAGTTATCCTTTTGGTCATCGCCCTGGTCTATACCATCACGGTCCTGGCCGGCTTTCGTGGCATCTCCCGCCTGGCTGACATCTGCACCTATCTGTTTTTGGCCCTGCTGGCCTATTTCCTTTTCCTGGGCGGCCAGACTGTCTATATCATTGAAACGGGCATCACGGCTGTGGGTAACCTGGCCCAGAACTTTATCGGTATGGCCACCTGGCTCGACCCTTTGCGTGCCTCAGGCGATGGTGTGACCGGCTTTGCCCAGGACTGGACCGTCTTTTACTGGGCTTACTGGATGGTCTGGTGTGTGGCGACACCCTTTTTCATTGGTGTGATCAGTGAAGGCCGCACCATCCGCAATGTCATTTTAGGTGGCTACATGTGGGGGATTGCCGGTACCTTCACCTCTTTTATAGTTTTTGGCAACTTTGGCCTGGCCCAGCAGATGAAAGGCCAGCTGGATGTGGCCGGCCAGCTGGGCCTGGGCCAGGAGCCGGCCCAGGTCATCTTGGGAATTTTCAACCAGCTGCCTTGGCCCAGCCTGGCTCTTTTGCTGCTTTGTGTGACCATGGTGGCCTTTTATGCTACCACCTTTGACGCCCTGACCATGGTGATCTCCTCTTATTCCTATAAGAAGCTGCCCGTCAATCAAGAACCTGATAAAAAAGTGCGCACCTACTGGGCCATACTTTTTATCATTTTGCCAATTGGCCTGATCTTTTCCGAAAACTCGCTCAACAACCTGCAGACAGTCTCGATCATCTTTGCTTTTCCGATCGGTCTGGTCGTGCTTTTGATAGTGACCAGTTTTTTCAAGGATGCCAAAAGCTACTTGCAAAAACCAAAATAACTTTACAGGCCAGCTGGCTGGTGCTATCATAGCCTAAACGCCATGATGGAGAGAGTAAGCAGCAAAAAGATGCCAGAGAAGGCAGGGCCAGGGGCTGAAAGCCCGCCGCTTCTGAAAGCTGCTGAAGTTCACTCTGGAGCGGTCTTGCTGAAGCTTAAGTAGGCAGGGACGGTTCATCACCGTTAAAGAGTGCAAAGAGAGCCGCAGGCTGGCACTTGCGGAATTCGGGTGGTACCGCGGATTAACTCCGTCCCGACCAGGGGCGGTTTTTTTATGGGCCGGCAGGATCCGCCGGCAGTTGGAGGAGGAAGTAAATGGATGAGATACGCAGCCGGCTAAGTCAATTAGCCCAGAATTTTAAAAATGAGATCAGGCTGGCGGCTGACCTGGCTGCCCTGACCGGGCTCAAGGTTGCCTATTTGGGCAAAAAAGGTCATCTGACCGGGATTTTACGTGCTATGGGTCAGCTGAACCCGGCCCAAAGACCCCTGGTCGGCCAGTTGGCCAATCAACTGCGCCAGGAGCTGGAAAACCTGCTGGAGGAGGCCACAGACCGTCTGGGCCGGCAGGAGCAGGCGACCCGGCTGGCCCGGGAACAGCTTGATGTGACCAGGCCAGGGGAAAAACAGCTCGTGGGCGGCCGCCACCCCTTGACCCTGGTCATTGATGAGATCTGTCACATTTTTATCGGCCTGGGCTACTCGGTGGCAGAAGGTCCGGAAATAGAATACGACCGTTATAATTTTGAACTGCTGCGCCTGCCCCAGGACCACCCGGCCCGCGATGAGCAGGATACCTTTTATATCACTGACCATATTCTTTTGCGCACCCAGACCTCACCGGTCCAGATCAGGGTCATGCAAGAACAAAAACCACCGATCAAGATTGTCTGCCCCGGCAAGGTCTACCGTTCTGACACAGTCGATGCCACCCATTCGCCGGTCTTCCACCAGATCGAGGGCTTGGTGGTGGATGAGGGTGTCACCATGGGCGATCTGGTTGGCTCTTTGCAACTTTTCAGCCGTCAGCTTTTTGGTGAAAAGACCCGGATCCGGCTGCGCCCCCACCATTTTCCCTTTACTGAACCCAGCTGTGAAGTGGATATCAGCTGCTGGAACTGCCAGGGCCAGGGCTGCCGCACCTGTAAACAGGAAGGCTGGATTGAAGTTTTGGGAGCCGGCATGGTCCATCCGGAAGTTTTGGAAAATTGTGGTATTGATGCCAGCCGTTACAGTGGATTTGCCTTTGGCATCGGGGTGGAACGAACCGCCATGGGCCGCTTTGGCATCGATGATATCAGGCATTTTTACGAGAACGATCTTCGTTTTCTCAGCCAGTTTCGCTAGGCGGGAAGGAGTAATTTATGAAAGTCACTATGGAATGGCTGAGGGAATTCACCCCTTTGCCCCAAGATACAGCAAAATTTGCCGCCAGCATGACCATGAGCGGGTCCAAAGTGGAAAGTGTCACCAATACAGGTGGCCAGATCGCTAAAATCAGCACCGGCAGGATCCTTGCGATAACCCAGCACCCTGATGCTGACCGGCTGGTGATCTGCCAGGTCGACCTGGGGGATAAGGAGCTGACCATAGTCACCGGTGCCAGTAATGTGCAGGCAGGTGACATAGTGCCGGTGGCCCTTCATGGTGCAGTCCTGGCTGACGGCAGCCGCATCAAGCGGGGCAAGATCCGCGGCCAGGTCTCCGAAGGCATGCTCTGCAGTATCGAGGAACTGGGTTATACAAACCATGATTTTCCAGATGCGGCTGCAGACGGTATTTATATTCTGCCCCCGGACACCCAGTTGGGCCAGGACATCCGCACAGTACTTTTCCTGGATGATGAAGTGATTGAGTTTGAAATCACCTCCAACCGGGTCGACTGTTTTAGTGTCGAAGGCCTGGCCCGGGAAGCTGCTGCCAGCCTGGAGCTGCCTTTTAATAAATTAGAGCCTCAGGTCAGGTCAGGGCATGTCAGCAAGGCCCATGACCTGGCTTCGATCAGTATCACGGCGCCTGATCTTTGCCAGCGCTATTGTGGCCGGGTGGTCAAGGATATCAAGATTGGGCCTTCGCCGGCTTGGCTGTGCCGCCGCCTGCGTGGGGCCGGTCTACGTCCGATCAATAACCTGGTCGATATCACCAACTATGTTCTTTTAGAACTGGGCCAGCCCATGCATGCTTTTGATCTGGACCAGCTCGCTGCTAACAAGATCATTGTCCGGCGGGCCAAGCCCGGAGAGAAAATAAAAACCCTGGATGGCAACCAGCGCCAACTGGATGAAAATATGCTGGTGATTGCTGACCAGGACCGGGCGGTGGCGATTGCCGGTGTCATGGGCGGCGAAAACTCCGAGGTGACAGAAAACACCAGCGCAGTGCTACTAGAATCGGCCACTTTCAGTGCCCGGGCAGTGCGGCGGGCCAGCCGCCAGCTGGGCCTGCGCACAGATGCTTCAGCTCTTTTTGAAAAAGGGCTGGACAGCAATAATGCGCAAAGAGCGATTGACCGGGCCTGCCAGCTGATTGAGCAGCTGGGTGCCGGCACAGTCTGCCCTGGCTTGATCGATGTCTGGCCAGAGAAAAAAGCAGTGGCCACTATCTCCTTTAGCGCTCGCGGCATCAACAGCATCCTGGGTACAGAATTGACAGACGACTGGCTGATTAAAAGCCTGGCCCGCCTGGAAATCCCGGTCAGCCAGAAGGGGACAGGGCTGCTAGCCCAGATTCCATCCTGGCGGCCCGACCTGCAAAGGGAAGTCGACCTGGCTGAAGAAGCAGCTCGCCTCTATGGCTATAATAATATAGAACCTTCACTGCTGTCGGGCAAGCAGACCACCCTGGGTGGGCTAAGCAGCCAGCAAAAGACCAGGGAAAAGGTCAAGGATCTTTTCCTGGCGGCCGGATTTTTTGAAGCTTGCACTTACTCATTTGAAAGCCCGCGCCAGCTGGATAAGCTGCTAGTGGCCCAGGATCATGCTCTGCGCCGCCAGATCCGCTTGAAAAATCCTTTAGGTGAAGATTATTCCTGCATGCGCAGCACCATGCTGCCTTCGCTTTTGAATGTTGCTGCCACCAACTGGAGCCGCTCGGTGGCCCAGGCCAGCATCTTTGAAATAGGCTTTGTGTATCAGGCCGAAGAGCTGCCCTTAAAAGAACTGCCTGTCGAGGAAAGACGGCTGGCCGGCTTCTTATACGACAGTGCCTGTTCAGCTCAAGACGGTCTCTTTTTTAAAGCCAAGGGTATCTTGAGTGAGCTCTTTACCCACCTAAAGCCTGGCCAGATCACATATCAGGCCGACCAGGCCCAAGCCTGGCTGCATCCGGGCCGCACAGCTGCCTTGCGCCTGGAGGGTGAGTTGTTAGGCTATCTGGGCCAGATCCACCCTGATGTGGCAGCAAACTTTGCCTGCCCCCCGGGTCTGGTTGCCTTTGAATTAAACCTGGACCTGCTCAGCCAAAAGGCAACGGCCCAGCGCAGCTATCAGGCCCTGGCCAAGTTCCCGGCGGTCTCCTTTGACTTGGCCCTGCTGGTACCGGAGCAAGTGCCGGCCGGCCAGATTGCTGACTTGATCAGGCAAGCTGGCGGCAGCCTCCTAGAAGAGCTGGAGCTTTTTGATGTCTACCAGGGCCCTCAGGTGGAAGCAGGCCACAAGTCGCTGGCTTATCAGCTGCTTTTTAGGGCATCTGACAAGACCCTCAGCGATAAGGAAGTGGCCGGGCAGGTCAACAAGATACTGGAGCTTTTAGGCAAAAAAGCCTCCGCCCGCTTGCGCTGATTGCTAGCAGTTGAATTTATCTGCTATTTCATGTATAAATATACACGTGTCTTAAGCAAACACTAAAAAGACAGGATGGAGAAAATAATGAAAAACTTAAAAAAGATCATTACTTTGCTGCTGGCAGCAGCCCTGCTGCTTAGTCTGGCAGCCTGCAGCCAGGCTGACAAGGTGCAGATTGGCAGTGCCGAGGATCTCAAGGGCAAGACAATTGGTGTCCAGCTGGGTACAACAGGTGATGATATAGCCACCAAGGAAGTGGAAGCCAAGGAAGTCGAGCGTTATACCCGCTTTGTTGATGCCATCACTGCCCTCAAACAAAAAAAGATCGACTGTATCATCATGGACAGGGACACCGCTGATGCTTATTTGAAAAATAACTCAGACCTGATGCAGCTTGATGTCGGCTTTGAACCTGAGCAATATGCTATCGCTGTAAAAAAAGGTGATGCGGAACTTTTGGCCACCGTCAACAAGGTTATTGCCGATATGAAATCAGATGGTTCTTTAGCTGCCTCTTTCGAAGCCCATGAGGGCGAGGCCGGTCCGGCACCTGACCTGAATAAGGGTGGCTCTGGCGGAGTCCTGCTGGTAGGCACAGAGTCTGGCTTCCCGCCCTATGAATATCCCAGTGGCGATACCATTGCCGGTGTCGATATGGATATCATGTCCCGGATTGCCAGTGAACTTTCCATGGAGCTGGAAATTGAAGACATGCCTTTTGAGAGCCTGATTGCCGCTCTGACCAGTGGCAAGATCAAGGCGATAGCTGCCGGCATGACCATCAATGAGGAACGCCTGGTTAACGTTGACTTTTCCACACCATATGTTGATGCTTCCCAGGTTGTAGTTATCCGCAAGACCAGCAGTAAATGATCAGTAAAATTAAAAATCTAGATCAAGCAGGCAGGCAAAGACTGGTGACGGTTGTTTTAGCAGCTGGCACCAGCCTGGCTGCCTTGCTTTTTGTTCTCCTGGTCATCTTTCAGGAAAGACTGGGCCTGGACAGTGCCGCCCTGCACAGGCTGCGGCTTAATTTCTACAATAACTTCATTTTTGAGCAGCGCTGGCGCTGGCTGGCTGATGGTCTGGGCAAGACCTTGATCATTACGCTGCTGGCTACCCTGATCGGAATCACAATCGGATTATTCCTGGCTATTGTCAAGGTGGTTGATTATAACGGTAAGCGCATCTTTTTCCTGACCAGGTTTGTTGATATCTATTTGACTGTCATCCGGGGCACCCCGGCTGTGGTCCAGCTTTTGATCATGTATTTTGTGGTCTTTGCCAGTCTGCCGGTCAGTAAGATCATGGTCGCTGCCATGGCCTTTGGTATCAACAGCGGGGCTTATGTGGCCGAGATTATCCGCTCCGGTATCATGGCTGTTGACCGGGGCCAGACAGAAGCCGGCCGTTCCCTGGGCCTGACCTATGCCGCCACCATGCGCAAGATCATTCTGCCCCAGGCGATCAAGAACATCCTGCCGGCCCTTTTTAATGAATTGATCACCCTTTTAAAAGAAACTGCCGTGGTGGGCTACATAGCCGTCATGGACCTGACCCGGGCCGGTGATATGATCCGCTCCCGCACCTATGATGCCTTCATGCCGCTTTTGGCAGTGGCGGCAATTTATCTGATCATAGTGATGGGCCTGACCCGGGCTATGGCCAGGCTGGAAAGGAGGCTGCGCCGCAGTGATAACCGTTAAAGGCCTTTATAAGGATTTTGCTGATGTCAAGGTCTTAAAAAACATTGACTGTGTCATTGCAGAAGGCGAGAAGATTGTCATAGTCGGTCCTTCCGGTTCCGGCAAAAGCACTTTTTTGCGCTGCCTCAATCTTTTGGATGAGCCGACTGCCGGCGAGATTTTCATCGATGGACAGGAAATAACCTGCCCGGGCTGCAATATTAACCAGGTGCGCCAGAAGATGGGCATGGTTTTCCAGCATTTTAATCTTTTCCCCCATCTGACCGTCAAAGAAAATATCACTTTGGCACCTTTGACTCTGGGCCTTTTAAGTGCCCAGGCAGCAGAGGAAACTGCCCAGGAGTTGCTGCGCCATGTCGGAGTCAGTGACAAGGCGGATGTTTATCCAGCCAAGTTGTCCGGTGGCCAAAAGCAGCGGGTGGCCATCGCCCGGGCCCTGGCCATGCGGCCCAAGATCATGCTTTTTGATGAACCCACTTCTGCCCTCGACCCGGAGATGATCGGTGAGGTATTAGATGTTATGCGCCGCCTGGCTGAAGGGGGCATGACCATGATTGTTGTTTCTCATGAAATGGGCTTTGCCCGCCGGGTGGCCAGCCGGGTCCTCTTCATGGATGATGGCAGGATAGCTGAAGAAGGTCCGCCCGAACAACTATTCAATCAGCCGCAAAATCCACGCACCCGTGAGTTTTTATCCAAGGTGCTGCCCCATTGAATAAAATATTTCTGTTCAAGGGACTCTTCGCCTCAGGAAGTATCCCTTGAGCTTATCTAGCAAGTTGGATATGATGATGACGTCTTTAAAATGCTTGGGGCTCAAGCGCCCAACTGCATTCAAGCCTGAGCAATGAAATTGTTCTAACCCAATTAGCACAGTGGGCAGGGAAACACAGATTTCTCTGTCCACTTTTGCAAATAAGGGGAGCGGCCGGAAAGCTGGGTCTAAATCAAGATCAGGAGGAGGCGATTAGATGGGCTTTGTCAATAATAGACGCACACTTGTCCTGGTGATAATTTTAATTCTTT
>CAZZGG010000072.1:0-13186 GCA_964654125.1 uncultured Oscillospiraceae bacterium
ATATTTTAGTTATTTTATATTATTTATATATATTGCTTAACTGCTTAACTCCCTCTTACTTGACTGATTTTTTTGTTGTCCGCCAACTCTCCGGTCCATACGCCCGGCATCTCTATCTGGTTTTTATGGTGTCCGTTCACCTTATGACACGAATCTTGTACCACTATTATGCCATGCTCATGGAAATAATTAATTAAATCTGTGTACAAAACACATGTTTATTAGACAGCTGCCAGCCTTACAAAGAATGTAAGTAGTCATGCTCCCTGGTCTTGGCTATCATCTAGTTAATAAAGCTGACGGGAGTTAAAGTAATGATTAGCCATAAACCTGTGCTGACAGTCGAAAGGCTCAGCAAAATTTACGGAGACAGCAAGACAGGCACCCTGGCCCTGGATGGCATGAGCTTTAATGTGCTCTCTGGTGAGTTCTTGGCCATCATGGGGCCCAGCGGTTCGGGGAAAACAACCCTGCTGAACTGTATTGCCACCATGATCCGGCCCACAGCAGGCAAGATTATGCTAAACAACACCGAGATCACAGCCCTGCGTGGCAACAAGCTGGCTGCTTACCGTGGCCGCCAGCTGGGCTACCTCTTCCAGGAATTTGAACTGCTGGACAACCTGACTGCCCGGGAGAATATCCAGCTGCCCCTGGCCCTGCACGGCCTGGATCAGCTTGCTGCAGGCGCTGCCCTGGCTGATTTAAGTGGGCTACTGGCCATTGATGAAGTACTGGACCACTTTCCAGCCCAGATGTCCAGCGGCCAAAAACAGCGGGTGGCTGCAGCCCGGGCCCTGATCGCCGATCCGGAGCTCCTGCTGGCTGACGAACCCACTGGTTCTTTAGACAGCCGCCATGCCAAGATCCTGATGGACCAGCTGGCCCTCATCAACAGCGAGCGGCAAAAAACCATCCTCATGGTCACCCATGCCGCCAATGTGGCAAGTTATGCCAACAGGGTCCTCTTCATCCAGGATGGCCGCCTTTACCATGAACTTCGCCGCGATCCGGCGGACCAAAAAGGCAGTCTCTTATATGAGCAGATCGTCCGGGTCCTGGCGCAATTAGGAGGTGGCAGCAGCAATGTTCTTTAGACAGATCCGCCAGCAGGCGGCCAAGAACCGGCGCGACAATGTTCTGTTTTACGGTTCCTTGCTGGTTGCTATTGTCGCTTCCTACACCCTGCTCTCCGTCCAGCAACAGCCTGTTTTGCGTTTTTTAAGCACCCTGGAGAGCGATGCGATCAGAAAGCTCCTGCAGCTGGTTCCAGTTGTCTATGCCCTGTCCCTCTTTTTTCTCTTCTTTTTAGTTTACTTCGCCTACCAGTACCAGCTGGACAGGCGCAGCAGGGAATTTGCCCTATACCGCATGCTAGGGATGCGGCCGGTGCAGCTTTTCGGCCTGCTCCTGGCTGAGAGCCTTTGGACCAGCCTCCTGGCCCTGGCCATCGGTCTGCCCCTGGCCCTTTTTATCACTGAAGCTGTCAGTCTGGCTTCATCCCGCCTGATCGGTCCGGGGCTTTTGCATTACAGGTTCACTTTCTCCGGCCCAGCCATCCTCTGGACCATAGCTGGGTTTATCGCTGTCCAGGCCCTTTCTGTCCTCCTGGTCAGCCGGCGCATCTGCCGCACAGAACCAGCTCTGCTCCTGAAAAAGCCAGTCCCGCAAGAACAGCAGGTCCTGGCCCCCCGAGCCAGCCTGGCCTGCCTTATCAGCGGCAGTCTTTTGCTTTTTCTGGCCTATTTTTTGGGACTTTTCCTGCTGGGCAACAACCTATTTTTAATTCTGCCCCTGCTGGCTGCCGGCATAAGCGGCACTTTCTTGTTCTACAAGGGGATAGGCGGGCTGTTGGGTCGCCGGCAAAAGAACAAGACAACTGGCATCTTTGTCTTCACAGCCCGCCAGATCCAGGAAAACAGCCTGCGCCAACATAAGTCCCTGGCCATCGCCTCACTCCTGCTCGTTTTGGCCATATCCTTTGTCTCCTACGGCACAGGCATCATTGCCGGCCAGTGGCAGAGCGAACAAAGAAGCGTCGATTTTTCATTGTCTGGCAGTGCAGAGGAAGTCAAGCAGGCCCTGCTTGACCCGCTGCTGGCCGAAGCTATTGCCAGCAGCTATCCTGTCTACTTAAAAAGGAGCTCGGCTTCTTTTGATCTGAACGATTGGCTGGATAGGATCAAGGAGCAGCCCGCTTCTCTCATTAAAGATAATGTCCTGGCCTACCTGCCGCAAAGCCTGGATTATGTTATCGCCTGCTCCAGTTACAATAATATGCTGGCAGCGATCGGCCAGGAACCGCTTGAGCTGGCTGCTAACACTGTGGCGGTTTTTTCCTCCCTGCCTGACAGCCAATTAAGCCAGATCTTAAATGACAGCCTGAAAGACAGACCAAGCATCCTGATCAACCAGCAGGCCTACCAGACCCTGCCGCTTCTTATTAACAAGGACCTGGTGGCCGACCGTTCGATTACCCTTTATGCCGCCCTGATTGTACCGGACCAGCTTTACAATAGCCTGGGCAAAGATGAGACTGCTTTTTGTTATAATCTTCATATCAGCCAGGCCTATCTGGCTGAGCAGGGACTTATCTTTGCAGTTGAAACACTAGGAGAAAGGCTGACTTTACTGGGGCTGTCTTTTACCAGTTACCTGGGCAGCATCGGGCGCAATCTTTTTTACACTATTTCTGCCGGCTACCTGACCCTTTACCTGGGAGCACTCTTTTTCGTGATCGCCAACACTGTGATCAGTTTTAAGTACCTGATCAGCCAGCGCCAGGCCAGGCAGCGCTACCGCACCCTGCTCATGCTGGGTGCCAGGCAGGAAACTTTAGAAAAATCAGTCCGCCAGCAGATCCGCAGCTTTTTTCTCCTGCTGTTGGGCCTGTCCAGCTTAAGCGGTCTGGTCGCAGCCGGGTCACTCTTGACCCAGCTGAGCCGCCTGCCCGAAGGCAGCTCAACCGGCCTGGTCCTGGCAATCATGCTGCTGACCTTTGGCCTTTTTTGCGGGCTGGAGTTTTTCTATATCAGGCTGGTCGAACAAGTGGCCTGCCGGGAAATAAACAAAATGAGCCTGGGAGAGTGGAGGGAAGAGCTTGGCCCATCTGGTGCTGATAGAAGATGACGATCTGTTAAGGCAGGAATTGATCCTGAGCCTGACCAAAGCTGGCTACAAGGTGACCGGCCTGGCCCAGGTCAGGGAACCGGAAGCAGAGCTAGCCAGCTTAAAGCCAGACCTGGTCATCCTGGATCTGGGCCTGCCCGGCCTGTCCGGCCTGCAGCTGTGCAGCTGGTTCAAAGCGGGCAGCACGGTGCCGGTGCTGGTCCTGACCGCCCGGGACAGCTTAAAGGATGAACTTAAGGCCCTGGATCTGGGCGCTGCGGATTATCTGACCAAACCCTGCCATCCAGAACGTCTGCTGGCCCGCATAAAAAACCTGCTTGAACTCTCTAGCCCTTACCGCCAGACCTGCCGGGCCGGGCAGCTCTTCCTAGACACCAGCAGCGGCAAGCTGACTTGGCATGATCATGTCAGCTTATTGCCCGAAACAGAAAATAAGCTGCTGGCCTGCCTAATCAGGGCCTATCCAGCTGCAGTGGCCGGAGCAGACATCCTCGATCAGGTCTGGGGTACTGAGCACTATCTGGATGAGAATATCCTGGCCGTCAACCTGACCCGCCTGCGCAAGAAATTAAGGGCTGCCGGACCAGGCCTGGCCATCCAGGCAGTGCGCGGCAGCGGTTATAGGCTGGAGGTGGCAGACAAGTGAAAAAAATCAGTTCTTTAACTGTATTTTTGGCTCTAATCGATCTTTTCTTCCTGTTTTTATTCTGGCTGGCCCGGCCTGATCTGCTGGGCCGCTTTTTGATCTTCCTGGCCTTATTCTCCGCTGGCCTATTAGGTCTGGCCGCCTACTGGCAAAAACGCCAGGAAGCAGCCCTGGCCCTGGCCCTGCAAAGGCTGATCCTGGCGCCGGATGCAGCCAATCAAGCTGCTTTGCTCCAGCTGGCCAGTAAGCGCCTTAGGCCAGCTCTGACAGCCCTGGCCGACCATTTAGAAGACCAGACCCGGCAACAAGCGGCAGGCGAACTGGCCCTGGAGCGCTACCAGGATTTTCTTGAAGGCTGGGTCCATGAAATAAAAACACCGCTGGCCCTGCTGGAGCTGGTCCTGGCCAATAACCAGCCAGTTATTCCGCCAGCCGTCTGGGATAAGCTGGACTATGTCAAACAGTTATCCTTGGAACTGGTCGACAAGATCATGTACTATGCCCGCCTGGAAGCAGACCATGTCGACCTTGTCTTTTTAAGACTCAGCCTGGAAGATCTGATCCAGCAAAAAGTCACTGATCTGGCTGCCCTGGCTGCTGTGCGGGGTTTAACCGTCCAACTGGAGCTGGAGCCTGTATTTGTGGTCAGCGATCAAAAACTGCTCTCTTTCATCCTGGGCCAGCTGCTGGGTAATGCCATTAAGTATGCCGCCAGTCCAGACGGCCTGGTCCAGATTGAAACTGGCCGCTTAGACGGTCCTGAAGCAGCTGTTTTTTTAGCCATACGGAACAACGGCCAAAAAGTCCTGGCCCAGGACAGGCCCTTTTTGTTTGACAAGGGCTTTGTCGGCAATCAGCCCCAGCGCCAAAAAGCTACCGGCATGGGTCTTTACCTGGCCAGCCAGGCGGCTGACCGCCTGGCTCTCCAGCTGGTTCTGGCAGAAGAAACTGATTTTTCCTTTGCCATCAAACTACTTTTTCCCGCTCATTATTGACGTATGCCCATAATTGGCATAGACTGAAAATGAAAACCTGCCCGGCCAAGGGGGTTGGCCGCCTATGCCTATAAAAAACAAGATCCACATTTTTCTTTCCTATCTTCTAGCCTGCCTGTTCCTCCTGCTTCCGGCAGTTCTTGGCAGCTGTGCCCGGCCTATCCAGGAGGAGCCTGACGCCAGGCTGGTCTTTGCCGTCAGTATCCCGCCTCAAAAAGCCTTTATTAAAGCCGTCTGCGCTGATTTAGCTGAGGTGCTGGTCCTGGTCCCGCCCGGCAACAGCCCGGCTAATTTTGAGCCGGATGCTAAGACCATGCAAAAACTGGCTTCAGCTGATCTTTATTTCTCAATCGGAGTGGCAACTGAAGCCGCCAACATTCTACCCCGGCTGGGCGACCTTGAGGTCTATGACCTGGCTGGGGCTGTGGCGGCAAAACTGCCGGACAGAAGGCTGGTTTCCGGCAGCCGTGATCCCCATATCTGGCTCTCTGTGGCCCGGGTGCGCCTGATCATCCAAACTATCGCCGACCAGGCCAGCCGGCTCGATCCGGCCAACCAGACCAGCTATGCGGCAAATGCGCGGGACTATCTGGAGCAGCTGGATCAACTTGCAGTTGAGCTAGACCGGCTGCTGCTGCCCCAGGCGGGCAAGACAGTTTTTGTCTACCACCCCTCCTTTGGTTATCTGACCGATGACTACGGCCTGACCATGCTGGCCCTGGAACAAGATGGCAAGGAGGCGACAGCCCAACACCTGCAGCAGATGGTTGATCTGGCCCTGGCCAAGGGCATTGACACCATCTTCAGCCAGGCAGAGATTGACAGCCGCCAGTCCCGGGCCTTTGCCGAGCAGGTCGGAGCCCGGGTCCTTGTGCTGGATCCCCTGGCCGAGGATTATCTGGAGAACATGCTGGTCCTGGCCCAAGAGCTGGCCCGAGGTGCAAGATGAATCAGCCCAAAAGAACCATCCCAGCCCTGTCTGTCAGGGATCTTACTGTACGTTATGGCGACCACACTGCTATCGCCGGGATCAACCTGGTGGTTCCAGCCGGTGCTTACCTGGGTGTGATCGGACCCAACGGTGGCGGTAAGTCAACCTTGCTCAAGGCAATCTTAGGTCTGGTCCCGGCTGCTGGCGGCCAGGTGGAGATTTTTGGCCGTCCGCCCGGACAGGCCCACGGCCTGGTCGGCTATGTACCCCAGTTTTCCGATTTAGACCGCCGCTTTCCCATCTCTGTTTCTGAAGCTGTCCTGACTGCTCGCACCCCAAAAAAGTTGCAGCCTTTCTACCGCTACAAATCGGCTGACCGCAAGATCAGCCAGGAGGTGCTCAGCCAAGTTGGCCTGACAGGTCTAGGCGACAAGCCCCTGACAGACCTGTCCGGCGGTGAATTCCAAAAAGTCCTCCTGGCCCGGGCCCTGGCAGCCCGGCCGCGCCTGCTCCTGCTGGACGAGCCCACTGCCAATGTCGACGCAACTGCCCGGCAGCAGATCTATCAGCTGCTCCATGAACTGCATAGCGAAATGACCATCATTCTGGTCACACATGACATGCTGGCAGTGACCTCGCATATTGAATCCCTGGCCTGCCTCAATCACAAACTAGTCTACCACGGCGATCCCTTGCTGGAACTGGATACAGTCACTGAATTATATGGCTGCCCGGTTGATCTGATCGCCCACGGAGTGCCCCACCGGGTCCTGCCCACGCACAAGGAAGGTGACTAGCATGCTGTCTGCCCTGCTTGAATACCAGTTTTTGCAATATGCTGTCCTGGCTGCCATCCTGGCCAGTATAAGCTGCGGCATCATTGGAGTTGTTGTCATTGAAAAAAAGCTGATCCTGCTCAGCGGTGGTATTGCTCACACAGCCTATGGCGGCGTGGGTCTGGGTTACCTTTTAGGCTTTGAGCCACTTTTGGGTGCCTTTGGCTTTGCTATTTTAGCCGCCTTGGGCATTGGCTGGCTAAGACGCCAGGGCCAGGCCCGGGCCGAGACTGCCATCAGCCTGGTCTGGGCCCTGGGCATGGCCCTGGGGGTTCTTTTTATCGCCTTGATGCCAGGTTATCCACCGGCTTTGCAGTCCTATCTTTTCGGCAGCATCCTGGCCGTGACGCGGGTTGATCTTTTGCTTATGAGCGGTCTGACCGCCTGCATCCTTCTGGCCAGCCTGGCCTTCTACCACCATTACAAGGCTTATCTTTTCGATGAGCAGTTTGCTGCCATCCTGGGCTTACCGGTCCGAAGACTGGAGAATTTCCTGCTCGTCATGGTGGCCATGGCGGTGGTCTTATTGATCCGCATTGTCGGGATCATTTTACTGCTGGCCCTTCTGGCAGCCCCGGCAGCTATTGCCGGGCTGGTCCGGACCGGACTGGCCAAAAGGATGCTGCTGGCCGTGCTGGCTGCCCTGGCCATCACCCTGTCCGGCCTGGGACTGGCCTATGCCCTGGACCTGCCGGCCGGGGCCATTATCGCAATTTTCTGTACCCTGGCCTATTTTTTGACCAACTTGATCAGGGCCCTGGCTGGCCAAAAAGTGTCCCGCCAGCAGGATAATTGACTTATATCTGGGGTAAACTGATGGGCGGGATCTGGACCGGCTGGCCCGATTCGGCTGACTCTGCCGCAGCAATGGCGATAGCGGCACTGTCCCTGGCCCCCACGATCCCGGGCAGGGCTGGCTGGCCGGCCTTGATCAGGCGCACAAAATCCCGGATGATCCCGGCATCGCCACCGCCGTGGCCGCCGGGTCTTTTTTCCGGCAGATAGACATCGAGCTTCTGGCTGTGCCTTTTCCAGACAGTGATCTTGAACTCCTGTTCATTGTTGAAAAACCCAGTGATCTTGCCTTCAGTGCCGATAAACATGAATTCACGTGAATACTCCGGCGTGAAATGGCACTCCAGATAACTGATCCGGGCCCCACCGTCATAGTCAATAATGACCAGGCTGTTGTCGTCGACATCACATTCCTGGGCATAGACACAAAAGTCTTCCGGCTGGATCAAGGCCCCATAATCCATTTCATAGGCCTTATAGTCAATAAAGTATGGGCAGGTGGCCTTGATCTCGCAGTCACGGCAGCGCTTGTCATTGGGCTCATCACCACCGAAGACATCTAGGCCGCCCGAGCAGTAGACCTTGACCGGTGACTGGTCCAGCAGCCAGTTGGTCAGGTCCAGCGAATGGGTGCCCTTTTCCAGGATCAGGCTCTTGATATACTCCTTTTTGCGGCGCCGGCCATGGTAGTAATAATCACCGCCGACTGAGACATTGTCAATCACGGTCCCGGTGATAATACGGCCCACCTCACCGGCTTCGATCAGGCTTTTCATGTCTTCCATCAAGGAGACATAGCGCAGCTCCAGGCCAACCATGAAAACAACACCAGTGCCGGACCAGGCCTGGATCATCTGGTCACAGTCTTCGATCGACTGGGCCATGGGCTTTTCCAAAAAAACATGCTTTTTATGGGCCAGGGCCGCCAGGCAATGCCGGGCATGGGCATGGTCGGGGCTGGCAATAACCACTGCATCCAGGCCGGGCAGCTGCATGAATTCAGCCAGGTCAGTTGTGCCGGGTATATCACCCAGGATCTTTTGGGCAGCCGCGATTTTTTCCGGCATGAGGTCATGCAGGCCAACCAGCCGGCAGTCCGGATGGGCGGCAAAGGTCTTGCCGGCGAACCTGACCCCCCTGCCACCCAGGCCAATGATTCCGATTCCAATTTTTTGTGTCATTTGCTTGGCTCCCCTTATCTAGTAACCTGTCTGGTTGATCAGCTCAAAAAGCCGGGCGAAGACCTGGTCGCGGGCCACATGGACCCCTTCACGGCAAAGCGGCCTGGTCAAGTCAAAAGTAAAGCGCAGCTGGTCTTTGGCTGTAGTGGCATCACCTGCCAGGCGCGGGGTGGGCACCAGCTCTGTCAGCAGGGCCTGGGGCCGGTCCAGCCAGGCCACTGTGATGATATCCCAGATCACCTTGGACCAGGCAAAAAGGCCTTCTCCTTGCGGGGCATAAGCCTTGACAGTTGCATAAAGATAGTCGCCCAGCCTAGACTTACCAGCCAGGCAATCTTCCAGCTCCGGGATGGTGGTCAAAAGCAGCTCAGCCACCCGCCGGCAGGGGAAGCGCACCAAAGGCACGCCGCTGTCGAAGATATGCTGGGAGGCATAGACATCCTGCATTAAGTTGAACTCACCGGTGTGGGGCCAGTCACGGCTATTGCCGCCCAGCCAGACAACCACTATCTTTTGGGCAATCGCCGGCTCCAGCAGCAGGGCAGAGGCGACATTAGTCGGGCAACCGATTGTCAGCACCTGCAAAGGAGTCTCACCCTCATGCTCCAGGGCCAGCTGGACCAGGCGGCGGGCCGCCGCAGAATCAACCGGCTGACCAGGCGCTGCCATGTAGCTGGTGGATCCGCGCCAGGCCAAGCCCGCAGCGGGAATATCCATCAGGTCCAGGATATGCAAGATCTCCTGGTAACTTTTTTCCATCCCATCCGCCGGTCCGCTGGAGCGGGTATTGAAGTAAGGTGCCGCCAGGACAGCCTTAAGGTCAATCCGCTCAGAAAGCAGGGCATAGATCAGGGCAAACTGGTCGTCAACCTCGTTATAGGTGTCTGTATCCAAGACTGCTGCGACCGGATACTGGTCCGGCTGCTGCAGAGCCCTCAGCCTGGTTAGTTCATCCATTTTCTTCTACCGTCCTTTTATTATTTTTTAACAATCACTGCCACCCCATCAGGGATCAGGACAATTTCTGCCTCCGGGCCTTTTATGGCCCGGGCCAGGGCCAGGGCTTGGGCCAGGTCAGCTGCCGGTGTCATCTGCATCTGCTTGATCATTGCATGATCGCACAGGTCACTGACCAGGATCACCTGGCTGTGACTGAGCACACGGGCCAGGACCTGGGCTTCCCACTGGTCCGGCAAGGTGGCCTGACGCGGGATAGCCATGATTTTTCGAGTCACTTCAGCCGGAGACTGGGTCCGGGCCAGCCAGTTATAAAAGTCCTCACCGCCATGGCCGTCCCGGCAGCCGGCCACCATGATGATCACACCACCGGGCCGCACACAGGCTTCAGCAGCCGTCATACCCTTGACCGCCTGGTAGATATTCTGGTCCAGGGGATAGCCGCCATTGGATGTGATGACAATATCCGCCTCGGCCCGCTGGACTGTGGCCAGGCTGGCTACAAAGTCGGTGCCCTTCTGGTGGGTCGGGCCGGGCTGACCGGCAAAGGCGGCAATGATATTTTTTTGGCTGTCCAGGGCGACATTGAGGATAAAGGCCAGGCCGACTTGCCGGGCAGCATAGAGCATGTCTTTTTGCAGGGGGTTGCCGGCCAGGCTGCCGCTGCGGGCCAGGGGACTGGCTATGAATTCAGCGCAATGGTTGGCTAGGACTGTCGCAGCAGCCGCGATGCCGGGCAGGACGCTTTTATAACCGCCGGAAAAACCAGCAAAAAAGTGTGGTTCTATAAAGCCCTCAGCCAGCAGGAGATCAGCCCAGTCAACCAGGCGGTTGAGCCACAGCTCACCACCGGAAGGCAAGCTGCCCTTGTAGACCTGGTCAGCCTCGGCCCGGCTGTCGTGGACCAGCAGCAGCTCGTTTTCAACAATCTGGCGGCCGAATTTTTCCACCTGCTCAGCCCGGGTCATCTCGCGGTGATAACCGCTGGCTATGAGGATTCTTATTTCAGCAGCCGGATTAGAGCTGCGGATATTTTCCAGCAGCAGGGGTAAGGTGATCTGGCTGGGCAGGGGCCGGGTGTGGTCACTGGTGATAATCAGGATCCGCTTCGCTTTTGCAGCCAGGTCCGCCAGGGGCGGCCCGGCCACCGGCCGGTCCAGGGCCTGGCGGACGATTTCTGCCTGGCCCTGCTGGCTGGCGGGCGCCTTTTTTGGCTCCAGCACATCTTTGACCAGCCTGTCTTCTATAATCAGCTGCTGGTGGCTTTTGTCGTAGGGGATCAGGTAGCTTGTCTGGCTCATCTTTTTTTATCCTTTATCTTTGACCCGGTCTAGATAGCGGCCATAGCCTGCTTCTTCCAGCTCGGCCAGGGGTATAAAGCGCAGCGCAGCGCTGTTGATGCAGTAGCGCAGGCCGCCCTGGTCAGCCGGGCCGTCCGTAAATACGTGACCCAGATGCGAATCAGCCTGGCTGCTGCGCACCTCCTGGCGGATCATACCATGGCTTTTATCTAAGTTTTGCCGGACCGCTGTGTCTTCCAGCGGGCGGGTGAAACTGGGCCAGCCACAGCCGGCATCATATTTGTCCCGCGAGGAAAAAAGCGCCTGGCCGCTGACCGGATCAACATAAAGACCTGGCTGCGTATGGTCCCAGTAGATGCCGCTGAAGGGCCGCTCGGTGCCATTTTCCTGGGTGACCCGGTATTCTTCCTCAGTCAGGCGCGCCTTTAGCTCGGCCGGAGCCGGCTTGGTGTAAATTGTTTCCTTTTGCTCTGGCAGGGCAGAAAGATCAACATGGCAGTAGCCACTCGGATTTTTCTCCAGGTATTTTTGATGGTAACTTTCTGCTGCATAAAAGCCGGCCAGTCCTTTTACTTCTACCACCAGGGGCCGGCTGTGCTTCTTTTGCTCCCGGGCCAGGGCCTGGCGGATCACCGGCAGGTCAGACTCATCCCTATAGTAGATGCCACTGCGGTACTGGCTGCCGACATCGTTGCCCTGGCGGTTCAGGCTGGTCGGGTCGATGATGGAAAAAAAGTGCTCCAAGAGACTGTCCAGGCTGAGCCTTTGTGGATCATAGCTGATCTGGACAGTTTCCGCGTGGCCGCTGTCCTGGCGGCAGACTTCCTCATAGGTCGGGTTTTGGGTCCGGCCATTGGCATAGCCGGCCACTGTGGCTGCAACGCCCAGGATCCGGCCCAAATAGGCTTCCACACCCCAGAAGCAGCCTCCGGCCAGCCAGATGGTCTGCAGCTGCCGGCCGCTGTAATCAAGCTCCTGGTTGGGGTTGGCGGGTAATATATTAATTGACATATCTATCATCCTTTACATGAAGACTGGCACAGGGGCCAGTCGTATCTTATTTCGTAATTCCATTATAGCACGCTCGCCAACCAGCCTTGTCATATGCAAGCATTCTGGCTATAATGGAATTATATTCCATAAAGAGCGGAGAGCTTTAATGTATTATCCACGTCACCTATAGGTAGTTGTCCTGCGCCAGGCCAAACGTAAGCCGGTGCTTGTATTAACCGGAGCAAGGCAGGTTGGCAAATCAACCATGCTCAAAAAGCTGTTGGCCCCAATTAGTTATATCTCCTTGGACGACCCTCTCCTGCGCCAGTCTGCCCTGGAAAATCCAGCACTTTTTTTCGCCATGCACAAGCCACCTTTGATCGTAGATGAAATTCAAAAAGCAGGTCATTTGTTCGATTACATCAAGTTGCTGGTGGACCAAGACAAAAATGCCGGCAGCTTTTTCTTAACAGGTACACAGAGTTGGCAACTTATGAAAAACGTCAGCGAAAGTCTGGCTGGCCGGGCAGGGGTGATCAGTATGCCAGGCCTGTCCATGCGGGAACTGGATCAGCTAACCTTTCGCCAGCCTTTTTTGCCAGATGATGCCTATCTGACAGAGCGTGATCAGGGCCAGGTCGCTTTTTCCTATGACCTGCTCTTAGAAAGGATCCACAAGGGTTTTTTCCCGGAACTGTATGAAATAAAAAGCGATCTGAAAGATTGGTATGACTTTTATAGCTCCTATTTCCAGACCTATATTGAAAAGGACATCAGGGACATGCTGAACATTCAGGATGAGATGGCTTTCATCAATTTTGTCCGGGCCACGGCATCTTGGACAGGGCAGATGCTCAGTCTGAAAAATTTAAGTGATATGTGCGGTAAAGATTTAAAAACCGTCAAAGCCTGGTTGTCAGCTCTGGAGTCCAGTGGCCTGGTTTATCTCCTCCAGCCCTACTACAATAACTTCAGCAAACGGCTGCTGAAAACTCCCAAGCTGTATTTTCTGGACACTGGCCTGGCCTGCTGGTTGCTCGGCTGGAACACACCTGAACAATTAGTGAAAGGGGCAATGTGGGGCCATATCTTTGAAACTTTTGTTATTGCTGAGATTCTGAAAAGTTATCTAAATGACGGTATCAACAGGCCGCCTCTTTTCTATTATCGCGATAAGGAAAAAAACGAGATAGATCTGCTGATCAGTGCAGATGGCAGTCTCTTTCCTGTAGAAATTAAGGCAAGCAGTAATCCGCAAAAGGCAATGATCAGCGCCTTCCGCCTCCTGCAGAATATACCAGGAGTCAAGCTGGGCAATGGCGCTCTCGTCTGCCTGGCCTCACAGAGGCTGCCCTTGACTCCTGGTAACTGGATCCTGCCAGCCCATTTGCTTTAATTGGCAGGCCATAAATTAGGACTGGT
>CAZZGG010000073.1:0-13017 GCA_964654125.1 uncultured Oscillospiraceae bacterium
CACAGCCAGAATCCACCCCTGGGTAAGGAGTTACCTTATATTTCCACTGCTTTTCAGTCGCTTTCTCATCAGAATATGAGTTTACAAAAGAAAAGCCAGGAGTTTTCTGTTATCCGCACGCGTGAGTTTTTGATGAGTCTTTTGAATGGTACTTGTTCCAAAGCAAATCTGGAGTCTGACTGGTCAGTTAGTAATATTAGAGCGGACAAAGCTTGCTTTGCGGTTCTTTGTCTGGGTTTGGATAATTATCGGGACTTTCAAAAAGAAAATAGTATGGACATGCAGCTGATGCTCAAAGAAGCTATTATTGGCCAAGGTAAAAAAACTTTCGTGGATGTAGGTGATGCATACGGAGTCGAGATGGGCGAGACTGGTGTCCATGCAGTGCTGCTTAACACCGAATCCGTAGAAAAGTTGAAAGTTGACCTGCCAGCTCTGGCTGAAAAGCTGATCTATTATTTTCAGGAAAACTTTGACATATCAATCACAGCAGGGATCAGCAAGCCTTATTACTCCCTGCATGAAACACCTGCTGCCTTTAGCCAGGCGCAGACCGCATTGGATTTTCGCCTGGTGTACGGTGTAGGCAAGATTATTTTATATAATGATAGCATGGCCAGCTCCACGGCACCTTATTGGTATCCGGTCCTCTTGGAGCAAAAACTGAAGGATGCCATCAGCTCGCTTGAGCTGGAGGAAGCTTCCAGTATTATCAGCCAGATGATCCAGGAATTTCATAAGCAAAACCTGTCGATTAAAAGGGTCCAGTTTATCTGCGGCAGCATTATTGGCTCCCTGATCAGCTTCATGTATCACCAAAACATAGAAGCTGACGCTGATTTCAGGGAGATAGAACGTTTGTTTATAAACTTCCATTTTGAAACACTCACAGAGGTTGAACAGCATCTGGATCAGCTAATGAGAGTTATTTGCACCTATATCAGCCGACAGCAAGCTCAAACTGAAAATCTGTTAATCAAAGATATCTTGCAGTATATTAATGATAATTACAAAGATAGTGGGCTTTGCTTACAAAACTTGGCTGATAATTTCAACTATTCAGTGTCTTATATATCCCGTACCTTCAAGGAGCAGACTGGCCAGACCTTAATCAGCCATCTGGATAATGTGCGTATGCAAAACGCCAAGCAGCTGTTGCGGGAAACCGACTACACTATCGCCCATATATTGAGCCTGGTGGGCTATAATGACAAGAACAATTTTATCAGGAAATTCAGGCGGGCTGAGGGCACAACCCCGATGCAGTACCGTAATGATTACCAGAGCCGACTGGTATTTTTACTAAATGAATAAGAATAGTTGCCAGCTAAACAAGGACAGGTTAGAAAAACTAGAAAGATAGAGGATGGATTTTATGATGATTTTCGATGAGCAGAAAAAATGGTACAAGGGTAACCTGCACACCCATACAACCGAGTCAGATGGTAGTATTTCACTAGCGGACTGCATAAAGATTTATCAAGAAAAAGGTTATGACTTTTTAAGCATTACTGATCACCGCAAGTACTATGCAGGTTTTGAGTCGGATGATTTTATTGTTTTGCCCGGCACTGAATTCCATTACCATGAGATGGAGGCCAGGAAAGCCTTCCACATTACGGGTTTGAATATCAAGCATGAAATCCCGACCGATGATTCATCAAAACCACAATATGTCATAGACAAAATCAATCAAGCTGGCGGCATTGCTGTGATGGCCCATCCTGCTTGGTCACTTTTGACCCATGATGATACCATGGGCCTGACTGGCCTGACTGGTTTGGAGATCTATAACACAATTTCAGCAGCTTATTCCAGTCGCGGTTATTCTGACACCTATGCAGATGTGTTGGCCTCCAAGGGCTGTGTCCTACAGCTTTTAGCTGTAGATGATGCCCATTTTTATGACAAGGATGCCTTTAAAGGGTGGATCATGCTGCAAAGCGACGAGTTCAACGCAGATGCGATTACTGAGTCGATTAGGCAGGGCAGATTCTACTCCAGTCAGGGGCCGGAGTTTAAACAGATCACCAAAAATGACGACTCGATAACTGTTGTGACATCAGAAGTTGCATCAATTTCATTTATCAGTGACACTTTCTATGCCAGAGAGCGCATTGTGGAAGCAGATGGCCTGATTACAAAAGCTAGCTACAAGATCATGCCGACTGACAGGGTGATTAGGGTGGAGCTGACAGATGCTGCTGGCAAGAAGGCCTGGAGTAATTACATAAAGGTGTAGTAAAGAGTCACATGAATATTAGCTCTAACAGCTATACCAATCAGGCGGGCACCTAGTGCCCGCCTGATTGGCAATGGTCAGAAATACTTGGCAGACAAACTAGATCCTCTCAATCTGGAACCAGAATGTGCTGCCAATGCCAGTCTGGGATTCGACACCGTAAGTGCCGCCATGTAATTCGATGATTTTCTTGACTATGGAAAGGCCCAGACCTGTGCCGGCGATGGCTCTTTTGTGTCTTTCGCCAGCTTTATAGTAGCGGTCCCAGATATATGGGATGAGCTCTTGCTTGATACCCTGGCCATGGTCTGCAACCTCAATCCGGACTAGGCTGGCGGTTGAGCTCTGGCGGATAGTTATCGGTTGATCACTGGGGCTGTAATGGATGGCATTCACCAATAGATTATAAAAAACCTGGTTTATTTTGAGCTCGTCAGCTTTGACAAAGATCTCTTCTAAGGGTTCAAAGATAAACTTGTAGCCATCCTTGCTGACTAGTTCGGCCAGCCTGGCAACAGTCTGGTTAATGCTTCCAGTTAAGCTGAAACGGGTTAGATTCAGTTCCATTGCTTTGTTTTCCAGGCTGGATACATCCAGGATGTCATTGACCAGGAAGGAGAGCCTTTGTGTTTCGGCCATGATCAACCTGGTCTGCTCCTGGCTGATCTCTTCTGGAAAATCATGCATCATCTCAGCATAGCCATAGATGAGGGCCAGTGGTGTGCGCAGATCGTGGGAGATATTGGCCATCAGCTCCCGCCTGAGCTGGTCCACTTTGGCCAGCTCTACTGCTGTATGGTTGAGTGTATCAGACAGCTCATGGATTTCCTTGTAGCCTCTCCCGGTAAACAGGATCTCATAGTCTCCTTTGGCCAGCAGCTTGGCTTTTTCATTGAGGCTTTCGATCGGTCTTGCCACCATACGGGCGATTATCAGGGAAAGGGCGACAGAGAGGACCAGCATAATGATTGTCACATAATAAAGCTGGATCTTTATGGTCGAGATGGTCGCATTAACAGGTGAGATGATGGCATAAAAGACAAAGGATAAGGTCTTGCCATCAGCTGTGGTAAATTCTCTGGTTTCCATGATGGCCTCCCTGATGGGTGGCTTATCCCGTGGTGCCGGCCTGTCCGGCGGGATAAATTCCTGGAGGGGTGTGACCAGGATCTCCTGGTTTTCAGCCAGATCCCTGAGCATATAGTCAAGCTCCGGGTTATTGATATTATCTTCGACCAGAATAATGGCCTTGCCAATCTCCCGCTTCCTGATGCTCTCATACATTTTGCCCAGTAGGCTGGTTTGTAAAAGCCAGAGAACCAGCAGCAGAAAGGTGCAAAAGCCGATCATAAAGATAAAGATGTTCCACATCAGGCGTTTTGAATTTTCCATATACTCAGCACTCAAAGCGATAGCCCAGGCCCCTTAATGTGACAATAAACCTGGCATATGGTCCTAAAGACCGGCGCAATAGTTTTATGTGGGTATCCAGGGTCCTGTCATCTCCAAAATAATCGTAGCCCCAAACTTCGGCCAGGATCTTTTCGCGGGGCAGGGCGATGCCTTGGTTGCGGATCATGAAAAAGAGCAGGTCATATTCTTTGGGGGCTAAATTTACTGCTTGTGCATCAACTGTCACCTTATAGGCTGTCATATCAACCTCCAGTCCCTCCTGGCGGAAGATAAGGTGCTCTTTGCCGCTGTCTTCTGCAGGCCTGCTTTTTTGGCTTCGCCTGAGGATTGCCTGGATGCGCATCATGATCTCTTTAGAAGAGAAAGGCTTGACCACATAATCATCAATACCTAATTCAAAACCCAGGACCTTGTCATATTCTTCGCCCCGGGCGGACAACATCAAGACAGGAGTGTCTAATTTTTCCCTGATCTTCTTGACTGCGGAAAAACCATCCAGATGCGGCATCATGATGTCCATGATGATGATATCAAAAGACTCTGTCTCACACAGCCTGACTGCTTCCATGCCATCCGCTGCTTCGTGGACTTCATGGCCTTCGAAAACAGCATAGCGTTTCAGGATGGTCCTGAGTCCTATTTCATCATCACAAATCAGGATCTTAGCCATTTAACCAGCTCCTTTTATCCATTATAAAGCCTTTCAAGGCCCACTAGTAGCTTTTTTTATATTTTGCCAGGAACAGGATAGCTCCTACTGTCAAGCCCAGCAAGACCAGGGTCAGCCCAAGCGCAGTGCTGTCCTGTGACCCGCCCGGATTTAATTGTCCCGCTTGATTGCCCGGGAAAACAGCAAAACTCTCATCTGGCATTTCTGCAGCATTATCCTGCCGGTCTAACCTGTCTGGTGGTCTGAAGCCACTGTTATCCTGCCAGTCGGGCGGGCTCTCTGGCTGGTCCGGCCTGTCAGTCCGATCCGTTCTATCAGTCCGGTCTGGTGGACCGGGATTATCAGCATTGTTATTGTTTTTTTGGCCAGCCTGGCCACCCATAAAGCTGCCTAATAAAGCAAGATCAATTTCTGCACCGCTGATCAAGGCTTCTTGATCACTGTTTTGTCCGGCTGTGGTGGCCGGGATGCTGCCATCCAGCTGACCGGCAATGCTCTGGGCCCGCAATTCGCCCAGCTGGACCAGAACTGGCAGGGCAGTGGTGTACTGTTCGTAGCTGATAAAAGCTGTTGCGTCGCTCTTAACATAAGCATTGATTTTGGCGTCTAATGCTGAGATCGTTTCTGTAAACAGACCACTGTTGAAGTAACCTTCGACTATTTCTGCCAGATAAGTATGGTATTGATCCAGATATTCCGGGACTGCCAGCAGCTTACTGATCAAGGGCCTGTCCGCCATTTCAACTCCGCTGACTGGTGTGTCAATCGGGAAATTTATAGTGTCAGTGGCGCTGCTGCTTTGAAAAGCACCAAAGGCCAGATTGTAATCCCAGGGCAAGGTGCTGATCTTGCCATCTTTTTCATAGATATAGTAATTCTGGGCCATTGAAGACGAATAACTGTCCAGGTTGACCAGGACAGTGTGGGCAGCCAGGTAACGCAAAATTTCATCAAGGTCAAAATATTTTTCTAAATCTGTGCCTTCATTTAAGTTCTTCAGGGCCTTGATCACCCTTTGTTTATCTTTATCTGAGTTGCTTTTGAATTCAGCATTGGTAAAGATACTGCTATAACTGCTGATTTCATCATCAGTGTAGAGCAGGCTGCCGCCATTTTGACCTCCCGGCCTGCCGCCACCGCCGGCCTGGCCCCTGAAGTTTTCTTGTCTGTTTGCTGCAGGCTGGTTTTTGTTGTCCAGGCCCATCTGGTTTTTTACATTGTAGAGCTGGCCTCCGGAGCTGTTGTAAACCCGCTCTAGGAAGGCTTTTTCATATCTTTCCAGGGCCAGATAAAAGCCGAAGTCTTCATCATTAATAGTCAGCTGGGCATAGTTAAGCAGGGGAGTGGGCACACCGATGAAATTCATCAGATCATAAGCTAGATAGTCCTTCATGTAGGTATTGTCACCTATCATGTTGTTAAGGCTGAAGGAGTCCAAACCGTAATAGGTCTGGCCCTTTTCATATTTATTGAACTTGATATGGAGGCTGTACCGGTTGCTGTTACTCATCCGGGCGACCTGTGACAGGCTGGAGTTACCTTTAGTGCGCAGGCCGACAGAGCTGAAGACTTCACCATTTATGGTCAGGTCAGCCGGGATGTATGCTTTGGCTGTTGGATCAGTCAGCATGCTCTGCCAATCATCCTCATTCACCTTTATATCAATGGTGAGGATTTCAGTACCAAAGAGCTTGTCTTCATAGGCCATGGCCTGGACAGTGAAGTCAGATTGAGCCAGCAGAACCAGCAGTCCTGAAATAATCAGGGAGAGGCCAATCAATACAGCCATAAGCTTTCCTAAATGTTTACTTGTTATCATCGCCCGCTCCTTTCTCAGATTTTTACATATAGTAGTCGCCATTGTAGCTGACTAAGACTGCGTTGCTGACGCCAGTTATGGCCAGGAGTTTGTTGACAAAATCAACTGTTGAGTCTTTTAGTCTCACTTCAACAGTTAGCTCTATTCCCTTCCTGGAGACGTTTTTCGACTTGACCAGATACTTTCTGGTGAAGCCTTGTAAGAGGGCCAATGAATCTTGCTCAGCTGTTTGATCAGCCAGGTTGAGGACCACGATATAGGGGGTGTCGACAGTTTTCTTGTTGACAAAAATAAAAAGGACTGCCCCGATCGCCAAGGAGCCGATCACGACCAGAGGGATCAGGCCGACTCCGGTGATGATACCGGCTGTGATCGACCAGAATAAGTAGACCAGATCAAGAGGTTCTTTGACAACTGTTCTGAAACGGACAATTGACAGGGCGCCCACCATACCCAATGTTGCTATGACATTGGATGAAACTGCCAGTATAACCAGGGTGGTTACCAGATTCATGCCAATCAGGGTGATACCAAAAGACGATGAGTACATGACGCCTTTATAGGTTTTTTTATAAACCATGAAGATAAACAGGCCGATGATACAGGCGATGGCCAGAGCAACAAAGATATCCGGCAGGGAAAAGGTTGCTGCTTTATTGAGATAGGTGAATTGAAAGAGTTCTTCTAGCATGGTGTTTCTCCTTGTCTATACTAGTCTAGCAACCAGGTATTTGGAAAACTCTGTTTCATGCCTGGTGCCGGTTTGGATAAGCTGGCGGATGATTTCCGGGATGAAGCCATCATATTTGATTTCCATGATAAAGGCCTGGGCGGCTGGAACAGTAACCAGGTTGGGCTCTAAAAAACCCTGGACATTGTTGGAACTTTTGATCTTGCTGTCGAAGGTGACGCGTACATTGCCGGCCGGGTAGATATAAGCTTCCCTGATATAGTCAATGATCACTTTAGGTCTTAGGTTCTGGTAGCTGATTTTGCTGTACAGCTCGAAGAACAAGGGATCCTGGCCTTCTTTTAAAACTGTGTAGTCGCCTGCTAATAGACGCTGGCACTGTTCCTGTGTGATCAAACAGTTCTCCTTGTAGCAGAGCCTGTTTGATTTTGCTTTTTTCTCCAGTCGGATGAAGGAGGGATCGTCGTTATAATATCTCAGCCTGAATTTTTCTCTCCGGCTTAAGCCCGACAGCTTCTCAGTCACCGCCTTATCTGAGTAGTTATCAAAATAAAGGCTCCTTATTTTGTAACCGCTAGCACCAACTGAATTTTTATCCAGCTGAGCTAGATATTTTAAACGGGCTCTGATCTCTAGATAATCAGCCATATTTATATAAAGCTTATGCTCGTGTCTGCCGATAGTTTTCATTTTCTCACCTCGCTTGCTGCCAGTGTAACGACGCCAAGTGAAAATTAGATGTTGTCTATCTGAACTTTAGCTGAACTTTTGCTGTGCGGATGCCTTAAATTATGTTTTACCAGTAGCTAAGAGGATTTTTTACCTACATGATATAATCAAGCTGAATGAAGTTCATTTAGGATTATTGAAAGAAGGAGCAAAAGTTGGCGAGAAAAAAACGCAGCAACAAACAGATTTGCCTAGAATGTCAGCGTTTGCTGGCTGAGAACAAGACATTGCGTCAAGAAATAGCGTGGCTTAAAAAAGAGCAAGTCCGCCTACTCGTCCAAGTTAATGATGATGTCCCGACAAGATCTGTTTTTAACAAGGAAAGCTCTTTGGTCCAGAAAATAGCAATGTTCAGGTCGTTGTTTAAGGGTCGTGACGATGTTTATGCTCTCAGATATGAACGTAAACGAGATGGTAAGGCCGGTTATGCACCAGTTTGTAAAAATAGCTGGCAAGCCGGTTTGTGCTTAAAGCCCAAGATTAACTGTTCAGATTGTACCCATAAAGATTATCTGCCACTTGATGATCAGATTATTGAAGCGCATCTGCGCGGAGAAAAGGTCATCGGCTTGTATCCAATGCTTAAGGATGACAGCTGCTGGTTTATTGTGCTTGACTTTGATGAAGGTGATTGGCAAGCTGATGCTCGAGCTGTGGTGAGTTTTCTGACTGAAAAAAATCTGCCTGTTGCACTGGAGCGTTCGCGTTCTGGTAATGGTGCTCATATCTGGTTTTTCTTCAACGAGCCAGTTCCTGCTGCCAAGGCTCGTAAACTTGGTTCTCTTCTCATAACGGCAGTTATGCAAAAGCGGCATCAGATCAGCTTTAAGTCCTATGATCGGATGATCCCGGCACAGGATTTCTTGACAAAAGATGGACTGGGCAACCTTATTGCTCTGCCTTTGCAAGGGCATACCGCTCGAGCTGGAAACACCTGCTTTGTAGACATTGAGTTTAAACCTTTCAAGGACCAATGGCAGTTTATAGATCATATCAGGCGTTTTTCTGGAGAAGAACTTTATAATCTACTGGGATCCCTGTCGGAAGAAACAGAATTAGGCGAGCTGAGCTCTTTGACAGATTATGATCAGAAAAAGCCTTGGCAAAAAGATAAGGAAGTTACCTTAGGACCAGGAGATTTCCCACTATCACTTACTGTAACTATGACAAATGGTCTTTTCATACCAACCCAGGCTTTATCTTCTCAGGCCCTCAACAAGATCAAGCGTCTAGCCGCTTTCCCTAATCCAGAGTTTTATAAAAAACAGGCCATGCGCTTTTCTACTTGGAACACACCAAGAATTATTGCTTGCCATCAGGAGCATGACGATTATATCCAATTGCCAAGAGGCTGCTTTAGCGAGATGGAGGAACTATTTGAACAAAGCGGCATAAAGTGGCAAATTGATGATCTACGCCAAACAGGCCGGCCTATTCAAGTTACATTTAACGGGCAGCTGCGGGTGTTACAGCAAGAAGCTGCCCAGGCCTTGATCAAAAACCAGATTGGTGTTTTGTGCGCCACAACAGCTTTCGGAAAAACAGTTACTGCGATCAGTCTGATTGCCCATTTTAAGGTTAACACGCTTGTTTTAGTGAACAGTGTTGTTTTGATGCAGCAATGGCATGAGAAGATCGTTCAGTTCCTTGAAATTGCTGAGCCTTTAGCTAAAATAGAAAAAAAGCCTGGGAGGCAGAAAAAACGTCATGTAATTGGTCGACTGGGTGGATCACATAATGATATAAACGATGTGATTGACGTTGTGGTGTTCAATTCTGCCCTTGATGGACTTGGTGTAAAAGATTTCATCCAAAACTATGGCTTGGTCATAGTCGATGAATGCCATCATGTAGCTGCAAATACATTTGAAAAAGTCCTTGCTCAGGTCAAGGCAAAGCATGTAGTGGGTCTTTCAGCTACGCCTGTCAGGCAAGATGGCAAACAACCGATTGTTTATATGCAATGTGGGCCGATTGTATATCGGGATGATGCTAAAAAACAGGCAGAAGCCCGACCTTTTTCACATGTTTTGCTGCCACGTTTGACCAGCTACCAACTACCGCTCGACTGGGATTCAAGTAGTCGAATCCAAGATATATTTACTGATCTTTCACTATCTAACAATCGTAATCAGCAGATATACTGTGATGTAATGCGAGAAATAAATAATGAGCGCAATGTTATGGTCCTGACTGATCGTAAAGAACACGTACAACTGTTGGTCGATAAGCTGAGTCCATCTTTCCCAGCTGTCATTTCCTTGACTGGCTCTGGTACAGGCAAGCAAAAAAAGGCCAGATTAGCAGAAGTTAGCCAATACCCATCTGATCAACCAATTTTAATTGTTGCCACTGGCAGGTATGTAGGCGAAGGTTTTGATCTACCAAGACTAGATACACTGTTTTTGGTTATGCCCTTTTCCTGGAAGGGTACCCTTGCTCAATATGCCGGGCGCCTTCACAGGCTCTATCAGGGTAAGAATGATGTTCAGATATTCGATTATGTTGATGTGCATGTGCCTGTGCTTGAACGTATGTATGGTAAAAGACTAAAAGGATATAAAGATCTGGGTTATAAAATTAGTGAGCCAGGCTTGGCCCCAACCAGAGACAATTTCATCTTTGTTAAAAAAGACTATTGGCAAACGCTGGCAAGAGATCTAGCAAGTGCCAGAGAAGTGATCTGGATTTCTAGTAACACCCTTGTTGCCAGGAATCTGGTACTTTTGAAAAAAGTTCTAAAATCAAGCATGAACATTCAAAGAGAAAGCAAATTGTTCCTTCCTCGGAAATATTTTCGTGAGCATTCTACAAATATTTTGGATGAAAAGTTCCAGCCTATCATGCAAGACCAGAATATACTGCTCCAACCCAGTTTTGATACTGTATGTAATGCAGTGGTTATTGATGGTAGAATTCTTTGGTATGGCAGCCTGGCCCCGCTGGGTTTTGTTTATGATAATAGCAGCATTATGAGAATAGAGAGCCCGCAATTAGCTAAGGATATGCAGGGCATACTGCTTGAACAGTCGATCAGAGACTAGCAGGTAAAGGTGCCTAGCAGAGACTGTAAATTATCTTTTAGCACCAATGGAAATATATCAAAACAGCCAGCACCATGACTGCTTTTTTCGATAGTAACCTCCGGTACTGCAAAAAACGGCTACACTTGACTAAATATAAACAAACTTTTTATCTGATGATTTTTGTTGTCATCAGAACTCTATAAGGGGTAAAAAATATGAAAAAGCTAACCAAGCGCATCCTTTTAGTGCTGACAATCCTGTTGCTTACTGTGGCAACCATTGTTGCCTGTGCTAAGGAGACAGGCAGTGCCGCAAATGATACTGAGCTGAGCTTGACATTAGAAGAGCTGGCCCAGTACGATGGACTTGAAGGCAGGAAAGCTTATATAGCAGTGGACGGAATTATATACGATGTAACGGATATCTCACAGTGGAAAGATGGCCTGCACCAGGGACGTTTCCAGGCCGGCCAGGACTACAGTGAGGAAATCCGCAGCGAGTCCCCGCACGGCACCAAGATGCTGGACCGGGCTCCAAAAGTTGGTGTCCTGGTTGATTAAGGAGGAGATAGTTTGTCTAATAGTGGCGGCTTTTTTGGCTGGTTGATTACCTTGGGATTTATCTTAACTCTTTTGAACTACCCGGTTAAGGCTGTTTACAGGTCGTTTATCAGGCCTTTGCCGGCCCAATCCAAGACTAAGCGCGTTTATATGCGGGTGCAGAAGTTTTTAGTCAGTAATCATCGCTTTTTTGCGTTATTCACGACTGTGATGCTGGTCCTGCATATCCTGATCCAGCTGCTCTACCGCTGGTTTTCCTGGACTGGCCTGGTGGCTGCCCTGCTGATGGTGGCAACTGGCTTTATTGGAGCATATGGCCATTATGTGAAAAAGAAAAAGCAGTCAGCCTGGCTGATCATTCACCGGCTGACTGCAGTTTTACTGATTTTAGCGATAGTTGCTCATCTGGTGAGCAGGGGACGCTGATTCTCATTTGTTTTTAAAGCTGCTCAGTCCATAGTAGGATATCTGGATAATAAAGCTGGCCATTTGGTCGGGCGCTTCCTGCGCCCCGCCGTAGAGCCATTTTTTCAGAATACTGATTGCTCCGCTGAGGCCAAAAGTCCTGATGTAATCATGGGTTTTTTTGTCTAAAGACGGGTTTTGCTGTGCTGAGATAAACTGGGCCAGCTCTATGATTTCCTTCTGGAAAGCAAAATCATAGTTTTCACTGAGCAGGGCCGTAAACAGCTCCCTGTTATCCTTGATATACTCCAACACCCTGGTTAGCACCTGGACAGACAAAGGATTGTCTTCATCCAGGGCTTGTTTATTCAGGTCTGTTTTCAGGTTAGCCAGGACTTCTTGCTGGACTTGCTCCAGGAGCTCATACTGGTTGGCATAATGGGCATAAAAGGTACTGCGATTTATATCAGCCACCTCGCAGATAGCCCGGATGGAAATCTTGGAAATGTGCTGTTCCTGCATCAGCTGAACCAGGGCATTTTTGAGCAGATCCCGGGTCAGGCGGACCCGTTGGTCTATTTTTTTTGTCATTTTCTCGCTCCTTTTGCTTGTAAAGCAGCACTTTTACTAATAATTGTTGCATATTAGGCCAATATAAACAACACTGATGATTGTTTTCCGACGCTCTGTCTCCAATAATATATGCTTGTACAGCTTTGTTAAAGGCCCGGAGGATGATCGATGAATCGCTTTAGCAACACAATTATTACACACAAAAAACTAGTTCTAGCAATTTTTATTGCAATCATGCTGGTTTGTCTGGTCTTGATCTTTTTTGTTGATGTCAACTACAACATGGTTGACTACCTGCCCCAAGAAGCCCAGTCCACTGTTGCCCTGGAGATCATGACCCGGGAATTCACCGAATCTTTGCCCAATGCCAGTGTCCTGGTTCCGGATATCTCCCTGATGGAGGCCAGTGCCTTCAAGCAGGAGCTTTTAGCTATAAACGGGGTGAGCCAGGTGATCTGGCTGGATGATATGATCGATCTCAAACAGCCTCTGGAGGTTGCTGATCAGGAGACCATCAAAGGTTTTTATAAAGAAAATCAAGCTCTTTTTTCTGTTTCCATCGACAAGGGGATGGAAAAGGAGGCCTGTCAGGCCATCTATGACTTGATCGGCAGTGAAGGAGCCTTGACAGGAGATGCGCCAGCTCTAGTCTTTACCCAGGACACTACCTTTTCAACTGCCCTTAAAGCCATGGCTATCCTGCTACCCATCGTTATCCTCATCCTGATCCTGTCCACAGCATCCTGGCTGGAGCCATTACTATTTTTACTGGTGATAGGTATATCAATCATCTTCAATATGGGTACGAATGTATTTTTGGGTGAAATATCTTTCATGACCAATGCGATTGCCCCAATTTTGCAATTGGCCTGTTCCTTGGATTACGCTG
>CAZZGG010000074.1:0-13012 GCA_964654125.1 uncultured Oscillospiraceae bacterium
GCTCCTGCTCCGGAAAGTGTCCAGCCTGTCCAAGAACCAGCACCGCCGGTCGAGGAGACTGCCAGTGCCAAGGCAGCTGAGCCGGTCCAGTCACTTCCACTAGAGGAAGTCAAGGCTGCTGAGCTGAAGGAAGTGCAAACTGCTGAGCTGAAGGAAGAAAAAGTTGTGCCGCAGCCCCAGCCCGTAAGTAAACCTGCATCCGAGCCAGCTAAACCGGTTGAAGAAGCAGTGCCGGCCGTAGCAAAAGCGGCGCCTGAAAAAGCAGTTCCGGAAAAGGCTGTTCCGGAAGAAACTGTCAAGCCTTTGGAAAAAACTGCCAAAGAAAGCCGGCCGTCAGGACCACTTAAAGCTGGCGCCAGGCCGCCGCGTGGACCGCAAAGCGGCCAGTACTTGCGTAAAGACAAGCTGGCGGCAGAGCCGGCCAGGCCTGAAGCCAGGCCAAGGCCGGAAAGGGCAAAACGCCTGCAGATTCCTGATGTACCCCAGGAAGTTAAAGAAAAAACAGCTGAAAGCAGGCCGGCTTTTACCGGGCGCGATACAGACAGACGCCGGGATGCACGGCCTGAGAGCCGCGAAGTGCGGCCGGCAGCCAGGCAGCAGCCGGGCGGTGAACGTGATAAGCATAAGAATCTGCAAAAGCAGGCCCAGCAACTCTCCGGCAAACCGGTTGAAGAAGCCCTGACAGAGGCCACCATGCTGGATACCAATTACAGGCAGCCGCCCAGAAGGGGCAGGCAGCGCCGCTCAGGCAGGCGCAACCAGCGCCAGTCGGCACCAGTCAAACTGGCTGTGCTGACCAATGTCAAACTGCCGGAAAGCCTGACTGTCAAAGAGTTTGCCGAAGCCATTAAAAAGACAGCAGCTGAAGTAATCAAATCCTTGATGAAAATGGGCGTCATGGCCACACTCAACCAGGAAATTGATTTTGACACTGCGGCAATCATAGCTGGTGAATTTAATATTACAGCGGAAAAACTGGTCACTGTCACCGAAGAGGATCTCCTCTTTGATGACTCAGATGACGATCATGAGGCCTTGGTAACCAGGCCGCCCGTCATAGTGGTCATGGGCCATGTTGACCATGGTAAGACATCTATCCTGGACCGTTTCCGCTCATCCTCGGTTGCAGCCGGTGAAGCAGGCGGAATCACCCAGCATATCGGTGCCTACACTGTCAAGACAAAATCACGCCAGCTCACCTTCCTGGATACACCAGGCCACGAGGCTTTCACCACTATGCGGGCCAGAGGCGCCCAGGTGACTGATATTGCTATTTTAGTTGTAGCAGCAGACGATGGCGTCATGCCTCAGACGATTGAAGCGATCAATCATGCCCGGGCAGCCGGCACCCAGATAGTGGTGGCGATCAACAAGGTTGATCTGCCCGGCGCCAACCTGGACCGGGTTAAGCAGGAGCTGGCCAACCAGGAGCTGATCCCGGAAGAGTGGGGCGGGTCTACTGTTATGGTGCCTGTTTCAGCCAAGACCGGTGAAGGCATGGATGAACTGCTGGAAATGGTGCTGCTGACTGCCGATATCATGGATCTGAAGGCAGATCCGACCAGGCAGGCCAAGGGTACTGTGATTGAATCAAGATTGGACAGGAACCGTGGTCCTGTGGCCACTGTGCTGGTCCAGCGCGGCACCTTAAGAACAGGCGACACCCTGGTGACAGGTTCGATCATCGGCCATATCAGGGCCATGACGGACGACTTGGGCCAGCCGGTCGAGGAGGCAGGGCCTTCCATACCTGTGGAAGTGCTGGGCCTGCCGGAAGTGCCGGATGCCGGTGAACTCTTTTATGCCGTCACAGATGACAAGGTTGCCCGCAGTCTAGCGGAAAGACGCCGGACTGAACAGCGCGAGCAGCAGCTGCGCTCCAGCTCGCGCATGACTCTTGACTCCCTCTTTAGCCAGATGGCAGCCGGTGAAGTCAAGGACCTGAACATTATTGTCAAGGCAGATGTCCAGGGCAGTGTGGAAGCAGTCCGCCAATCCTTGGAAAAACTCTCAGGTGACGAGGTCCGGGTCAATGTAATCCATGGAGCTGTTGGAGCAATCAATGAATCTGATGTACGTCTGGCTGAGGTTTCCAATGCCATCGTGATCGGCTTTAACGTGCGTCCTGCTGCCAATGTGATGGAGATCGCCGCTGATGTCGGGGTTGACCTGCGCATGTACAGGGTTATCTACCAGGCGATTGATGATATAGAAGCAGCCATGAAGGGCCTATTAGCCCCCACCTTCAAGGAAGTTGTGCTGGGCCATGCCATAGTCAGGCAGATCTTCAGGGTCAGCGGTGTTGGCACCGTGGCGGGCTGTTTTGTCCAGGACGGCAAGATTTTACGTTCTTGTGATGTCCGCTTGGTGCGTGACGGTATAGTTGTCCATGAAGGCAAACTGTCTTCTTTGCGCCGCTTCAAAGATGATGTGCGTGAAGTGGCCGCCGGTTATGAATGTGGTATCGGCCTGGAGCGTTTTAATGATTTGAAGGAAAATGACATAATTGAAGCCTTTACCATGCAGGAAATTGAGAGGAGCTAAGCCTATGCAGCGTTCTGACAGGGTGGCGGATGCCATCAAAAAAGAGATTGCCAGCCTTATTCAAAATGAAATAAAAGATCCGCGTTTGCCGGAGATGGCCTCTGTTGTTGCTGTCGAAGTGACAAGGGATCTATCCCTGGCCCGCGTCTATATCAGTGTTTTAGGTAGTGAAGCAGAGAAAAAAGACTGCCAGGCCGCTATCGAAAGCGCCAGTGGTTTCATCCGCCGTGAGATTGGCAAACGGGTGCGCCTGCGTAATGTGCCGGAACTGCGCTTTATTATTGATGATTCAATTGAACGGGGTATGCGTATATCCCGCCTGATTGATGAAACAATGGCAGGGCAGAAAACCGAGCAGCCCGATCATGCAGAAGAAGATTAGACAACTGGCCCGACGGCTGCTTTTGTGTTACCGGCAGCAGCAAGCTGTCTATCTTTACCCGCATGTTGATATTGACGGTGATGCCCTGGGTTCAGCCCTGGCCTTGTTACTGGCACTGGAAAAGCTGGGTGTCAGGACAGTCTTGCCTCTGGATGAGCCTGTGCCGGAAAACCTCAAGTTCCTGCCGGCTCTGGACAAGATCCATCAACTGGGTCAGGATGACGAATCCTTGCCCAGACAGACCCTGGCCCTGCTTTTGGACTGCTCTGATGTCAGTCGGCTGGGCCAGCGCTCTGAGCTGCCTGGCCAGGCTGCTGAACAGTGGGTGCTTGATCACCACATCCCAGGCCGGCCGGTGACTGAGCGGGAAGTGATTGATACCACAGCTGCTGCTGTTGCAGAGCTGGTCTATCATCTGATCAGGCTCCTGGAAGAATACAGCGACCGCAAATTAAGGGGCCATGACTGTGCCGTCCTGCTGCTGGCCGGTCTTATTTCTGATACAGGCGGCTTTGTTTTCACCAATACAAGCAAGCGCACATTTACTATTGCTGCAGACTTGATGGATGAGAGCATTGACCTGCAAAATATCAGCTACCAGCTTTTTCATAAATCCAGCCAGGCCCGCCTTTGCTTGATGGGCCAGGTTTTTTCCCGGACTGAATATCATCTGGCCGGCCGGATCGCCCTGTGCCTGGTTGACCAGGCCATGCTGGCTTCTTGCCAGGCCGATGATGCTGACCTGGAGGGCATTATCAACCAGCTGCGCAATGTGGCAGGGGTTGACTTGGCCCTGATCCTGCGCCAACAGGCTGATGGTACGATCAAGATTAATCTCCGCAGCAGTGAGGCCTTGGATGCCGCCCAGCTGGCAGCAGTATTTTCCGGTGGCGGCCATGCAAGGGCGGCTGGTGCCAGTATCAAGGGCCTGGACCTGGCCGGGGCCAAAATTGCTTTATTGCAAAAGGCAGGTGAACTCCTGTAGCGCTCCAAGGCATTATCCTGGTTGATAAACCAGCTGATCTGACTTCTTTTGCTGTGACAGCACGTTTGCGCAGGCTGGCTTTGATCAAGAAGGCCGGCCATATTGGCACCCTGGATCCCTTTGCCACCGGCCTTTTGCCGGTCTGTCTGGGCCGGGCTACCCGTGTAATCCGTTTTACCGATGACTATGATAAAGTTTACCAGGTCACTGTCCGCTTTGGCCTGGCCACTGACAGCCAGGATCTGACCGGTCAGCCGGTCTGGGGCCGTCAGCCAACTGCGGCTGAACTGGATCTTTTGCGCCAGACTGATTTTGCTGCCATCCGCCAGGCAGTGGCTGATCTGGTCCAGCTGAAAGAACAGCTGCCACCCATGTATTCAGCTGTAAAAAGCGGGGGGCGTCCGCTTTATGAATATGCCCGCCAGGGCCTGGAACTAGAGCGCCAGCCGCGGCCGATCCGGATATATGCTGCTGAGCTCGTCAGTGTTCAGGCAGATGATGGTCTGTCTGCCCAGGTCCGGATCCACTGCTCCAAAGGAACCTATATCCGCAGTATCTGTGACCATCTGGGTCAGGTACTGGGGTTTGGTGGCCATGCTTTTGCCTTGCAGCGACTGGCTTGCGGCCCCTTCCGACTGGAAGATGCCTGGCCCTTGGACCGACTGACTGACAGTCAATTGATAAAAGAAGCAGCTCTGGATCCTGCCGCCGCTTTAGCCGGGCTGTCCCAAATCAAGCTAAACCGGGCGGCTGCAGCTGGTCTTGTCATGGGCCAGCCGGTTTACGAAAATGCAAAAAACTGCCCGGATGGGCTTTTTTCTATCTGGCTGGCTGATCAGCTGGTGGCTGTCGGCCGGGCTTTGCCGGCAAAAGACGGCCTTTGCCAAATAAAAACTGAAAGGGTGTTGATCGACCTTGCAGATTTACCAAAGCCATCTTGAAACCGGCCAGGAGGCAAGAGGAATTGCCCTGGGCTTTTTCGATGGCCTGCACCGCGGCCATACTGAACTGATCAGGATCCTGCTTGAGCGCTGTTGCCAAAAAGGCCTGCCAGCAGCTGCCCTGACCTTTGACCGCCATCCAGGCCTGGTCCTGAACCCGGATCAACCGGTTTTTTATCTGACCAGCCTGGCTGAAAGACTGGACCTACTAGCAAAAGCTGGCCTGGACCAGGCCCATGTCCTCAGTTTCAGCCAGGATTTTGCTGCCTTGTCCCCGTTGGAGTTTCTGGAAAATATTATCTGGCAAAGACTGAATGCTCAACTTCTGGTGGTCGGACCGGACTATCATTTTGGCCAGGGCGGCTTTGGTGACGGCCGTTTTTTGCAAAAATGGGCCATAGAAAAAGGGATCGAACTGATTATTGTACCTGAGATCAGGCCGGACGGCAGCAAAATATCCAGCAGCCGGATCCGGGAGCTGGTCGAAAAAGGTAATGTGGCCAAGGCTGCCGCCCTGTTGGGCCGGCCCTTTACTGTGACAGGCACAGTTGTCAGCGGGCGCGGCCTGGGCCGCCAGCTTGGTTTTCCTACAGCCAATATCATCCAACCGGCCGAAAAAATCTGTCCGGCCCTGGGTGTTTACACCAGCCGGGCTATTATTGACGGCCAGGCCTGGCCCGCCCTGACCAGCATCGGCCTGCGCCCGACAGTCAGCCCGGATGAAAAAACGCCTGTTATAGAAACCTGCATCTATGATGCCGACCTGCAGCTTTACGGCAAGGAAGTGACAGTCCAGTTCTTGGACTGGCAAAGAGCTGAGGAGAAATTCGCATCCTTACCAGAGTTAACAGAACAGGTGCAAAAAGACCTGGAGCTGGGCCGGATCTGGCACCAGACCAGTGAGCAGCCCTTTGAAAAACTAAAAATTAATGATATACCTCTAGTGCTCCTGCCCAGCCAGCGTTTTGGCCAGGCCATGCTGCAGCTGGTCTTCCGCCTCGTGGTCACACCACGCCTTTTAGCCAGCTACGCCCTGCTGCTGGAAGTTATGACGGCCAGCTGCCGGCGTTACCCGGACCGGACCGGTCTGGCTCTAGCCCTGGACCAGCTTTATGGAGCGGAAATCAATGCCCAGCCGGCCAAATATGGCGACATGCTGGTCTTGACTTTCACAGCCCAGGCCCTGGCCCAGGCGCCGGATGGCTCTTTGCCCTTTGCTGATCTGCTTGACCTCTTTTTTGACATGTTGCTGGAACCGGACCTGGACCAGGCCGGCTTCTTCCAGGAAAAAATAGTTACAGCTGAAAGAAATAACCTGCTCATGACCCTGGCTGCCCGGGCCAACGATCCGGCCCAGCTAGCCTATGACCGCTGCCTGGCCGCTTTTTGTCCGGATCAAGTCCATGGCTTACCAGTCCTGGGCCAGGCTGAGGATCTGGCTGCTATCAGCGGACAAGAGCTGCTGGAGGCCTGGCAGGAGCTGCTTGAGTCAGCTGAACTGACTGTTTATCTGGCCGGCTCTATCCAGCCAGAGTGGCTGGATGCATGTAAAATTGGCCTGGCCAGATTACCGGTCGGCCGGCGTCAACAGCTCATCCCAGGCTGCCAGCCGTCTTTTTGCCCAGCTGCTCAAAAGCAGGAGCTGGTAGAAGAAAAACAAGTGGTCCAGGCCCGTCTGCTCCTGGCCTACCGGGGCATTTGGCCGCTTTACAGCGAAAACAGCCAGATCAACCAACTTTTTGTCAGCATGCTGGGCTCTGATGTCCACTCCCTGCTCTTTGCTGAGATCCGGGAAAAAATGGGACTGACCTATGATGTCTATGCTTTTGCCCACCCGGCTTTGGCGGCGCTTTTTATTGAGGCGGGATTGGAAGCGGCAGATGCGGCCAGGGCTAAAACGGCAATTGAGCAGCAGATCGAAAGGATTGCCAGTGGCGACTATCCAGCTCTTTTACTGGAACGCTCGCGTCATATGCTCAGGACCAGGCTCCTGACTAAAAAAGACAGCCTGGCTGCCCTGCTCGGGGCCCATGTCCGGGCCGGCCTGGCCGGGCTCAGCTTCAATGAAAAAGAAGCCCTGGCCCAGCTTATGGCTATCAGTGGCGAGCAAGTTAATGAGCTGGCCGGCCGCCTGCAAATAAAGACCAGTTATCTGCTCCGGGCAACCCAGGCAGAAGAGGGGGAGAGCTGATGGAAAAAATCGCTTTACCAGCGGGATTTAGGCAAAATATTGGTCAGGACCAGCTGAGCGGCCGGTCTATTATCAGCATTTTGCACAGCAGCGGCTTGCAGCTCAAGGTCTTGCCTTTCCCCGGCTTTGCGGAAAAGTTTGCTGCCCTGACTGTGCCTTTTGGTGCGATCCAGAACAGCTTTACGGCTGAGGGCCAAGACCATTGCCTGCCTGCCGGCACAGCTCATTTTCTGGAACACTGCGCTTTTGATCAGGATGAAGCTGGTGGCCTGGCTGGCCAGCTGGCCCAGCTGGGTGCCAGCGCCAATGCTTATACAACTTATGATCATACCTTGTATTTTTTTAAAACTGTCGATAACTTCTGTGAAGCCTTTTTTATCTGGCTCAAATCTATTCTGGAGCCCCAGCTGGATGAGGAGCGGGTCGAGGCGGAAAGACCGATCATCCAGGCAGAACTGGCCGGTTACCTGGACGATCCGGCAGCCCGGCTCAACCAGCTGCTTTTGGAAACCATGTACCAGACCCACCCGGTCCGCCAGGATATTGGCGGAACTTGTAGTTCAGTAGCCCAGATCAGGGCCGCAGACCTGCAGTTGGCCCATCGCACCTTCTATGCACCCGGCCAGATCAGCCTGACAATTGCCGGTGACTTAGACTATGCAGAGCTGCTGGACTGCTTGGCAAAATTTCTAACTGGCCGGACCGGGGCTAAACCCGCTGTGCGGCCAAATCTGCCTGTGGAACAAGGCCCGCCCTTGAGCCGCAGTGCCCAGGCAGAGATGGATCTGGCAGTGCCTTTATTCATGCTGGGCTGCAAGGGAGAGCCGGATACAGGAGCGGCTGGCCTAGCTCGGCTGACCTGGCAAAGGACAGCAGCCCTGGTCCTGGACAGCCTGTTATCGCCTGTTTCCAGTCTGTCAGATACACTTTACCAGGAAGGTCTGATCAATAGTTCTTTCGCTTATTATTTTGCGGCTGAACCCAGTTTCATGTTCCTGGCTGCCGGCGGTGAGGCGCCGGACCCGGAAGAGGCAGCCCAGAGGCTGCTGGCTGGCCTCAGCCAGGCCCGGCTTGATGAGCAGCTCTTTTCTGCCCAGAAAAAAGCTGCCCTGGGCAGCGTCTTGAAGCTGACTGATTCTGTGGCCAGGTCTGGGCTGGCCCAGGCCCGGCTTAATTTACTGGGCCTGGATATCTTCGATTACGCTACTGTTTATGCTAAGATTAATGTTGACACAGCGCAGCAGCAGTTTTCTTTTCTAGCTGATCCCGCCAATTATGTGACTGCGCTGATCAAACCGCGGAGGTGAAGCTTATGCAAGCTGATTTTCTTGTTAATTTTCCCGGTCTGGGTATTCATGATCTGCCTGTGAACAGGATTGCCTTTTCTCTTTTTGGCTGGCCAATCTACTGGTACGGACTTTTGATCGCAGCTGCCATTATCTTGTGCATGCTATTGGCGATCCGCCAGGCGCCCCAGTTTGGCCTGACAGCTGATGATGTCATGGATACATTTATCGTGATCATCCCGCTCATGATTGTCATGGCCAGGCTCTACTATGTAGTCATGGAATGGAATTACTTTTCCACTGACTGGAAGCGGATTTTCAGCACCCGTGATGGCGGCCTGGCCTTTTATGGCGGTGTAATCGGTGGAGTAATTGCTATTTTAATTGTGACCCGGGTGAAAAAGATCAAGCTGGCCACACTTTTGGATTTTCTGGCTGTTTATGTGCCACTGGGCCAGGCAATCGGGCGCTGGGGTAATTTTTTCAACCAGGAAGCCTTTGGCAATAACACCAGCCTGCCCTGGGGTATGATCAGCAACCAGACCAGCTACTATCTGCAAAATGTGACGGCTATTGCCGGTCTCGATCCGGCCCAGCCGGTCCATCCCACCTTCTTTTATGAGTTTATCGCCAACCTGGTTATTTTCTTTGTGCTCTTACGTTACCGCAAAAAAAGCAAAACACCCTATGCCACCTTACTTGTCTACCTGCTGCTTTACGGCTTTGTCCGTTATTTTGTCGAGGGTATCCGCACAGATCCGCTCTTTATTCCCGGCACCGGGATCAGGGCCTCGCAGCTGCTTTCAGCCCTGATGGTGATCGGATCCGCCCTGGCCCTGATCGTGCTGAGCCGGCGCCGCCAGCGCCAGGCCCTGCTGGCAGCCCTGGCTGGCGATGACTATGAGTTGAATGAAGATGAAGTGGCTGCTGCGGCAGATCAGGAGGAGACAGCTGATTTTGTTGCCCTGTCTGACGATGAAGCAAGCGAAACGGCAAAAAAGCAGGATGAAGCTACTCAATGAACCAGACCGGCTTTGAACAGCTGAAGAAGCAAAATTATTTTCGCAGTCTGGATTACTGGCTCTTTATTCCTGTCCTGGTCTTGTCCATGATTGGCCTTTTCACCCTGAGCAAGGTCCTGTCAGATGGCTTTGGGGATGCCTACCCAACTAACTTCTACCGCCAGATTGGCGCTGTCCTGGTCGGCATCCTGATCGCCCTTATGCTTAGCATAGTAGAAGTACCGACCATGCGCCTGCTGGCTTGGTCAATCTATGGTGTCAGTGTTTTACTGCTGGTTTATGTGTTGGTTGATAATTTTTCCATGGCCGATGAATGGGGGGCTGACAGCTGGCTGAATTTGCCCCTGATTGGTTCTTTCCAGCCTTCTGAACTGGCCAAGATCGGCCTGGCCATGTCATCTGCCTATGTGCTGGACTGGATGAAAGCGCGCAATAAATACTGGCAGGGCAGCCTGCTGCTGGCTGCCCTTTATGGCCTGCCCCTGCTTTTGATCATGAAACAACCGGATTTTGGCACTGCCATGGTGATTGTTTTCATGTTCATCTGCATGATTTTTGTCTGGGGCCTGCGTTGGCGTTATGTTGTTTTAGGTTTATCCAGCCTGGTCGTGCTTTTGCCCTTGGCCTGGTTTTTTTATTTTGACACCTATCAGAAAAACAGGATCCTGTCCGTGCTTTATCCCGGTCATGATCTGGCAGCATCCTACAATCTCTTCCAGGCCATGCAGGCGATTGCCTCGGGCGGCCTGACCGGCAGCAGCCGCAGCACACCTGTCCATGTCCCGGTCAAGGAAAGTGATTTCATTTATACAGCAGTCTCGGAGCACATGGGCTTTATTGGCACCACCGCGCTCTTGCTTTTGGTCTTTTTCTTTTTGATCAGGACTCTTTATGTAGCGTCCAAGGTGCAAAGCCACCGCCCGGCCGCCTCCTTGACCATGGTTGGCCTGTCGGCCGGCATGGCCTTTCATTTTATAGAAAACCTGGGTATGTGCGTGGGACTTTTACCGATTACCGGCATACCCCTGCCCTTTGTCAGCTTTGGCGGCACCGCTATGGTGGTCAACTATATTGCTTTGGGTGTCATGCTCAGTATATCGATTGAAAGAAATATTAATACTGCTTAAGCAGGCACAAGCAAAGGAGCTAAGTAAGCAGATGGATCTAACAACAGCTTTTTCAGTTCTTGCAGATATGCTAGAAAATTTTGCTAACTGGTATCCGGCCAGCCGGATCAGCTCCGACTTTGATCTGGATGATTACGCAAACAGATTTGCCGGGGTTAAGCTCAGCCTTGAAATTGGCGAGTACGACTGGGAAGACTACCAGTATCTACAATATGTCAGAGGTCTGGTGCTGGATAATCCACTGTATTACATGGCAATTAATGTTTTCATCAGCGCTTTGGCCAAAGAGTATGACAGCCGCTGGGAGTCCCTTTGGGAATAGGGGCTTTAACCTAACAAGCTGCCCTTGGCACTAAACTGCCACTGGTAGGCCGCTGAACTAGGCTGGAGCTGCTTGATCCCGCTTGCTTCTGCCAGCAGATTTTCCGAGATTTCTATTTCCCCCAGACTGATGGTGTTCTTGATGCGGACCAGGCGCACCTGGGTCAGATCTGCTATCTGGCAGGTCTGGATGGCTGCTTTTATAGCCAGCCGATCATTGGGCAGGACCATGGGCAGTTTGACGCTGAGCGGAACTGTTGTCGTTATGGCATTGGGGTAGCTTTGCTCAGGCCGGAATTTATCCAGCAGCCGCTGGGTGGTGAAATCGACTATGCCGATGCCGTTGGCATTACCATGGGAGGCTTCTGTCAGGTCCAGGACCGCGATGCGGCTGATCTTTGGCCCGCCGCTGATGGCGCTGGTATGGTAGCGCCCTACAACCCGGGTGTCAAAACCGGTCCCACTGATGTCTTTACCGATTTCGTCCATGATCAGGACATCCAGTTGATCGAAAAAAAGCCGTGGTGCCAGCTGCTTGGCCAGGGCCAGTAAAGCCGGCTCTTGCTCCTGGATGGCATCTTTGGCCAAGACAGCAATGGTGTGAGTCTGATGATATGCGTTCTCGACCAGGCCGACTGCAAAGAGGATCTTTGTCTTGGCCAGCAGGCCGCTGGCTACTTCAACTATATGGTCTGCCATCTTTTCCGGACCCAGGCTGTGACAGTTGGCGGCCCCGGCCTGCTTGCCCAGACCGACAGCAATCATTTTCATGAGCCCGCTTTCGTAGTCGGCCTGGAAGGCAACATGGGGCTTGATGCGGTTGATGACGATAATACCGTCGGCCAGATGGGCCTGGCGGTCAATGATCAAAGGCCAGCCCTGGCTGCTTGATTGACCTAGATTGACAGTTTCCATGGAAGAGACAACAGGGGCACCGCAGGATTTTTCTGTGATGCCCAGGGCTGCCAGCAAGGCCTCCTGGCCGGCGGCTGTGGCGCCGCCGTGGCTGCCCATGGCTGGCACCAGGAAAGGCCGGGCGCCTTTTTCCAGGAGCAGGGCCACAACTGTCTTGACCACCAGCACCAGATCATTGATGCCGCGGCTGCCCACAGCAACAGCTATGCGCATGCCGGGCTGGACCTGGCGGTAGGCAGGGCAGGCCAGGATATTTTTGGCCAGCTGCCCGGCCAGGTCGGGACAGCTGCTGGCAGGAAAACTTTGCCTGACCCGGACCAGACGCGGCAGGGGTACATCCTTTAATAAATCATCGTAAATGCTCATGGTAGGTCCCTTCATATTCAGCCAAAACTGATCAAAACAATAGCTGAGATGACCAAAGCGAAGCCGGTCAGGGCTTTTTTGCTGAGGCGTTCTTTAAAGAGCAGGCGGGAGAGGAAAAACATCAGGACTATACCAAAGCCCTGCGTTGCCGGGAAAAAAAGCGCTGAAGCATAACGTCCGACACAATCCATGTAGATGATATTGGCTACTGCCATGGAGGCCCCGGCAGCCAGGTTGAGCAATAAAAAGCCACGCTCGGGTAGCCAGGGCAGCTGATCTTTTTTCTTGCCCTGGCAATAAAGGCGGTAAAGGCCTCTGGTCAGCAGGGCTGCCACCAGGTTGATAAAACGGCTGGCCAAAAGATACTCTGTGTTGGAAGCCGGGTCCAGCATGGACACCTGCTTGGAAATAATACTGGTGGCACCATTGCAGGCAAAAGCGATCAGGACAAAAAGCAGCCATTTCAGCTCGATTTTCTTTTCTTTTTCCTGCTCGAAGTAGGTGGAGTTGGTGATCAGGGCAATGCTGAATAAAAATAAGACCAGCCCAGCGATGGTGACAAGGGACAAGCTCTCCTGCCAGAAGATCAGGCCATAGGTCACGGGCACGATCAGGTAGAGGGCCAGGATGCTGTTGGTTAGGACCAATGGCCCGCGGGCGATGGCCATGATCATAAACAGATAATAGATTAAGCTGCTCAGTCCGGCGGTCATGCCGGCCAGGATCACCTGGGGATTAAGAATGAACTTTTGATATGGAGGCAGGACCAGCAAAAAAACAGCCTGGAAAAGATTCATATAGATAATAAAGCTGAAAAAATCAATGGTCAGCTTGATATGCTTTTTTTGCATTGTTTTCAGACATAATGAATAAGTAGTGGTGAGTAGACCGATCGCACTTACCGAAATCCAAAACATACGCCTGCTCCCTTT
>CAZZGG010000075.1:0-12959 GCA_964654125.1 uncultured Oscillospiraceae bacterium
GAGCGATACATAATAAGCACCAGCAAGCCAAGCTGAATGCTAAAAGCAACTAGACTTATCAAGATCAGCAAAATCCGCCAGACTTCACTGAGAAAAAACAAGCTTAGCAAAAACTATTCCTCCACTTGCAGTCACAAAACCAGTATACCATTGCACCTCCGGCTGTCAGGGGGCGGTCCTACTCTTGCCAGTTGGCCGGCTGATCGTCTCATCTGGCCGGCCAGCCACTTCCAGACTGGCTTGATGCAGATAGCCATCCGAGCGCAGCTTGATCTGGCAGCCAGGCAGATCAGCAGCAGTAAAGTCATTGCTGAAGGGCCGGTCGGCCAAAAGCTGGAGATTAACCAGATCAGCCTGGCTGCTGAGCCGGGCAATCAGCTCCGCCTCTTTCCTTTTAATCAACTGCCAAAGACCTTCAAATAAAAAACTATAACATGCTATGGCTGCCGGCAGGCTGAGGTCTTGCTCAAGATCCGGTAAAAGAGCTAAAACCAGACCGGCTCCAGCTGCTACATCGCCCAGCTCCGCCAGGTAAGCCAACAGTTCACTGCTGCCGATTGTGCTAGATCGCCTGCTCCAGAAGATCAGGTTATAACGTCTCTTGATATAGGTCAGCAAAAGGTTAATCCGGGCCAGGCCCAGCTGGACAGGCAGCTCACCAGCCTTGGTCTGCTGGAACAATTCATTGACCAGAGTCAGCTGGCTGCCAATTTTTCCCTGCAATTCAGCCTGCATCTTTTGATTGGCCTCTATTTGGGCCAATTCCGATTTAATCCGGTGTTCATGCGACAAGATCTCATTGCTCCAGGCCAGTTCCTGGATAGTCTTGTTTAAGCTCTCCTGCAACTTTTTTTCTGCAGTGTGATCTTCACGCCAGACGGCCAGACCACCTCTTATTCTGGCAAAACGGGTTTTTGCCTGACTGCTTTGCGGTGTTTTCCGGGCCGCCAGAACTGTATCCCCCGCTTCATTTTTGATCTCCATCGCCAAGGGTGAATGCTTGAACAAGCTGGCATGCCTGCTATTGACTGGAATGAGGCCGGAGCTCATGGCTGACTGTAAAAAGAGCAGGGTAAAGATACCGACAGTAATGGTGAAATCACTTTCCCAGGCCAAAGGCAGGCGCAAGACATAAAGCAGGGCATAGGCAAGCAGCATGAGGGTCAGGGCCAGTGGCAGCAACAGGGCTTTCTTGCGGGGATTTTGCCTGGCTTTATGCAGGAGCAGGCCAACAGCACTTAATAAAAAGGCCACATTACTAAGTAGAACCACATAATAGCCTGGTCCATAGCTATAACTGCCATCCCAGCCGGCTGTCAGGTCAAGCTGGAAGACCAGCTTGTGCAGGTCATTTGTAAAAATCAATAAAAGCAGGCCTAGTTTATAAAAGACCGCCCAACGCCACCAGCCAGGTGGTGGACCCGGTTCAGTGCGGTCAATCAGGCTGGCCACCCGGGCCAGTAAAAGAGGCAGGCCCAGTTGGAAAATATAATAGGCGTACCAGACATAACGGGTCAAAAAGAATTTTGCCGGCATTTCATACTTCACCATCCGGAAAATAGTCCAGCTGACCAAGGCTAGTACAATCAAGTAGATCAAGGAGCGGATTGACTGGTTGAGAACTCGCCTGGCCATGTAGCCTGCCCAGGCAATCGCCAGGCTGATAAAAAGCAGGGCTGAGACAAGATGCTCCCGCATATCTGCCGTGCTGTAGCGCCTTATTTGCTGGATCTGGCGCCGGTAAGTGCGCCAGACCTCCAGGCTGGCCTGGTTGAATGAAGTATAATCAGATATAGTCTGCTCTTTTTGATAAGCATTGGCTGGCGGATAAATCACAGCATCGGCCTGGCCGTCCAGCAAGCGCAGGCCCGCAGCTAAAAACTTTTCTTCTTTTACTGGCGGCAGCTCAGTATTCTTTAAGGCCAGCAGGCCCTTTTGCATGGTCAGGGTTCCTTCCCGGGGGATGCGCCAAAGCAGATTCTGGCCGGATTTGATCAGCTCCACTGCTTCATAATCAAACATGATCCGGTAAGGTGTTGCCTGGCCGGGCTCAGCCAGCAGGCCCTTGGCGTGGAGCTGACCTAAAAGCTCTGTCACCCCCTGTAAGGTGTAGTCCTGGTCCAGGATATAAGAAACACCGGTAACCAGGGCCCGGAAGGAAGCCTGTTGGCCGGACAGGCTGACAGGCAGGTCAACAGCAGCCAGCTCAGCAAAGCTGCCAATCAGCCGGTTGGTTTGGGCCAGATCCGTGACCAGGACGAGACTGGCCAGATATTGGGGCTGGAAGACCAGGTCCTGCTTGTATTCCAAAAGAGCAGCTATTTGCCAGTCAAAGGCCTCGACCGCCCTAAAACGCTGCAGGCCGGTTGCAGGATTGATCTGCAAAGTCAGGACCAGCTGGTCCGGCTGCTCCAGCGCTCTGGCGTAAGATGTGCTGTTCAAGGCCAGGCCATCCGGCTGGGTGCTAGTACAGCCAGCTAACAAGGCCAGTATAATTAAAAGGAAAATAAAAGCTTTGCTCTTAATCATACTGGCTGCCACCCGAACTTGTCACCTGCTGAAAATGGCTGGGTGGCACACCCTGCCTGGCCCTGAACAGGCGGCTGAAATAAAGCTGGTCCGAGTAACCAACAGTATGGGCAACCTGCTTGACAGTCAAATCTGTTTGCTGGAGCAACTCAATGGCAATACGCAGGCGCATGTCGATAATGAAGGACTGGGGCGACTGGCCCATGCAGCTGCGAAAAAGGGCACTGTAGCGGCTGGTGCTGAGGTGTTCTAGCTCTGCCAGTTTCTGGACTGTGATCGCCTGGCTGTAATGCTTATGGATATAGGCCAGGGAGCGGCTGAGCCGCTCCGGCCCTGCCTCAGCCTTTTTTCTCAGCTGGCTGCCGGCACTGCGGCTGAGCCGGACCAGCAGGAGCATCAGGATTGAGGCTGTGGCTGGTTGCAGGCAGTCATCCCGATAGATGAAATTGTCAAACAAGCGCTGAAAATCATTTATAATACTCTCACTGACCCCGGCAGAATAGATAGTTTCATCACTAAGACCGCAGCTGGCCAGCAACTGCTCGACTTCTGCCCCGGTAAAATGAACCCAGTAATAAGTCATGTCCCGGCTGTCCGTCTTACTATAGCGGGTTGCATAACCGGGCCGCAGAATAACAAACTGGCCGGCCCCAAAGCTGATCTCCTGCTGCCTGATCTCTAAAGTGAGTTCACCCTGGCTGACAAACATCAGGTAATAATCCAGCCTGCCTTTTGGCCGCCAGGTCATGAAAGGGCGGTTTAAGACACTGACCCCGGTGCAGTTGACCTGGAGGGGGTATTGCCGGCTGGCCAGATTGCAGCCATCCCGGTCCGCTAGGCGATAAAAAGACTGGTTATCCATTGTGGTGTCTCCCTAAAAAATAATCGATTACTCCATATGATCGGTCTTTTCCTGCATAGATTCTAACATGATACAGTCTATCATGAAAATATATGGGTGGCCTCAGGCCTGTTCAAGGAGGAAATTATATGAAGATCGCCCTTAATGCCTGGTCTGTTCCAGCGCAAGTACCTTTCGCAGAAATGTTCAACACTCTGGCAGGAGTCGGCTACGATGGTGTGGAGCTCAACCTGGATAAGGAAGACAGCTCAGCCCACGCTTTGACTTTTGCCACAACAGATGCCGAACTGGCTCAGATTAAAAAGCAAAGCCAGGCTGCCGGTCTGGCTATCGGCAGTGTTTCATCGTCACTTTATGGTAGCGGCCAGCTGGGAGTGCCAGATCTGGCCCAGCGCAGACGTGGCCAGGAGATCTTAAGGCGCCAGCTCCATCTGGCTAATGCCTTGGGTGCCGACACTATCCTGGTGGTCCCCAGTGGGATCAGTGAGACTGTCAGCCGGGTCGAAGCCTACAAGTACTCACTAGATACTTTAGCTGAACTGAAAGATGAGATAGAAGCTTCCGGTGTCAAGGTCGGCCTGGAAAATGTCTGGAATACATTTTTCCTTTCTCCTGTGGAAATGGTCAGCTTTATTGATCAGCTGGACAGCAAGGCCATCGGTGCTTATTTTGATGTCGGCAATGTGGCCGTTTTTTCCTATCCGGAGCACTGGATTGAAATGCTGGCTGAACGCATCTTTAAGATCCATATTAAGGATTTCCGTAAAGGCGGCTCCTGGTTCTCAGGCAGCTTTGTCAATCTCTACGAAGGTTCCATCAACTGGCAGCGCGTTATTTCTGCCCTGCGCTCTGTCGGTTACGCTGACTGGCTGACTGCCGAGCTGGGCATAACAGAGCAATATCCGGCTTATCTTTATGAAATAACCCATACGGCCATGCGCCATATGCTGCAAAAATAAGCCATCTTTATTACACACAATATCAGGAGGATTCTTATGAAAAAACTAGCGATTATCGGTTGCGGTGGCATTGGCCAGTATCATCTGGGCCACTTTCTCCAGTTTGATGACATTGAGCTGGCCGGCTTTTGTGATCTGATCCTGGAAAGAGCTGAATCTTTTGTGGAAAAAGCTGGCAGTGGCCAGGCTTTTACAGACTTTAAAGAAATGTATGATGCTGTCCAGCCTGACATGGTCTTTATCTGTGTCCCGCCCACCCAGCATGGTGAAATTGAGTTGGAGACAATCCGGCGCAATATCCCCTTCTTTGTTGAAAAACCGATCGCCCTTGATCTTGATCTGGCCCGTCAGATCCGTGATGAAGTTGCCAAAGCCGGCCTGATCACCGCGGCTGGTTTCCAGTGCCGCTACAGCAGCCTGGTCGAACCAACCAAAGATTTTATTGACAAGAATGAAATCGCCTTCATCCAGTGCTCCCGTATTGGCGGTGTGCCCGGTGTCTACTGGTGGCGGGACAAGGACCTGTCCGGCGGCCAGATCGTGGAGCAGACCATCCATCAGTTTGACCTGATCAGGGCCGTCTACGGTGAACCGGTTGAAGTTTTCACCTATGGCATGCGCGGCATGGTGCAGGAGTTTGACAATTACAAGACCGATGACCTCAGTGTGACAGCGATTCGCTTTGCCGGCGGTGCCTTAGCCAGCATTGCCACAGGCTGCTATGCTTTAGATGGTGCCTCTTTTGACAGCAAAATCACCTTCAGCAGCCGCGATGCCCGCCTGGACCACTATCTTTTGACCAAGGTTGATGTCTATGGCAAGGCAGCTGCCGAGGCAGTAGAAGGCCTCATCTTCAAAGGTGACGGTACCATGGTCCAAGGCGAAGATGAAGCTGGCGCATCCTACAAGGAAGACGGCGATGCCGGCCTTACCTGTGACCGCACCTTCATCGATGCCGTAATCAGCGGTGACCCCAGTAAGATCCGTTCACCTTATGCTGATGCCTATAAATCTCTTGTTTTCACCCTGGCCTGTAATGAATCGATGGCCAGCGGCAAACCGGTTGATATCAGCTCCCGCCTGAATGACTAAGAACAGCGTCTAGTCCCAGCAGGCCTCATTTTTTGACAAAATGAGGCCTGCTTTTTCAAGACAACAAAATTAACAGGTAAAACTATGGCACCACATCACATGCTTTTGATTGTCTGCCCCCTGATCTTCCTGGCCAGTTTTATCGACAGCATTGCTGGCGGCGGCGGCCTGATCAGTATTCCGGCTTATCTTTTGACTGGCATCCCCACCCATCTGGCCCTGGGCAGTAACAAATTGTCTGCCGCAGCCGGCACAGCCCTGGCTGGCTGGCGTTATCATAAGCATGGCAAGATCCATCTGCCCGGCGCTGTCAGTTCAGCTGTTTTCGCCCTGGGCGGAGCAGCCCTGGGCACCCGCCTGGGCCTGCTGCTTGAACAGGATCTGTTAAAGAAAATTTTGCTCGTCCTGGTTCCGGCCGCCGCCATCTTTATGCTGGTGAGCGGGCGCAAAGAAGAACGGGCCCAGTCTTTGACCGGCCGGCCCCTCATCCTGGTTTGTTGTCTGGCTGGTTTTTTTATTGGTATCTACGACGGTCTGGCCGGTCCGGGCACAGGTTCTTTTTTGATCCTGATCTACACTGCTGTGGCTGGCTACGATTATGTCACTGCCAGCGGCAATGCCAAACTGGTTAATCTTGCTGCCAATCTGGCCAGCCTGTCTGTTTTTTTACTGGCTGGCAAAGTGCTCTTCTGGTTGGCACTGCCAGCGGCGGCCTGCAGCATTGCCGGCGGTCTTTTAGGCAGCCAGCTGGCTTTAAAGCGCGGCCGGGGCCTGATCAGGGCCGTGCTCTTTTTGATCATGCTGGCTATAGTCATTAAGCTGGCAGTAGATCTATATCTGGCGAGGTGATTAAATGTTAAATAAAGTCTTGGCAAAAATGAAAGCAGTGTTCGCTGACCATCCCCAATATATTACCCACACCCAAGCTGTCCTGGCCGCAGCAGTCGCTATCATGGACCGGGAAAAGATCAGCCAGGAGCGTGAATTGATCAGCCTGGCGGCGCTACTACACGATATCGGCCTGCCGGCTGCCCAAAAAAAGTATGGTTCGACTGCCGGTCCCTGGCAGGAAAAAGAAGGGGCCCGTATCGCCCGCGAGATCCTGACCGACCTGGGCTATCCGGGCGATATCCCCAGGATCTGCTATATCGTAGGACACCATCACACAGCGGAAAAAATAGATGGACTGGATTTCCAGATCATCTGGGAGGCAGATCTGCTGGTCAATCTGGCTGGCCAAAAATTTTCCAGCCAGGAGCTGGAACAATTAATTGCCAAAAACTTCAAGACCAGGAGCGGGCAAGAGCTGGCCCGTCAACGCTTTAGCTGAGCAGAACATTTTTCTGCCACCTGGATGATGTCACAGTCACCACCGGTCAGGCAGCTGGCCCCTTGTTCGGTAATGAGATAAGTCTCTTCCACTCCGACCAGGCCCTGGCCCGGCACGGCACATTTGGGTTCGACAGCGACCACCATGCCGGCACGCAAAGGCAGTTGATTACCCCGGGCCAGGACTGGTGCTTCATCCACCTGCAGGCCGACGCCATGGCCCAGAAAACGGACCGGTCCATCTGCGTAGCCCATAAAATACTGGCCCAGCTCTGCTGGCAAAGCAGCCATGATAGCCTCATAAATCCGATCAGGCCTGGCGCCTGGTTTGAGCATCTGCTTGATTTTGTCCAGCACAGCACGGCAGGCGCTGTGCACCTGGGCGGCCTCCGCTGAGGCCGGCGCCCCATAACTATAGATCTGTGTCTTGTCGCTATGGTAGCCATCCAGGCCGAATGCCACATCAACAAAGACCAGGTCGCCTTTTTGCAAAAGGCTGTTCCGGTCACCGATGATCGGGACTGCCGGCGACATGCCCCGCATACCGCCAGGCCCGTCAAAATTGGTTGGGTAAAGGGAGTTTTCGGCAAAACCCAGCTGACCGGCAATCAGCTCCATCTGGTCCATGGCAAAGCGGGATACACCATGGTGGCCCAGTTCTAACATGGCTGCATAGATTTTACCCAAAAGCTCAGTTTCACTCATGCCAGTATAAAGTAAAGCAGGCACAATCTCTTGGAGCAAACGGGCATGCAGTTGGCCCGACTTGCTGATTTTAGCCAGCTCAGACTTATCTTTCACCGCTCTTTGTCTGGTCAGATAGCTGCCGACCGGGATGAAATTACAAGTGAAATACTTTTTCAGCCTTTCCAGGCTGGCCCAGCTCATGACTTCCTCTTCTAGACCAGTCAAACCCAGGTCAGCCGGTAAAAATTCCAGCATGTCACGGTAACTGCGCATAGGCTGGATCTGGGCCAGGGGCGACTCCAGTTTTGCCCTGCTATAACTTTTACGGACAAAGAGGCGGGCCGGTTCTTTGTGGCGCAAGACTAAAAGACCATCCTGCATAGTGCCGGTCAGATAGTACTGGTTGATCTTGCTTTGGATCAGCAGTGTGTCCAGGCCGGGCTGGTCCTGCCTGACTGATTCCCATAATTCCGCTTGTCTTTGCTCTAGGACTGTCAGTTCATTTTTGTCCAACAATTGGCCTACTCCTTTTTCAGTTCAGCACCAAAGGCGCTTAGAAAACGTCTTAACCCAGCCTGGCCGGCAGTATTTTGCTTATAAACACCAGCATTTTCCAGGACTTTGGTGAATTTATCTGCCACGGCCTGGCGGACCAGGCCCACCGCCTGGTCCGCGGTCAGGGCAACCGGCTGCTGACGGCGCAGCTGGCGGGCCCAATCCAGATGGATCCCGGCCACTTTGGCCGGTAAATCCTGTAAGAATAATTCCACCTGTTCCAGCTCAGTGGCCAGGCGGGCCGGCAGGACAGCCAGACCCATCACTTCGATCAGGCCGATATTTTCCTGCTTGATATGCTGGACATCTGCGTGGGGATGAAAGATCCCGGCCGGATGTTCTTCATCCTGGCGGTTGTTGCGTAAAACCAGATCCAGCTCATAGTCCGCCCCACGCCGCCTGGCGATGGGTGTGATGGTGTTGTGGGGTCCGGCCTCATCTTCAGCTATAATATCCAGATCAGGATCGCTGTAACTGCGCCAGACCTGCAAAATCAAACTGGCGGCAGCCAGCAGCTCAGCCCGGTCAGCAGTCCGGAGGCGGATGACTGTCAAAGGCCAGGCCAGCACCCAGGCACTGAGGCTTACAAAGTTCGGCAGAGCAAACATGAAGCTGCTTTTGGCCCGGGCCATGGGCAATTCATAATGGCCGCCCTGGTAATGGTCGTGGGTCAGGATTGAGCCGCCAACAATCGGCAGATCAGCATTGGAACCAATAAAATAATGCGGAAAATGATCCAGAAACAAAAGCAGATTGCGCAAGGTTGCCTGGCTGATTCTGATTGGCTGGTGGTCGTGGGCCAGAACTATACAATGCTCGGGATAATAAACATAGGGTGAATATTGCATATACCAAGGTTCACCTGCCAGGCTGAGCCGGATCATACGGTGGTTGGCCCGGGCCGGATAGTCCAGCCTGCCCTGGTAACCTTCGTTTTCCACACAAAGTTGGCAGAGCGGATAAGAACTGCTGGGCGCCAGCAGGGCTGCTGCTATATCGCGGGGGCTTTTTTCCGGTTTGGACAGGTTGATCGTGATATCCCAACTGCCATAAGGCGAATCAGCCTGATAAACAATATTACGGGCGATTTGACGGGTCTGGATATAATTACTGGATTGACCCAGTTCATAAAACCAGTTTGTAGCAGCTTGGGGGCTTTGCTGGTAGAGCTGGTCGAATTTTGCCTGGATCTGGGCTGGCTTATCTAAAAATATATCCATCAGCTCAGCCAGGAGAATCTCTTTTTCAGCACTGGAATCAGGCAGCAGACCCTGGTTTTGGGCAGCCTCAGCCAGGTCTTCTAAAAGCTGCGGAATACTGCTTGCCGTGTTACTGCTGATGGAGTCCGCCATGAAACCAGCCAGGCCCAGCCGGGCCGCCAAGCGGTTTATCACATAGATAAGGTCCTCTTGTTTAATCAAGCCTGCAGCTTGGCCTGCCTTGGCCAATTGGACTACTATTTGTTTTATTTCTTTATTCATATAAACATCCAATAATTTTTTGTCTTTTAACAATACCAGATCGGTGCTGATCCAGGCAAGACAGATTTTGTTTTGGGCCAGCACATGTTAAAATACAAAATAGATCCAGCCAAGGGAGGAAAATTTATGCCTTTACCAAGCTATCAATTCCCCACACCAAGACCTGATTTTAATAATATCCTGCGCGTCCTCGCGCGGCAGGATCCGACCCGGCCGACCTTTTTTGAATTTTTCATGAACGACCAGTTCTATGATCTGATCAGCCAGGGCCGCAGTTTTAATAATCAGGACGGTCTGGCTCTGTGGCGCCAGCGTCTTTTTGTCTACTGGCAGCTGGGCTATGATTATTTGTCCATCATGGCTTCTGATTTTGCTTTTCCCATCCCCAGCCAGCCCCATCTTGCCTCCAAATCACAAAATGTGCCTGGACCAATCCAGGACAGGAGTTCTTTTTTGTCTTACAACTGGCAGGATCCGGCTGACTTTTCCCAAGCACGGCTGGATATCATCGGATCTGAACTGCCCGAGGGCATGCGCCTGATCGTCTGGGGCCCGGGTGGCCTTCTAGAAAATATTGTCAGCCTGCTCGGCTATGAGTCCTTATGCTATATGCAGCTGGAAGAGGCCGATCTGCTGCAGGAGATCTGTGATAAAGTAGGTTCTTTGCTCCTGCAGTACTATGAACTGGCCCTGCCCCACCCCCTGGTTGGCGCTATCATATCCAACGATGACTGGGGCTTCAACAGCCAGACCATGCTCAGCCCGGCAGCCATGCGCCGCTTTATCTTCCCCTGGCATAAAAAGATTGTCCAGGCCGCCCATGCCCATAATAAGCCGGTTATTCTCCACTCCTGTGGTAACTTGCGTGAAGTCATGGACGATATAATCGATGATATGCAATACGATGGCAAGCACTCCTACGAAGATAAGATCCAACCTGTCGAAGAAGCCTATGAAGAGTATGCGGCCAGGATCGCCATCATGGGCGGGTTTGATCTTGATTTCGTCTGCCGTGCCACACCGGAGCAGATCAGGCAGCGGGTCAAGGCCATGCTGGAACAAGTTGGCAGCCGGGGCGGTTTTGCCATCGGCACTGGCAACAGTGTCCCTGCTTATGTGCCGGCAGAAAACTTTCTGGCCCTGCTGGATGTGGCCAGGGATTGAAGCGGCTGATTGAAAGAGAATTTTCAGCAACCGAATTACCAAATTACCAACCGAATTAACGAACCGAACCGAATTACCAACCGAATTACCGATTTTTCAGCACTTGATCAAATCAGATGTTTTTGATAGAATTTTTAGGAAAATAAAATATTGATTTCTCAAAGTATTTTGGCTCGCCGGAGCCTAATACTAATGCAAGAGATAAATAACAAAATGCATCGTTAGGCCTGAGGTTGCATCAGGAAAACAATGCATTTTTTTTACGAAAGAAAATAATATGAAAAAGCTAATATCACATCACACCTTCCGCACCCCAATTAGCCAGATTCCTGCTTAATTATTCGGCTGATTTTTGGCTTTGCTTCAGGATCCGTGTAGACAGTTTCATCAAAACCCAAAGCCTCAAGGTATTTTCGTTTATTTTCAGTCATTCCAGGTCCCAAAAATCGCCTGTCCTGTACCTTGAGCACCTTAATGCCCCTCAAAGCCCTAGTCATAGCATAAAAGGTAGGCCTTTTGGTCTTAATACTTCTTTTTAGCCCCTCCACCACAATATCATTGGCCTCCAGATAAGAGCGCATATGATTCTGCATCAACCTGGTTATCATGAGGGCTATGATGAAAACCATACCTAGGGCATCGATGCGGTGAGGTGTCTTGAGGAATATATCGTTAACGATCAGGGGATCTTTGAGGAAAGCAAAGTCGCTTTCTACTGCATATTGGCCCTTATAAGTACGCAAAACACCAGTTGCATCAAGTCCATCCTTACCCTGTGATACATTGGTCAGCATAACAAAGCAGCCAGCTATCAGCCTGAGCTTGGTCAGCTTGGTTTCGTTTTCTTTAATCTGGCAGATCAGCCGATATTTTGTTTGGGTATTAGCTGGCCTGTCCTTGGGTGGCCGACCAGGCTTTTTTTGTTCAAAACTCTCTAACTGGCAGCTGACAAAGTGCAGGGGCGCTGCTAGACTTTCGCAGACCTGCTGGGCTTTTTTGGCATCTTCTGCACAAGAAAAGATCATTTCTTGCTTTTTGAGCTCTTCTTGCAGCTGTTTTTCGGACTCTAGCAATTGACGCTCGATTTTCTTGGTGCGTCTTTTATCATGTGCGTCGGAATGGATAACCACGGCCCTGTAGCTGACATCGTCAATCATTGTTGTGCTTTCATAGGCTTTGTAAGATGCTGCTGGCTTTTGGGGTGAGTCGGTAATCTCGTTCAGATTGCCTAAAACCTGCCAAGAGTCGGCTGTTACAGCCTCTTCAATTAGCTGATTATGTGTGGCGAAGTTTACTGGTAAGCGGGAGATAAATTTAGTTTCGGCTAACAGCTTCAGGTTAGCCCTGGTTATAGCAGCGGAGTCTGCCACATAAATAAAGGCGCCTGGCCCTAAACCGTGTTGTTTCATGAGCTGGCCTATTCTTTGCAGCATCTTGTTATTCAAAGTTTTATCAGAAGAGTTACCATCCTTGACCTGACCAAAGATAGGCACGCCACGGTTGACACAAAGCAGTTCAATCATGAACTGTTTTAGATCAGGCCGACCATCCTTACTGTGGCCCCAGGTGATGACGGGGCCATCTAAATCATCCCAACCCTCATATTCACCCCAAACACTGCAAGACGTGGTGTCAAAGCTCAAAACGCTCAGATCCAGACCACAAAGCTTGGCTGCTCCAATGCCCAGCTCAGTAATGATCTTACCTGTACCAACCTGAGCTATGGCATCTAATGCTCTGGCCAGGTTAGTGTCGTTAAACAGGCTGGGTGGATAATTCTGGCCTAAAAGCAGCTCGCTGTCTTCTTCTGCCACGAAGGTCTTGACATGATATAGCGCATTCCGGCCGGTTAAGACATCCAGAACCATGGCCTGGATTGCCAAACCAGGTTCTAACTCCATTTCTGAGGGCACAAGCGAGTTAATGCAACCGATCAGGTTAATGCCCCGACACCAGGCTGCCGCAATAGGTAGGTGGCCGTGCAGGTACTGTTCAGCCTTACCGCTTTGAAACAATTCCAGGATTTCCTTTTGACTCATGACTGTTCGCCCTCCGCTAGGATATGATCTTGATCACCAGCATACTTCAGAACGGGCAAAATTACCAGCACTTTTGGCAAAAGAGCACTCTTTTACTGCCAATTCCTGACTCCAGCCCAGAATTCAGCATGAAAACGTGAAAATCTGCTGAAAAGTCGCTATTTGACAGAACGGCAATCTAGAATTACCATGTGGCTGAACTCTTTTTCCTAGCTAAATTAATTAGTCTTGTTTGCGCCGATTTAGGGTGCCGAATGTGTGT
>CAZZGG010000076.1:0-12901 GCA_964654125.1 uncultured Oscillospiraceae bacterium
GAAAAGCCCAAAGCCCAAAGCAAGCCTGTTCTGGCTGGCTGTTATTTAATTGTAACCAGTCGTAAAGGGCTTAGCGCTGTGGATATTTGGCAAGAATACATCACCCTGACCAGGGTAGAAAGTGCTTTTAAAGATTTAAAATCGGAGCTGGGTATGCGCCCTATCTATCACCAAAATGCTGATAGGACCAAGGCTCACATGTTTATTGGTGTGCTGGCCTATCATATTCTGGTCAGCCTGGAGACCAAACTGCGCCGCCAGGGTGATCATCGGGAATGGAACACTATCCGCTCCATCCTAAAGACACACCAGCGGACAACTGTGCTGCTGACCAGTGCCGATGACGAGTTGATCAGGCTGCGAGTTTCGGGCCTGCCTGAGGCAGCCCACCATGACATTTACCAAAAGATAGGTGTCAGGGACAGGCTGAAACGGATCAAAACAATCGGAAATAAGAGCTTGTAGTGCCCTAAGAAATTTGCAAAACCTTGTAGTAGCAGGGCTTCTACAGCTTATCACTCGAAAGATAGGCTAGTGGTTCTGTTAAGTTAGATACGAATGAGATAGTGGATATACCAGCTGCTCCAGGCGAAGATGATAACAACATAAAAGATCTCACAATTACCATGTCAATAATGAATCTAGTTGTTGACGAAGAAGGCGAATATAATTTTGATTTTTATATTAACGATGATAAAGATTATACAACAAATCTATTATTCTCTATTGCGAGGTTGCGAGAATGACTACTCATACATTGACTTTACCAGGCTGCCCTGTCTTACCATCAAGTCAAGAACAATTAATAAAGAATACATATGCTGATTCATTTGAAATCTATATAATTGATGAGCATTCGAGATTAAGGACAAGCGATGTTTTCTTTTCGCTCATAATTATCGATGAGTTCACATCAGGCAAATCAACAATAAAATTTAAGGCTCCAATCGCAATACATAAAACCATTTTTAACATTAATTACTATCGCTTAGTTTTTTCCTCATTAAATATTGATTATTTAGAAGAAAAGGGTGATGCTGAGGACTGCATAGATAGTATTAAGGAAGTTTTAGATTATTATTATGAGAGTTATTTTTTGACCCCAGATGAATTGCTTATGGGGGATGCTCTTAAATACAAAAGATGGTTTACTAACAATATTCGTTTTAGCGGAGATGAATAGTGGCAGTCTTAAAAACGAGGAAAATCGAACAAGCCCTGACAATTAAAGGATTCGAAAAATCTAGTGGTCGGAAGCGCCATGTTTATTTTGAATATATTTTGTAAGGCAGAAAGTGTGGTATCAGCACTCACTTCAGCCACGGCAACGATGAGATTAGCGACTCCTTAATTGGTTTTATGAGCAAGCAACTGCACCTCAGCAAAAGTGACTTTATTGCACTTGCTGATTGTAGCTTGACGGAACAAGATTATAAAAACATAATTCGGGAACATTTTAATAAAAAGAAATGTGAGTTAAACTAAAACACAATCCTGTACATTGTTGGCATCTCCTTCAGGCTGCAGCCTGAAGGAATTTTTTTGCACTAACCCCTCCTAAAATCCTTCTCGGATAATTGTTAATAAATTCCTCTAATATCTTAATTTCCTTCTCCCTTAAATTCTTAATAACAGTCCCTTTTGGGATGAAATAGCGGACAAAGCCATTCAGATTCTCACCACTGCCACGTTCCCAAGATTAGTACGAATGAGCATAATATATAGCTGTCCTTTCACTATCTCCAAAGACGGATTTTTCTAACTTTTTCCAGTTTAAAAATTCTGCGCCATTGTCTAAGGTTATGGTCTTAAACTTTCCCTTAAATGCCTTGGCACCCAGCTTTCTTTCAAGACCATTGATGCGCCGTAATACTGCCTCTTGAGTCTGTCTGCCCAACTTAAAGATTAGGCATTCCCTAGTCTTTCTATCCACAAGGGTTAAAAGGCAGGTGTTATCTCCCTTGGCTGACTCTATACAGTCCATCTCCCAGTGACCTGGCTCACTGCGATCCTCGCATTCTGCGGGACGTTCACTTATTCTCTTGCAATCAGGCGGACTCTGACGCTTCTCTACGCGCCTGCGCCGGCGTTTGGGCTTTACTCCCTTGCGGGGCAAGTCTTGGATGGTTACCCTGCTGAAAACGCCTATCTCCTCATATCTGTAGATCGTTTTGGCGCAAAGACGTGTTGCTGTTGGCCAGCCGATCTTAGCCTTTTTAGAACGCTGCGGGCAGCAATAACACCGCTGGCCCCGGCCTGGGAAAGGCCACGTGTTATACCGGCACCATCACCTGCCGCAAAAAAGTCAGGCAGCTCTGTTTCTAACTCTGACGTGAGCTGGAGTCGTGAGCTATAAAACTTAACCTCAACCCCGTACAGCAAGGTATCATGGTTGGCTGTACCTGGGGCCAGCTTATCCAGCTGCAAGATCATCTCAATAATATTATCCAGATGCCGCTTGGGCAAGACCAGGCTGAGATCGCCCGGAGTGGCCTCTAAGGTCGGTGTGACAAAGCTCTGGCTGAGGCGATGCTCATTAGTCCTCTGGCCGCTGAGCAGGTCGCCAAAGCGCTGGACCAGGACACCGCCACCCAGCATATTGGAAAGCGAAGCAATCCTTTTGCCATACTGGTAGGGCTCCTGGAAGGGCGAAGTGAACCTGTTGCTGACCAAAAGAGCAAAGTTGGTATTCTCGCTGCGCCGGGCCGGATCAGTATAGCTGTGGCCGTTTACAGTGATAATGCCATCAGTATTTTCCATCACAACATGACCATAAGGATTCATGCAGAAGGTACGCACAGAGTCCTTGTACTGCCTGGTCCTGTAATGCAGCTTGGCCTCATAGACAGCATCGGTGATCTCCTTAAAAACAATCCCGGGCAGCTCCACCCTCACCCCGATATCAACCTGATTGTTGATCAGGGCCAGGCCCAGCCGGCGGCACTGGTTGCTGAACCATTCAGCACCGGAGCGGCCCGGGGCAGCAATCAAAAAGCGGCAGGCCAGATCGCCTTTACTAGTCTCCAAGCGGTAACCGGCCTCGCCATCCCTGGCAATATTCTCAACCTTGGTGTTACAGATCAGGTCCAGCTGCTGGTCCAAAAACTCTGACTGGGCTTTTAAGATCTCCAGGTTTCTTTCCGTACCCAAATGCTTGCAGCGGGCATCTAAAAGATGCAGGTCATGGGCAATCGCCCTCTGCCTGATCTGGTCAGCCTGGACTGTATCAGTCGAATAGAAAAAGTCAGTCGCACCAAACTTCTGGTTGATCAGGTCAACATAATCGATCAGCTCCATAACTTCCCTGTCAGGCAGATAATCACTCAGCCAGCCTCCGAACTGGGTTGTGAAGTTAAACTTGCCGTCCGAGAAGGCTCCGGCCCCGCCAAAGCCCCGCATAATGGCACAAGAGCGGCAATTAATACAATGATCGACTGTCTTTTCCACCAGCGGGCAGCGCCGCTTGTGGATCGGATCCCCTTCTTCGAGCACGGCTATCTTAAGGTCAGGCCGATTCGTCACCAGCTCATAGCCAGCAAAGATCCCGGCCAGACCGGCACCAATAATAATGACATCATATTGACTTTTCATTTGTAAAAATAACTATCCTTCCAGAATAATAAAATCTTATGTAAGTGGCTCCTCCACCCGGATAAAGCCCAATTCCTCCATGCTGGTAAAGCCTTGCTCAACACCCAACTGACGCAAGCGGTCATAAAGCTCAGCCTGGACAGCTTCATAGTAGGGTGTGACAAAAATCACCCCGATACCACAAGCCAAAAGGCCCAGCAAGAACCAGCCAATAAAAGACAGGTCCAGCACAAAAATATCCCATTTATGGCCCCGGGTCAGCTGGATGGACAGCTGCAAGGCCCGCCGGGCACCCACGGCAGGATTATCCGCCAGGATCCAACCGGTCATGCGGTAGCTGTAGCTTTTAACCAGGCGCGGAATAGTCAGCAAAAATGCCACAAAACTTAAACCGACCAAGCCAAACAGCAGCAATATATCGCCATGGTCAGGCCGGCCAAACGGAAAACCTGGTCCTGTCCTAGTCCTTCTACCCATATAAGTCGTGAGGGCAAATATGATAGATCCGGCAAAGGGCAGCAAAGCCAGTAACGACCAGAAGAATAAAAACAGATTCTGCCTGAAGATCCCGGCAACAGTCGACCAATAGCGGCCCCTTTGGAAATGTGAAAAAGTCATCCCCGCGCTGGGCGCAAAAGCACTCTCCCTGGCCCGGGAAAACCAGCGCCTGCCGCCAACTTGAATAACCGGAGCCAAGAAAATACTATAAGCCAGGCCAAAAAGCAGGGCAACCAGGCCCACAGCTAAAATAGCTGGCCAGATCCGGGGCCAAAGCCTAGTGAGATCAGAAAGTTCTCCCTGCCACCTATCCAGCCTGGGAAAATCAACTCTGCCCTGGCTGAGGTCCAGCCGCACCTTACCCGTGCCAGCCCCCTGGCTGAAGATCCCGGCCCCGCCTCCGCCTAGGAGAGCAACCAGCAAAGAGACGGCAAAAGCCGACCAATATTTATTCTTGAGATTATATTTAGCTTGTGCTTTCAGTTCACTGCGCAGCCACATAGCCATCAATCCTTCCTCTATAAGCTTACAAGAGCTATTATACATGATAGCAGCAAAAATTGCTGTTTTACTGCCCGTCAGATTACTTTATTTTTCAGTCGCCAGTTATTGCCTTGTTCCTGCTCATATCATTAACTTTAGCTTAATCAGCTGCGGCCGAAGATAAATCGGCAAGGCTCAGCATAACAGGCACCAGCATTTACTAACAGCAGTTTTCCACCAGAATTATTATAGCTGAATCCAGCAATAAATGAAAGTATATTAAGACAACTACTTCAGCAAGTTCATTGGCTGTTTTACCTTGTTTATCCAGTAAATCCACCCAGTCGGCCAGACTGACCCAGCTTTCGGAAAAATGACAGCTCTTAACTGCCAATAATTATCTTGCCCGGCCAGCTGGCAGCTCTTGCCGGGCAGCTTTTTTGCTGTTAAGGTAAGAGAAAATAAGCTGGAGGCATACTTATGGATAAAAATAGAGCCGCTGCCGACCTGGTCTGGGATCCAACTGGCAGCATCACAAGTGTAGCTGGCTTTCGAGCAGCAGGTGTGGCCTGCGGCCTGAAAAAAGACGGCCAGCCTGACCTGGCCCTGATCGTGTCAGACCAGCCGGCCACAGCAGCCGGTGTCTTCACCAAAAACCTGGTCCAGGGCCACTCTTTACAGCTGACCAGAAAAAATATAAAAAGCGGCACAGCCCGGGCTATCGTCATCAATAGCGGTAATGCCAATGCCTGCGTCGGCAGCCAGGGCCAAAAAGATGCCAGGTCCATGGCCGAGCAGACCGCCCGGGCCCTAGGTTTAGAGCCTGACCAGGTCCTGGTCGGATCGACCGGGGTGATCGGCCAGGAACTGGACATGCCGGCCATCCAGGCCGGCATCAAGTCAGCCGTGGCCGCCCTGACAGACGAGCCTGCCGGTGGCCATGCCGCCCAAAAGGCCATCATGACCACAGACACTAAGGCCAAAGAGTGCCTGGTCAAACTAAAGCTGGCCGGCCAAGAAATCAGTATCGCCGGCATGGCCAAGGGCTCGGGTATGATCAGCCCCAACATGGCCACCATGATCGGCATCATCACAACAGATATCGCCCTGCCGGCCAGCCAGCTGCAGGATCTGCTCACAAAAGCAATCCAGCCCAGCTTTAACCGGGTCCTGGTCGATGGCGACACCAGTGTCTGTGACATGGTCCTGCTCCTGGCCGGCGGCCGGGCTGAAAACGAACCCCTGGCAGCAGGCTCACAAGAAGAAGCCCTCTTTTTAGAAGCCTTGACCCAGCTCTGCATCAGGCTGGCCAAAATGATCGCCGCCGATGGCGAAGGCGCTACCAAACTGGTCACAGTCAAGGCAGAAGGTGCCCAAAGCCAGGCGGATGCCTTAAAAGTCGTCCAGGCCGTGGCCAGCTCCCCTCTGGTCAAAACCGCCCTCTATGGCCAGGACGCCAACTGGGGCCGTATCCTCACAGCAGCCGGCTACTCCGGGGCCAGCTTTGACCCGGACCAGTGTTCCATCTGGCTGGGCCAGTTGCTGGTCTGCCAAAATGGTACGGCTGTTCACTTTGATGAAGCAAAGGCCAAAAAGATCCTAGGGGAAAATGAAGTGACGTTAACTATCCAGTTAGGAGCTGGCCCGGCCAGTGAAGAAATGTGGACCTGTGACCTGTCACCTGATTATGTCTATATCAATGGCAGCTACCGCTCCTGACCCGGCCCAGCAGTAAAAAGGCCGCCAGGCCAAGACAGGCCAGGCCGGCTTCAGTCAGCCAGAGCGGCAGACCACTAACGGCCCAGATGTCCAGGCCAGTGTGGATGATAAAGACCAGGGCCAGGCCGAGGAGCAGCTTTTTTTGCTGCCACAGCTGAGCCAATAGGCAGGTAAAAAAGACCTGGATGGGCAGGACAAAAAGCCGCTCCAGACCAGCCAGATAAAAATAAGCCGGCTTGACCCGGACCAGTTCTAGAAGAATACTCTGGCCGGCCTGGGGGATGAACCTTTGCGGCAGCAAAGCCAGGACCAGATAAACAGCATAATTTAAGCCAACCAGCAAGACTGATTCAGCTGCAGCATGACCTAGGCCTGCCGCCAAAGGCCGCGGCCAGGCCAGGGTCTTTTTGCGTAAAAGTGCCAGAACCAAAAAACGGCCCGTTGTCTCAAACAGCGCAGCCGTCAATGGATAAAATAACAGGCCCAACCAGGGATAAAGGCCACTGAGATAGAGCCAATTGGCACTTTGGCCTAATAAACTCAGCAAAGGCAGGCGGATGACCAGCTGGGGAATAATAAAACCCAGGCTGCCAGCCCAGACAGCGAGGCCATTTTTACGGCCATAATAAAAGCTAAGCGCCAGGGGCAAAAGCAGAGCCAGGCCTGCTGTCAGCAGCAGGCCCAGGATCTGAATAAAACTAAAAGATTCTGCCATGCCCGGCTCCTAAAAATAATCAGAGGAACTCGAAAACTATCTTACCTTCCTTCAGGTCAGCTGACACCGCGATCTTGCCCTTTAAGTCACCAGCCAGGATCAGGTCGGAGAGTGGATCCTCCAAAAGACGCTGGATAGTCTTACGCAAGGGCCTGGCCCCATACTTGGGATCATAGCCTTCTTTGGCCAAAAGGTCCTTGACCGGCTCGGTCACCACAAAAGACAGGTTCTTGGCAGCCAGGCTGGCCACCACCTCAGTCAACATCAGGTCGACAATACTGCGGATCTCGGACCGGCTCAGCTCATGGAAGACGATTGTCTCATCAACCCTGTTCAAGAACTCAGGCCGGAACATCTCCTTGAGCACAGTCTGGACCCGGCTCTCCAAGGCCACCTGGCCGTCAGCGCCAAAGCCGAAGACATTGGACTTTAAGGTTGTGCCGGCATTGGAGGTCATGATAATAATAGTGTTCTCAAAGTTAACCAAACGGCCATGGCTGTCAGTCAAACGGCCATCATCCAAAATCTGGAGCAGGATATTAAAGACATCAGCATGGGCCTTTTCGATCTCATCTAAAAGAATCACACTATAGGGCTTGCGCCGGATCTTTTCAGTCAGCTGGCCGCCATCGTCATAACCGACATAGCCAGGTGGTGAACCGATCAGCTTGCTGACTGTATGCGGTTCCATGAACTCTGACATGTCTAGCCGCACCATGGCGTCTTCACTGGCAAACATGGCCTCAGCCACTGCTTTGACCAGCTCAGTCTTACCCACTCCGGTTGGTCCGACAAAGATAAAGGAAATCGGTTTTCTCTTTTTGCCAAAACCGGCCCGCTGGCGGCGCACGGCCCGGGCCAGGGCGGAAACAGCCTCGTTTTGCCCGATAACCCGCTCATGCAGGCGCTCTTCCAGGTTGAGCAGCTTTTCTGTTTCTGTCTCACTGATCCGCTTGACTGGAATACCGGTCCACATCTCAACGACTGTAGCTATATTCTCATTGCTGATCACGGTCGGTTCATTGCCCTTTTCCAGGTTCTCCAGCTCTTCTTCAGCCCGCAGCAGCCGGGACTTTAATTCAGCCTGCTTTTCATAAAGCTGCAGGTCGTCCGGTGTACTGGCAATCTGGCCTTCCAGATTCTCCTGATCAGCTTTGAGATCCTCCAGGGCTGTGCGGCAGTGGTCCAGCTTGACCAAAGTCAAATCAGCCAGATTGGCATTGGAGCCGGCTTCATCAAGCAGGTCAATCGCCTTATCCGGCAAGAAACGCTCCGTGATATAGCGGTCCGACATGCGCACCGCAGTCTCAATCACCTCATCGCTGTAGGTGACATGGTGGTGCTTCTCATAGTAATCGCGGATGCCCTTTAAGATCTCAATTGATTCTGCAATGGAGGGTTCGTCCACAATCACCTTCTGGAAGCGGCGTTCCAGGGCGGAATCTTTTTCAATGAAGCGGCGGTACTCATCCAGGGTTGTGGAACCGATCACGCGGATCTCGCCCTTGGCCAGGGCGGGCTTTAAGATGTTGGCCGCATTCATGGCCCCTTCAGCATCGCCGGCACCCATGATATTATGCAGTTCATCGATCACTAAAATAATGTTGCCTGACCGCCTGGCATCGTCAACCACGCCCTTCATGCGGCTTTCAAACTGGCCGCGGAACTGGGTCCCGGCCACCATGGCTGTCATATCCAGCAGATACACTTCCTGGTGGAGCAGCTTGGCCGGCACTTCAGCAGCATGGATCTTGACTGCCAGGCCTTCCGCGATGGCTGTCTTACCCACACCTGGTTCACCTAAAAGCACCGGATTGTTCTTATTGCGCCGGTTGAGGATCTGGATAACCCGGGCCAGCTCTTTTTCGCGGCCGATAATCCGGTCTATTCCGCCATCTTTAGCCTTTATGGTCAGGTTGGTGCCGAACTGGTCGAGGAACTTGCGCTTGCGCTCCGGTTTAGTGCGCTCTTTGCCCGGCTCACTGGCCCGGCTGGCTCTTTTCTTCTCGCCTGCCTCGTCAGAATCGCCCCCGATGGCTGCCGGCAGCAGCTCTATTGAGACGCTGGGCTCTTCCTCGTCAGTGTCATCTTCTGTTTCAGGCAGATCAAAACTGCCGCTGAGCAGGGAGCGGAATAAGGTCTCCGGACTGTGCCCGTCCATCTGGGACATGACACCATTCATCCGTTCAGTCAGCTCATCAATATTACTGTCATTGATGCCAGCCTTGGCGAACAGGTCATCCATGCCGCCCAGGCCGGTCCGATAAGCACACTTGAGGCAGAGCCCTTCATTGATGCGCTGGCCATTTTCAAAGCGGGTCGTAAAGACAACCGCCACATTCTTTTTACACATTATACATTTTGCCATTAAGCATTCATGTCCTTCCTGGTTTGCGCCTTGCCGGCCAGGGCCGGCAGGCCAAGCCTGGCTCTTAGGTAAGCCGGCTTGTCGGCTGACAAAATTGTCTTGAGATACTGGCCGGTATAGCTGGTATCCACCAGGGCTACTTCTTCCGGTGTACCTTGGGCGATGACCTCACCGCCGGCATCGCCACCTTCAGGGCCAAGATCAATTATATAGTCAGCAGTTTTGATCACATCAAGGTTGTGTTCTATGACCAAAACAGTATTACCATTTTCTGTCAGTCTTTGTAAAATGTCAACCAGCTTGTGGACATCGGCCACATGCAGTCCAGTTGTCGGTTCATCCAGGATATAAAAGGTACGGCCGGTGCTGCGCCGGGCCAGTTCTGTGGCCAGCTTGACCCGCTGGGCCTCACCGCCTGAGAGCTGGGTGGAGGGCTGGCCCAGGCGGATATAGCCCAGACCCACATCCTGCAAGGTCTGTAGCCGGCGCACTATCCTGGGGATAGCACTGAAAAACTCCAGGGCCTTATCCACCGTCATAGCCAGGATATCAGCGATACTCTTATCCTTGTAGAGCACCTCTAAAGTCTCCCTGTTATAGCGCTTGCCCTTACAGACATCGCAGGTGACATAGATGTCCGGCAAAAAATGCATTTCAATCCGGTTGACCCCATCACCTTTACAGGCCTCACAGCGGCCGCCGCTGACATTAAAGCTGAAGCGGCCCGGCTTGTAACCGCGGGCCCGGGCCGCCTGGGTGGCGGCATAAAGGCTGCGGATGAAGTCAAAGACTCCAGTATAGGTGGCCGGGTTGGAACGCGGGGTGCGCCCGATCGGCGACTGGTCAATAGCGATCACCTTGTCCAGGTGCTCCAGGCCCTCGATACCATCCATGGCCCCGGCATAGCGGCGGGCCCCGTTTAAATCACTGGCCAGTTTTTTCAGGATAATGCCATTGACCAGAGAGCTCTTGCCTGAACCGGATACCCCGGTCACACAGGTCATCAGGCCCAAAGGGATGGCCACATCGATATTTTTCAGATTGTTTTCCCTGGCTCCACGCACCAGCAAACGCTGGCCATTGCCGGGCCGGCGCTGGGGCGGGATGCTGATCTCTTTTTGTCCGCTCAGATACTGGCCCGTGATCGATTCCGGCACAGCCATGATCTGCTCACAGCTGCCGGCAGCCACTATGGCTCCGCCCATCTCCCCTGCTCCGGGACCCAGGTCAACGATATAGTCTGCCTCCCGCATGGTCTCTTCATCATGCTCGACCACTAGAACAGTGTTGCCCAGGTCGCGCAGCCTCTTTAAAGTGGCCAGCAGTCTTTTGTTATCACGCTGGTGCAGGCCGATACTGGGCTCATCCAGGATATAAAGGACTCCCATCAGGCCGGAGCCGATCTGGGTGGCCAGACGGATGCGCTGGGCCTCTCCGCCGGACAGGGTGGCTGAAGCCCGGGCCAGGGTCATGTAATCCAGGCCGACATCGACCAGAAAGGTCAGGCGGGCAGCCAGCTCACGCCGGATCGGCGCAGCGATGGTGGCCTGGCGCTGGCCCAGTTCCAGTCCGGCCAGGAAAGCGCGCGCCTTTTTAATCGGCAGCTGGGTTAGCTGGTAGATATTCAGATCCGCCACAGTCACAGCCAGGCTGGCTGGTTTGAGGCGGGCTCCCTGGCACTGGGGACAGGGAGTCACTGACATATACTGCTCATAATATTCCTTCATGTCATCTGAAGTCGTTTCATGATATCTTTTTTCCAGGCTGGGTACCACACCGATCCAGTCACTGCGGTAAACACTGCCCCGGGCATACTTGCTGTTGGAGGTGTCCACATCCAGGATCTCACCCTTGTTGCCAAAAAGCATGATTTGGCGGATCTTGGCCGGCAGCTCAGCAAATGGTGTGGCCAGGGAGAACTTATAGCGGCTGGCCAGAGCTTCACCAAAGGCCCTGGCCCAGCTGCTGCGGTCAGCAAAGTTCCAGCCACCGGCCTGGATGGCACCTTCGTCCAAGGAAAGCTTGTCGTCAAAGACGACCAGCTCGGGGTCAATGTGGCTCATCTGGCCCAGACCGCTGCAATGGGGGCAGGCACCATAGGGGTTGTTGAAGGAAAAAAGCCGCGGTGTGATCTCTTCTAAACTGATATTACAGGCGGGACAGGCAAAGTTAGCCGAAAAAATGATCTCTTCCGCTTTTACTTCAGCTTCAGCCTGGCCCGGCTGCTGCAGCTGGACCAGAACCAGCCCCTCGGCCAGTTCCAGGGCAGCTTCAACCGAGTCAGTCAGGCGCCGGCCCAGGTCCGGGCGCAGGATGAGGCGGTCCAGCACCACTTCGATATGGTGCTTGATGTTTTTCTCCAGACTGATTTCCTCGTCCAGCTCATAGATATTGCCATCCACCCTGACCCTGACATAACCGGCCTTGCGAAAGTCCTCAAAGAGGCGAACAAACTCGCCCTTGCGGCCACGCACAACAGGGGCCATGATGAGCAGGCGGCTGCCCTCCGGGTAGCGCAAGATAATATCGACCATCTGGTCGACTGACTGGCGCTCTATCACCCGGCCGCAGGAAGGACAGTGCGGCACTCCGACCCTGGCGTATAAAAGGCGCAGATAGTCATAGATCTCAGTCACTGTGCCAACTGTCGAACGCGGGTTGCGGCTGGTTGTCTTCTGGTCAATCGAGATAGCCGGTGACAGGCCCTCAATGGAGTCAACATCGGGTTTTTCCATCTGGCCTAAAAACTGGCGGGCATAGGAGGACAAGGACTCGACATAGCGTCTTTGCCCTTCAGCATAAATGGTGTCGAAGGCCAAAGAAGACTTACCTGATCCGGAAAGTCCTGTCAGCACGACAAATTGATCACGTGGAATATCCACGTCAATATTTTTTAAGTTATGTTCGCGGGCACCGCGAATCCTGATAACAGCCTGCATAATCAATACTCCTTTTAAGTCAGGCAAAATTATAGCGCATTTTGCAAAATTTTTCTGTGCCAGGAGCAACATTCCGGACTGGATTTTGCCCATCCTTGTTGCAGAAGCAAGTCCGCCAGGCGCGAAGCTAGATCTATCCACAAAAAGCAACAATTGCTCTGCTTCTTGCTTAAGCCTTAGCGTTTTCCGGCTGGTCTTTTTCTTAAATGGACTGCAGGATCTTTTTCTAACACTGATCAGCTGGCACAAAAGGAAGCACTTATGGTGCTTCCTCTGACCTGATCATGGTAAATTCTGATTAGTTCATTTTGACCTGGCTGCTGCTCAGCAGCTCTGCCTAATTGCTAGTTTTATTCTACCACAGCTGGTCCCTGCGGTCAGGCAAAATCCGCTGGATTTTTCTTTTTGGTTGTTGCAGGCCAAATACGACCATGCTATAATAAGCCGCATTGACAAATCCGGGCCCTATGGTCAAGCGGTCAAGACGCCGCCCTCTCAAGGCGGAAACAGGAGTTCGATTCTCCTTAGGGTCACCAAAGTCAAAGTGAGGGCTACTACAGTAGATGTGGTAGCCCTCACTTTGTCATT
>CAZZGG010000077.1:0-12852 GCA_964654125.1 uncultured Oscillospiraceae bacterium
AGTGCTTGATCTTGACGGTGACAGTGGCGGCTATAATCTGCAGGCCGCTTTTTCGACCGGCTGGCTGGCAGGTAAGTCAGCTGCCAGACAGGCAGCTTGACGCGTGATTTGTAGGGTTTTTCTCTCCTTTGTTTTTTACCAAACATGAAAGGTTTTGTAAATATGCCAAGAAAATCAAACCTATTATTTTTGTTTACAGACGAACAGGCCGCGAATACTATCAGGTTTATGGGCAACAGTATAATAGAAACGCCCAATTTAGACCGGCTATGTTCAATGAGCAATGTTTTTCAGAATGCATATGTCACACAACCTGTTTGTACTCCTTCGCGAGCCACAATCATGACAGGCTTGTATCCTCATACACATAGGTTGACCGAGAATAATCTTGTTTTGGCTGATAATGTCCTTTGTCTGCCTGAGATGCCAGGCGTTGAAGGATATAGAACAGCTTATTATGGCAAATGGCACCTTGGTGATGAGACGCATGCACAACATGGCTTTGAAGATTGGGAAAGCGTAGACGATGGATATCATGAATATGATACGCCAAAGCGGGATCCATCTCATCGGAGCGGGTATTATCATTGGCTAAGAGAAAATGGCTTTGAACCAGATACAAAAGATGCAAATGGATACCCTTATTTTTCGAGAAACTATTGCGTTAGCTTACCTGAAGAGTATAGTAAAGCAGCATATGTTGGTATGATGACTGCACAATATATCAATGAGCATGTTGATGAACCTTTCATTCTTTATGCAAATTTTTTCGAACCTCATATGCCATTTTCCGGACCGCTAGATGACTATTATAACTGGAAAGACATCCAGCTTCCCGCCAATTTTAAAGAATCACCCGGTAATGATTTTCCTTATAAAGCAAGCGTATTTTCCAAGTTATACCAGCACAAATATCAAAATGAAAATGAATGGAAACAATTAATCAGCCGCTACTATGGCCTAGTCACCATGGTTGATCGACAAGTTGGCAGAATTATACAAGCTCTAGAAGAAAACAATTTATTGGATAACACCTTAATCATATTTACAAGCGATCATGGTGACATGATGGGCAGCCATAAATTAGCTGCTAAGTGTGTAATGTATGAAGAAGCAATAAAGGTGCCATTATTAATTAAACTGCCCAATAGACGTAATCATAAATTACATAAATGCCGTGTTAGTCAAATAGATTTGCTTCCTACAATACTAGAAGCCTTGGAGCTGCCTATATATGACAAGTGTGAAGGCCAGAGCTTGCTGCCATACATGTGTGGTGATTTGCAGATCAATCATGATGTATTTGTAGAATGGAACGGCCCTAATAACGGATTTGGAGATAAGATTGGGACAGTACAAATTCCTGCTGGCTTTGAGCATCTGATAAACAAAGAACGATTTGTTGCTTCTGTAACTGATCCGGTCAGAGTAATCATCACTCAGGACGGATTTAAGTACTCAAAAAGCACCATAGGAGAAGATGTTTTGGTCGATTTAAATAACGACCCATATGAAATGAATAACCTTGTAAAAGATCCAAAATATAAGGAAGATATTCAACTGCTGAGTAATCGAATCAAAGATTGGCAAGCACGGTATAATGATTTTTAGTGAATCAACAACTGCTACTAAAACACTAGCGCTTACTTTTACACTTAACAGAGAGCACCTGTGGTCAACACGCTCCTTGACAGTAAAAAGGGCCCGCGCTATAATAAGCAAGCATTCGGGTGGTTAGCTCAGCTGGTTAGAGTACTTGCTTGACATGCAAGGGGTCGATGGTTCGAGTCCATTACTACCCACCAAAAAAGGCCTGTTGCAAAAAACAGGCCTTTTTCTTATTTTCTTGAGACTTCAGTGTCATCATCATCTTCCGGCGGCAGGCGGACAATACCTTGGGCCAGGTCAATTAGTTCGTCAAGTGCATCGGCGAATTCATCTTCTGCGGAAAAGGCAGCCTCCAACTGTTCCCGGACCAGGCCGGTCAGGATCTGTTCGGCATCATGGCTGGTATTTTCATTAAACCAGGTCAGGAGTCTTTGCCAATAGGGCGGATCTAGTTCATCAGCAGCTTGGGCTGGTGCCGCTAATCCGTGCTCCTGACACCATTGAGATAAAACCTGGGCCCTTTCATCTTCGTAAAGAACAACAGCAGCCAAAGGGTCAATATGTGGGAAAGCCGCCAAAATGTACAGGTCATCCGGCTGCTCGTCCTGTTTGATTATTCTACTGGTCAGACTGCCTGTCTGGCGGCTGACGGCCACTATCGAGCAGTCTGTATCGGGCGGATCCAGCCTTAGGCTGAAACGGTGGGCCTTTTGCAGCAGGGCAATGATTTTTTCTTTGTTGTCCTGGACAACCTTGATCAGGTCAGTATATGTCTTATCCAACTTGTCTTTCCTTTTCTTTATGTTTTAGTCACAAGCGTGAGTAACCAAAGCTGTTGACCAGGGCATCAATCTTCTTGTTGGCCTTACAGCTGGGGCAGTCACTAGGTGCGTATGTTTCATAGTCAGGCACATCATTTATTGTGAAAATAGCCTGTACCTGATAAGGTCCGGATTGGCCGATGGCGCTGAAAATTGCAGCTATCCCGCCGACTTGTCCATTATAGTAGGCGATACATTCGACAGCCTGGGTAATGGTATGACCGGTTGTGGCTGAAGCTGCCAGCAGCAAAATATGTTTATTCCATATTTTAGACTGGAGATTGTCCCGGAACATTAACTGGCCGCTGGAGTTTACCTCGGGCGTCACAATCGCAATGTTGCTGCCTGTATTAATGGAACGGCTGCTGCCATCACTTAAGGCCAGGGCTAAAAATGAAGCAACTGCCTCAACCCCTTCCAGGCAGACAATTGTGTCAACAACTGTATCGGCAAATTGTTTGGCCAATTCCTGGCCGGCCAGCTGGGCGGTCTTATGCTGGCACTTTATGTTGGTCAGATCAATGTAATAATTAATGTGGGAATGGCGGGTGGCAAAGTGGCCTGGAGTCACGCGCATGCTAATCTTGGCATCTGCTTTGGCTCTGATTTCTCGAAATCTCGTTTCCATATAAACCTCCTTGCTAACTGTCGGTTTGCCAGCAGCTTCTGGTTCTGCCAAATATGCAATTAAGAGTGATGACACTTTTATTATAGCCCTAATCCTGTCCAGCTGCCAGATCCTTCTTATTTAACTGCGCCCTCTTTGCTCACTAACACCACTCCACCAGGCAGGATGGTTATTTTGCTGTTGTTGCGTTGGAGGGACTGCTGGCCAAGCAGCTGGCCAGCATCGTTGTATTTAGCCAGTTTTGCTCCGCGCAGACTTAGTTCACTGAGCAGCTGACATGTGGCCGGCTGGTCGGACAGGTTGACCAGGACTAAAACTATGTCACCGCCGGCCATAAAACCGTAAGCCCGGACTGACTGTGGCAGATTACCCTCATCGGGGGAGATATGATTGACTGCCAGCAGATTTCCTCTGACAGCCTGGCTGATAATTGTCGCTGCAGAGCTGGTAATTTTCCTGTCTTCCAGCTGGCTGAAATCAAGATTAACCAGCCCGGACTGGCCGCCGATATCATAAAGGGCCAGATCGACAAGATCGGCCAGATGTAAGGGCAAAAAGGATGTTCCCGGCAGGGTGAGTCGCCTGATCAGTTCCGCAAAATCACTGGTTGGCTTATCCGGGTTGCGCGGCAGTTGATCCAGAAAATCTTGTAAGGAAAGCGCAGCTGTCTGACTCCTGTCATTTTGCAGGGTGCCCAGTAGATCTGAAGCGTGAAAATCAGCCCGCGAAAGCATAACGCCATCCTGGTAGGAGATAGCATCAACAAAAACCAGCTGCCCTTTGACCTGGCGGTAATAGGGTGAGGACATAAATGTTCTGATTTGCATGTTGACATATTCAGCCTTCTGCCGGTCTGTGCCGAATATATTATTCCTGTCACATATCTCCAGATAGATTTTCTGGAAATGTCCGGTCCAGGGCAAAACCATCCCTCTTTCCTGGCGGATCTTACCATATGGTTCAGAGATAGGCGCAGCTAAAAACTCCAACAGATCAAGGATTTCACTTTCTTTTGTATAGGAGTCAAGCACCAGCCAGGGATCAGCACCAGCTGACCTAGACAGTTCAAGGCCAGCATGTAGGGACGGGTTATTCTGCCCGGCCAGGCTTGTATCATCTTTTTGCCAAAGGCTGTTATATGAAGGCCAGGCCCAGCTTTCGGTCAGGCTTGTATTAGCACCTATGCCCAAAAAATCCAGACGCAGCACCTGTGGCCTGATCTGCTCAAGTTCTGCCTGCAGATCCTGAGCCAGCAACTCCGGCGCTTCCCCATGCTGGCTTAAAAAGATACTGTCCAGCCAGATGCTGCCACTTTCCAGGGCTAGATTAAAGCGCAGTTCCTGATCAGAGTAACCACCGGGCCGGGCAGGCAGTACAAAAATATGGCTATATTTTTGCCAGCTGGTGCTGACATTACTAAAAACAGTGCCAATTGACTGGAAGGGCCCGGATAGCCAGACCTTGACGGAACGGTCCTCTAGATCCTGCTGGCGCATCCAGAAGGTGACCTGCAGGATCTGATTGGTCTGAAAGTTCCTGGTCTGGTTTTTATCAAGTTGCTGGGAGAGGATCAGGGGCTGGCCCGGCTCAGCAACCTGCAGCCGCAAGCTGGCCTGGCCGCCGGCCGGTGCCAGCTCCGTGCTGCTGCGTTCCAGCCTGCCGTTACCAAAAATTTCCCAATAGGGGCTACCGGCCGGGCCAGTCGGCAGTGTAAAGCTGGTTTTTTCTAAAAAGATGATGTCCCCAGCCTGATACTGGCCTTCCGCCAGGCTGCTTTCCAAACTGATTTCAGCCACTGTCTGAGCCAGCCCCAGCTGGCCCTTGTCACCTGCGCTAATTATCTTATCTTTACCGGCCTGGCTGATCACCTTGCTGTGCATACCAGTTTCAATGGCGGATCTTTGCCAGGTCTGACCGGCATCATTAGTAATATAAAAACGCCCGTCAGCAGCCAGACAGATTATCTGGTGGCGTGAGAGCATGACCAGATCAAGCAGGTCAGAGGCCAGATCATGTATTTGCCAAAATGATATACCATCTTCGCTGACAGCAAGTTCTCCTTTACGTCCGATCAGACAAAACAGTCCATCACGGTAATCAACTGCCTGCCAGTCAGTGCCGATCAGATACTGGCTGTTACGCCAGATCAAACCATTTTTTGAAGTCAGGATCGTGCCTCTTTGCCCGACCGCCAGAAAAACCCCCTGGCCATACGTGATATCACTAAGGTTGGCCTGGGTGACTGGCTTTAATTCTGCCAGACTGGCCTGGCTGCCGACAACCATAGCTCCTTTATCACCGACTGCAACAACTGTTTCATTTTCTGAGACAGCTATGGCTCTTAATCTTTTCTGCTCAGCCGCCATGATCAGCTGCCAGTTGCGGCCATCTTGTGAAAAAAGCAGTTCACCGGCCAGGCTGCAAGCTGCCAGCCGGGTCGGTGATGCACAAACACCTGTCAGGTCGGCCTTGCTGTCAACTGAGATAGCTTCAACCGCCTGGCCGGTCAGATTGCGGGCCACCAGGCCTTTTTCGCCAACACCCACTGTTATATCAGCCAGACTGGCAAAGTCTAGAAAAGCTGCAGCTGGGGTGATATCACCTGGCAAGAGCACTGGCTGGAAAACACCAACCCTGTTCAAACCAAAATTGCTGACCTGAGCTGTCTTTTTCAAAACCAGGCCTTCGGCAGTAGGGGTCAGCACCCGGGCATTGGCTCCTGTAAAAAAACCATCTGGATACTGGCCCTGGCCGGCTTCCTGGGCTGATACTGTCAAAGTTGTCTCATCACCACTATAGACTGTCAGAGCCTGGCGATAAACCAATGGTTCAAAAGATGAATCCTGAAGCAGGTTATGGCTGGCCAGGTCGTCCAGAGAAATCCCGCCACCCAGTACTGAGGCACCACTGGGACTGGGCTTAACGACTAGACGTTGAACAGAGCCTTTATCAGAAAAGCCACTAATATACCACAAAAAGGACGCAGCCAAGCTCAGGATCAACAAAAGGATCAGTCCCGTCACTATGAAATATCTTTTTTGGATGCGATGGGGCAGCTTCATTTTTTAAGCCTGCTGCTGGTTTAGAGCAGATTTATGCCATACTGGCGACAATCCCTGATCATGACATCAGGCCAGACAGTTGACTGAACTTCGCCTATATGTGCCTTGTCAAGAAAATACATGCAAAGGCGTGACTGGCCAATCCCGCCGCCGATTGTCAATGGCAACTCATCTTGCAAAATAAGCTGATGAAATTCCAGCTCCCTGCGTTCCTGGCAACCGGCCTTGGCCAGCTGGCTGGCCATGGAGGCAGCATCAACTCGGATACCCATGGAAGATACTTCCATGGAGCGCTCCAATACAGGCGACCAAAAAAGAATATCGCCATTGAGCTGCCAGTCATCATAGTCAGGTGCCCTGCCATCATGCGGCTGACCGCTCTTTAGAACTGCGCCGATTTGTTCTATGAAGACAGCGCCATGGCTGCGGCATATTTCATGCTCTCTTTGCGGAGCAGTCAAATGCGGGTAAGCATCTTCCAGCTCCTGACTGCTGATAAAAAATATGTCTGCCGGCAGTTTACGTTCCAGGACTGGAAATTGACGCAGCAGATTATTTTCTGTCCGCTGGAAACAGCGGTAGATCTCCCGCACTATGCTCCTTAATGTATTGGTGTTACGCTCATTGCGCATGATTATTTTTTCCCAGTCCCACTGGTCAACATAAACAGAATGAAGGTTATCTAAAATTTCATCGCGCCGGATGGCGTTCATATCTGTATAAAGGCCTTCGCCAGGTTCTAAGCCATAACGGGCCAGGGCCATTCTTTTCCACTTGGCCAGGGACTGGACTATCTCCACATCCGCTGCCATATCTTTGATTTCAAAAGAAACCGGCCTTTCTGTGCCGCTCAGATTATCATTTAAGCCCGTTTCCGGCCGGACAAAGAGCGGGGCTGAAACCCTGAGCAAATTCAAGGTATCTGCCAGCTGGCTCTCAAACTGGTCCTTAAGTAGCTTGATCGCTGTCATAGTCTGTTTGACATTTAATTTTGAGCGATAGCCTGCCGGGATGGCAACATTCTTTTCCATGATAATCATAATTCAGCCTCCACTGGTGAATCTGCGTTAGTGCGCAGGCGCTTTCTATAAAGGTAGACCAGCCAGAGTCCGCCAATCAGGATAAAGGCGATCTCTGTCAGGCCCAGGATCTGGCTCATGACTTCATCCTGGCCGATCAGGGCCGGCAGGACGCTGCCGAAAAAGTTAAAGACCACATGCATGATAATCGGCAGCCAGAGGGAGCGGGTCCAGGCATAGATCAAGCCCAGCAGCAAACCTGGTAGTATGACATAACTGATCTGGATCGGCTGCATGTGGAAGGCGGCAAATACGAGCGCCTGGATAACTATGGCAGCCCATTCCGGCATGGCCTTGCGCAGCTCACCCTGGATGATACCCCGAAACAGGAGTTCTTCTGCAATCGGGGTCAGGATACTGATGCCAAAGATAAGCCAGAAGTAGCCCACTGCAGGACTAAAGGCACCAGCCACTTCACTGTATTCATGCAGAAGTCTTGCGATCAGATCACTTGATTGGCCCAGCCAGGTCAAAAAATAAAACCACAGGTTGATAGTGCCCAGAAGACCCAAGGTGACTGCCAAAGCAGGCAGTACCTGCTGCCAGGCCGGCCGGGCCAGCCAGACAGTCCGCTCATCCTGACGTTTTTGCAGATAAAGGTAGATGCTGTAAACAGGCAGCAAAACCAGCGAGTATATCACACTGATGACCGGATAATGCTCATTGAGCATTCTTGTCATCAGCTCAACATTGGTCAAGAGGTCCAGGGGGTTGATGAAATCGTTTTGTGTGAAGGCATAGATAAAAACATAAGCAGTAGCTGTGATGTTTATCGCCAGCCAATGTACTAGTAAGAAAAGCAGGGGGACAAAAATTGTCCGTGGGCGAAAGCGCTGTTTTTTAGGTTGCGGCAGGCTGCTCGCCATAAACTGTTGTTGATACTGGTCCACTAGGCTCTCCTTCAGATCCTGTGCAGCAAAGCTTCATACTTGTGTACCAGCCGCAAGGGCAGGTAGGATTCTTTAGCTTTGCGCAAGCCGGCTATACCCATGTCTTCTTCCCGATTGACATATTTCACATCTGGAAATTCCTGTTCCAGAACCAGCTTGTTGATGGCTGCGTAGAGGCCATCATAGCCGGTCACCGCCTTTTCAAAATGAATTACCGCTGTATCTTCAGCCAGTCTTGAACCAAGCGCAAAGGCTACCAGCTGACCGTCGATTCTGATACAGCCACCCTTGATATCCAGCTGTGCCATATCCTTAAAAAGCTGCCGCACTGCCCTGAAATCACTCTCACACAGGTTGAGGCAGTCAACTTTCTTCTCATCACACCAGGCCTGGACCAGGGCCAGAGCTTGCTGCCGGTCTGCAACCCTGATGCTGCTATAGACAAAGTCGGGATAACTGCGACAGAATTTATTGTAATGATTGCGCTTGCGGTGCATGGCTTTACCGCTTAAGCTGCGCAAGGATTCAGCATCATAAATATAGTCGGAAAAGTCTGCATTATAGCTGATTTCAGCTGTATACCCAGTCAGATCCGCCAGTAAAGGCAGATTGAATTCATCTATATACATCAGGCGCAAAGGCCAGCCGTAGGCGGCAAATTCAGGCCAGATCTCATCCAGGACAGCAGTCAGTTTTGCTGTTGTAACCTGCCCTAGCGGAAAAGTGACGTGCGGAGTCGTGAAAACGCCCCCATTACTGACCAGGCAAAAACAATCATCCAGCACTAGCTTTTGATAATAAAAGCCACTGTTCCAGGCAATCCGGCTGTTGAGGCAGTTGTCAGATATCTCTGACTGGCTCAGGCTGTGGCAACGATTGTAAGCAGGGCCGTCTTGTATAGTAAACAAGGTGCACCTGTCACATTGCATGTTAAACTCCCTTATTGTACTTATGAAGAACCTGATTCTTCAAAGCGACGGAAAAAATGATTAAAGGCGCTTTCCAGTTCGCGCCTGTCCTTAATGGACAAATAGTACTGTTCGCCATCTTCATGGCGGACAGAGCGCAAAATTGTCAGTTCAGGTCCCAGATGGCTGCCATTGTCAGGCTCATATGGATACATAACAACATACTCGCGTCCCTTGAACTGGAAAGCGTCTATAAAAGACATGTAGTATTCGTGACCGTTGTCTATATCAACTAGCACAGCCAGCACATCCTCCCGGCTAATCCGGTCGTCCCGCACTGGCAGGTCAGTTTCAGTCCTCGTCCTCCTGGTCGTCGTCTTCTTCCTCATCGTACTCCTCACAAAGACGCTCATACTCGGCATAGACCAGGTCATATTCCGCATCATCCAGGCTGACCAGGCCTTCTGAACCGTCATCCATGGTCACAACCCGTGTGATTACCATTTCCGGATCTTGCAGATCTGTTGTCACCAGAACGCAGTAATGTTCATCCTGAAAGACAAAATCGTCGATCAGTTCAAAACTGAACTCTTCGCCTGTTTCCGCATCTGTCATCACAATCGTGCTACCGCCAAAGTCATGGTCATGATCATGGTCACAGCCACTGCAGCCTCCAGCACAAGCGTTGTCTTCGTTTATCTGATCATCTGCCCCGCAATTGCAGGCATTATCTTCGTAAAGCATAGGCTTCCTCCCAAAAGAAAACTTCTTATTATGGCGGCTGCCCGAGAGGCAGCCGCAACTTTCGCCTATTATAGCACATCACAATCACTGCTTGCGATAGCTGTCCAGAAATTCCTGCAGAATTATTTCAGCAGCCAGCTGGTCGATGAGGGGACGCTGCTTTTTTTCTTTTATACCAGCTTCTTGCAGTTTACGTCTGGCTATAACTGTGGTAAATCGTTCATCATGCAGTTTGATACTGACATCTGTTTCTGCCTGGACAGCCTGAGCGAATTCAGCCAGCAAATCAGTCAGATCTGCCCGGCGGCCATCTGTCCGAACCGGGTGCCCCAGAATAATTCCTGCGACATTATTTTCTTTTATCAATTGGGTGATCCGCTGGACAGGTTTGGTTAGATCAATACCATTCCAGTAAACCGTCTCCAGGCCGCTGGCCAGAATCGCCATGGGATCACTGATAGCCACGCCAATCCTGGTCAGGCCAAAATCAATGCCCAGCCATCTTTTCATCTGCAAAACCATCGGCTACAAACTGCTGATATAGTGTTTGATGATCATCTCCAGCAGTTCATCTCTTTCCATGCGCCTGATGACAGCTCTGGCGGAGCGGTGATTGGTAATATATGTCGGATCTCCAGATAAAAAGTAGCCAACCAGCTGATTAACAGGGTTATAACCTTTCTCCTGCAGAGCGCTCAGCACTTCTGTCATGATAGCCCGGGCTTCCCTGCTGTGATCAGCGTTCATTTCAAATCTGGTTGTCTCATTTCCGACCATTACAAACACCTCCTGCGGTTGAATGTCAATTCTTATAATAGCATGATTTTGTCTTCATGTCTTTGTTCCAACAATAAAATCAGCCTGGGCACTTACGAGCTTGACAGGGTAGATTTGGCCGGAGGCCAGTGAGTCAGCTGCTTGAAAACGAACTGGCAGGTAGTTGGGGCAAAATCCCTCCCATAAACCATCATCCCTTTGTTGTTCAGCCAGCACCAAAACAGTGCGGCCCAGCTGTTTTTGATGATAAGCCAGGGACATCTCGCCTGCCAGCTGGAGCATCCTTTTGCTGCGCTGCGCAATCTGGTCCGCCGGCACCGGACCGCTCATTTTTGCGGCGGCTGTCCCCTGACGGGCGGAAAAGCGGAAGACATGCATCCGAGCAAAAGCCATCTGGCGGCAAAAGTCCAGGCTGTCTGAAAAATCTGCTTCTGTTTCCTGGGGAAAGCCGACAATCAGATCAGTTGTTATGGCCGGATCAGGAAAAGCCTGGCGCAGGCCGGCTACTGCCCGGGCAAAGTCAACCCTGCTGTAGCGGCGCCGCATCAACCGCAAAATCCGATCACTGCCGCTTTGCAGCGAAAGGTGGAAATGGGGGCACAGGCGCGGGTTGGCAGCAGCCAGGCGAATGAACTCCGGTGTAACAAAACGAGGCTCCAAAGAACCCAGGCGAATCCGCTCCAGCCCCTTGATTTCAGCCAGCTGCAATGCCAGCTCCATAACTGCATGCCCGGGCAAACCCAGGTCTTGGCCATAAGAGCAAAGATGAATCCCGGTCAGGACAATCTCTTGATAACCTTTTTCGGCCAGGGCTTTTGCTTCAGCCAAAATACTGGCCTGGCTGCGGCTACGCACCGGGCCCCGCGCAAAAGGTATAATACAATAAGAGCAATATTGATTACAGCCGTCCTCAATTTTTAAATAAGCTCTTGTTTCAGACTGGCTGTCAACCAAGCCAAGTTCGTCGAAGCAGAGTTCTTGTTCTGCTGCAGGCAACTCTTGGCTGGAACCTGCCAAGAAGTCCAGCACTACTTTTACCGCCTGACTTTTGTGCCGGCTGTCGATAACAAGATCAGCCCATTTTGCTGCATCACCCAGAACTGTCTGGCAGCCAGTTGCTATTATAATTGCCTTTTCATTGCGTTTTTTAGCCTGACGCAGCATTTGCCGCGACTTACGATCAGCTTCAGCTGTCACTGTACAGGTATTAACCAGATACAGGTCTGCGGCATCCTTAAATGGCACAATCACAAAGCCGGCCTGGCTAAACATTTTGCTCAGGCCATCTGTTTCATATTGATTTGTTTTGCAACCCAGTGTATGAAAAGCAATACGCTTTTTTTCCATTTATCAGTCTCCAGTTAATATAGGGTAAAAATTGACAAACCCGCTCAAGATGTTGCACAATCCAGACATAGCTTTAAAGAGGGGAAAGAGCGATGCAGCAATTTAAAATCAATTTAAAATCAATCAATGACGTAAAAGAGTTTGTCAGGATTGTCAACAGGTTTCCTTGTGAAGTGGATCTGGCATCAGGCCGCTATGTAGTGGATGCCAAGTCCATCATGGGAATCTTCAGTCTTGATCTGACCAGTCCAATCAGTGTGAAGATCCACGGCGATGAATGTCCCGGTCTGCTTGAGCAGCTGCAGATTTTCACCAGCTGATCTTAGTTTTTTTAATGAAAAGAGGTGCCTGCTGACACCTCCGTTTGTTGGTTATTTTTCCGCCTGGTCAGCTGCTTCGTCCTACCATCAGATACAGTAATACAGTCAGGACTGCAAAAGCCACTGCAGCAACAGAAGTGAGCTTTTTCAGGATGTGATCCATGCTGCGCCCTTTGCTTTTGCCAAAAAATGTGTCAGCACCTCCGCCGATTATACCCAGACCTTTGGCATTGCCTTCCTGGAAAATAACAAGGGCAACAAGACCTATGCAAACCAGGATATCTATAACGGCCAGAATAATATGAACAGCATTCATCTGCTTTTTCCTCCAAACTAATCAGCTGGCTATTTCCAGCAACAAAGGCAGTTTAGCATAAAGCTCTCTTTGCAGCAAGGTCATTCTCAGTCACAAAAACCCGACAATTCACATCGCCGGGTTTTGGTGCCCAGAGCCGGAATCGAACCAGCGACACGCGGATTTTCAATCCACTGCTCTACCGACTGAGCTATCTGGGCATGTTGGCGACGCAGAAGGGGCTCGAACCCTCGACCTCCAGCGTGACAGGCTGGCATTCTAACCAACTGAACTACTGCGCCATTTTAATGGTGGGAACTACAGGGCTCGAACCTGTGACCCTCTGCTTGTAAGGCAGATGCTCTCCCAGCTG
>CAZZGG010000078.1:0-12828 GCA_964654125.1 uncultured Oscillospiraceae bacterium
AGCTTTTTTCAGCTCCACCAATCTCTAAATTGTACATATTAAATAATATCTTTTGTTCAAAAAGAGCAACAAGAGATTATCCCTTTTTGCGGGATAAAAAGATCCAGCCGGTCAGCCCGGCTGAAAAAAGCCAGCTCTGGCTTGACATAAAAAGTACCGCCTTGAACAAGATCGGTGCCCTGGTTTTTGAGCAGACAGACTATATCATGATCTCACTTTTGCTGGGCATAAGTTATATCGGCTATGTATCCAACTATCTTTTGCTGATCAACACCGTTAATGGAACTATTGGCCAGGTGATTGGCTCTATTTCTGCCAGTGTCGGTAATCTGCATGTCCTGGAAGGTGAAAAGAAAAAGCTGGCAGCTTTTCAAAAGATTTACTTTATCAATGCCTGGATCTACGGTTATATCGCCTGCGGTTTTATGCTGCTGCTCAATAAATTCATCGGTGAAATCTGGCTGAGCCGGGAATTTTTGCTACCCCTTAGTGTCATGTATGTTCTTGTGCTGAAATTTTATCTGAATGGTGTGCATTTTTGTGCCCATGTCTTTCGCAAATCAATGGGTTTTTTCTCTCAATTCAGATGGGTGCCGCTGCTAGCTGCCCTGGGCAATATCGTTTTAGTGATCTTGCTTTTTCCTAGACTGGGACTGACAGCTATTTTTCTAGCTCCACTTTTAATCAGATCCTTATTTGTTGAGCCGGTTGATATCTATGTCATCTATAAAAATGCCTTCCAGCTCAGTTTTGCTAAATACTATCTCCAGCATCTGGCTTATGCCGCATTGTTCGCAACCTTGTTTTTCTTCCTCCGCCAGATGATCAGCCATAATCCCCTAGCCGGTCTGACCGCCTTTATGCTGGACATCCTGGTCATCAGCCTGGTCTTTAATGGTGCGATGCTGCTGATCTTCGGCCGGACCGCCCTGCTGCAGGACCTGGTCGCCAGACTCAAGGCCAGCTTGGCCAAAGCAAGTCAAGAGCAACTGAAATGATCTCTTCTTGCAGCTCTAGTAGGTTTCATCAGCGCTTTATTGTATAATTAAAGTAATCTGATTTGGTCCCATTCACAGCATCTAGGTCATCCGCCACCGTGCAAGCTGCAATTATCGACTCCCCTGATCGCATTTGGTGTAATTAAATAATGGCTGCCAATTGTTCAACTTTCCGCTTAAAGCCGCCCAGCCCATGTGATTAATCCAGCACCGGCCTTGTTTTTGCTGGCCTTTGCTGATGTGGCATGTTCTGCCGGGTGATGCGTTTATGTGGCAACAGCTCAGAAAAGTTTTCCATCCGACTGAATTTATTTATGGCCTGGCACGCCGTGGCTTTTTTAACTGGCTGCCGGACAAGCTCTTTTTGCAGCTGATGTACCGCAACCACATGGGCATCCGGCTGGATCTTAAAAATCCCCGGCGCTTTAGTGAAAAGCTGCAGTGGCTGAAGCTGTATGACAGAAAACCGCTCTATACCCAGATCGTTGATAAATATGCTGTCCGTTCCTATATCGAAAAAATAGTTGGTCCGGAGCATCTGATCCCGCTGCTGGCTGTTTATGACAGTGTAGCCGAGATTGACTGGGCCGCTTTACCAGATGCTTTTGCTTTAAAGTGCACTCATGGTTCGGGCTATAACATTATCTGTAGCGACAAACAGACACTTGATATAGCTGCTGCCGAAAAAAAGCTGAAGCTGTGGCTCAAGAGTAACTGGTTTTACAACAGCAGGGAGTGGCCTTATAAGCATGTCAGACCCCGCCTGATTTGTGAAAAATTCATGTCTGAACAAACAAATGCCCCGGATGATTACAAAGTAATGTGTTTTGCTGGTGTGCCCCACTTCATCCAGCTGCATAAGAATCGTTTTACTGACCATCAGATGGAGATACTGGATGTCAACTGGCAAGCTTTGCCGCTCAGTTCGACCTTTAAACTGGCCAAAGAGACCAGTCCTAAGATCGCCCTGCTGGATGAAGTGTTGGAAATCGCGGCAAAACTGGCCCAGGGTTTTCCTTTTATCAGGATCGATCTATTTATTGTCAATCAGATGATCTATTGCAATGAAATGACCCTATATGACGGGACTGGTTTTTTACGTTTCAATCCGGACCATTTTGATTTTGCATTTGGTGACCTGATTGAGCTGGACCGGGCCTGAGCCTTTAGGAAATAAGAGGAGAAGATGATTATGTTGCAAGATATACTCGCTAAAAGCAGCCAGGGTGATTTGCTCTCCCGGGCAGAGATCTACAGCCTGCTCAGCTGCAGCGATCCTGATCAGGAAGAGTTGCTCTTTAAGACCGCCCGCGCCCTGCGCCAGCAGCACTTTGCTGATAAAGTCTTTTTATACGGTTTTGTTTATTTTTCCACCTTCTGTAAAAATAATTGTTCATTTTGCTTTTACCGCAAAGAAAACCATAAACCACCCCGTTATCGCAAAACAGCAGACGAAGTGCTGGCAACCGCCTGCGATCTGCAAGAATCCGGTGTGCATCTGATTGACCTGACCACCGGCGATGATCCTTATTACACCGATCAGCCAGAGCTTCTTGCCCGGATCGTCCAATTGGTCAAAGAGGCAACTGGCTTGTCAGTTATGGTCTCGCCGGGCCTGCTTGATACCAGCGCTCTGGAACAGGTCCACCAGGCTGGCGCTGACTGGTATGCGCTCTACCAGGAAACCCACAACCGTGCGCTTTTTGCCCGCTTACGCCTGGAGCAGGACTATGAAGCACGCATGGCTGCCAAAATCAGGGCTGGCCAGCTGGGTTTTTTGCTGGAAGAGGGCCTATTAACCGGTGTGGGTGACAGCTTATCCGACAATATAGATTCTTTTGCAGTCATGCGCAGTCTTGAGGCAGCCCAGGTGCGCACCATGACCTTTATACCTCAGGCAGGGACGCCCTTTTATGCTGCGCCTGAACCGGATTACAGCAGTGAACTGAGAAATATCGCTGTCATGCGCCTGCTCTTTCCTGACCGCCTCATTCCAGCTTCACTGGATGTGGAAGGGCTGCCCGGTCTGGCCAAAAGATTACAGGCCGGTGCCAATGTCATCACTTCATTGATCCCGCCCGAGCAAGGCTTTGCCGGGGTGGCCACCAGTAAGGCGGGCATAGACGAGGGTTACCGCACAGTGGCGGGAATCCAGTCAACCCTGGACCGCTGCGGCCTGAAAAACGCCACAGCCCAGGAATATGCCAGTTGGGTGGCCCGGCGCAAAAATGGCCCACAGCCAGCAAGGAGCTGATCAGAGTGCTGCATTTATTAGTGATTGGAGCAAAACTGCAGGGGGTGGAAGCCATCTACCTGGCCCGCCAGGCCGGCTACCATGTCACTGTGCTGGACCATAATCCCCAGGCCCCGGGCCTGGGACTAGCCGACGCAGCTGTTGTGGCCGATGTTTATGACAAGGCCACACTCACCCGCCTGTTCAGGCAAGCGGATGTGGTTTTACCAGCCCTGGAAGACACGCAGGCCCTGGCCCGGCTGCTGGAATACCAGGCAGAAACCGGCACCCTGCTCATCTTTGACCAGGCAGCCTACGCTATTTCCAGTTCCAAGCATAAATCAAACCAGCTCTTTATTGAAAACGATTTACCTATCCCAGAGCTTTATCCAGCCTGTGACTATCCCTTGATCCTGAAACCAGACGGGCAAAGCGGCAGCCAGCATGTTTACAAGGCCGCTTGCCCGGCTGATCTGGCAGCATACCTGGCCCGGCATGGCCGGGCTGGGATTGTCATCCAAGAATACCTGGAAGGACGCTCATTTTCCCTGGAAGTGCTGGGCGACGGGGAAACTTTCATCATGCCCCAGATCACTGAGATCATCTGCGACAGCGTTTATGATTGTAAACGCGTCATCGCACCGGCCCAGCTGAGTGCTGCGGAAGAAGAGCAGATGCTGGCCATCGGGCACAGCCTGGCCGCGAGCCTAAAGATCAAGGGTATCTTTGATATTGAAGTGATCAGCCAGCGGGGCCGGCTGAAGCTCTTGGAAATAGATGCCCGCCTGCCCAGCCAGACTCCGGTCAGCATCTATCATGCCAGCGGTATGAATCTGGTCGATATGCTCGTTAAGCTGGCCCTGGGCCAAAAAGATGCAATCAGCCTAGTCCCCGCCAGCCAGTTTTGTGCCTACCAACAGGTCCAGGTGGCTGGTGGGCAGATCAGGGTTCTGGGCGAAAGGATCATGGGTAATTGCAAAAACCTGCAGATTCACGCAGATTTTTTTGGTTCCACTGCAGCCATCACTGATTATACGCCCGGCAGCCTGGCCTGGAAGGCCATCGTTATTACAACAGGGCCCAGCCGGCAGGAAGCAGAGCAGCAATTTATTGACTTTGTCGATCAGGTCAAACAGGAGCTGGCCATCAAAGATTGGCTCCTGATTGAAGGATAGGAGGATCCCTATGACCAGACTGCTGGAAACTGATCTGGCCCAGCTGGATCTGCAATTAAACCATTATGAAAAAATCTTTACTGAAAAGACCGGCCAGTCGCTCCAGCTGGTCGCCCAAAAGGCGGCTGGCCTGACCAAGGCAAGTTGCAGGCCCCTGAAAACTGCGGTGGTTCCTGTCAGCAGCGGGCTGGGCCTGATCAAGGGCTTTGCCCGCTCAGTGGCGGCTATTTTGAGCCACCTGGCTGTCCCGGTCCAGGTCACCATTAATACAGATGTGGCCGGTATCCAGGAAGCTTATGCCAGCGGCTCTGAACTGGCCTTCCTGGCTGATGACCAGGTCTTTTTAGCCTTTGGCATCGGCAGCAAGGTTCATTCAGATAACAGCCAGGCGACCGGCCGGGCTTTTGCTGCAGCCTTGATTGCAGCTCTGGAAAATAAAGGCAGCTGCCCCCAAAAGCAGCCGGTGCTGGTGCTGGGGGCAGGGCCGGTCGGCCTGGCTGCTGCCTCCTATCTGGCCAGCCAGGAGCTGGTTCCGGTCATCTCTGATTTAGATAAGGCAAAGGCGGCCCAGCTGACCAGCCAGCTGCCCCAGGCCCGGCTCATGGCACAAACAGATGCAAAAAGAGACTTCAACTATATAATTGATGCCACTCCTGCAGCCGGGGTGATCACAAAAGAAGATGTCAGTAAGAACAGTATTATTGCAGTGCCAGGTATGCCTTGCGGAGTGGATGCAGCAGCTGCCAGTCTGGCCCTTGTCATTCATAATCCCTTGGAGCTGGGCGTTGCAGCAATGTACTTTGACTGCCTGGCCCAGCTCAGCAAGACCAAATAAAACAGATGGGAGATAGGCAAGATGGATCAAGCAACAGAAAAAAGATATTCAATCACTGATTTATTTTTTATCCTGAAAAGAAGATTTATTTTAGTGGTCATATGTGTCGGTATCTGTTTATTAGCGGCACTGGCGGCTCTTTTTTTCCAGGCAGACAAGGAATATACAGCAGTAGCCATTTTGTATGTCGCCAAGCTTCCGACTACTAACACAGACAGTTACCAGACCCCGCTGAGTGATCTTAATTACCTGCAAAAAGTTGTCCTCTCCTATCTTGAAGTCTTGCACACTGATGTTTTCCTTGACCAGGTCGCCCAGGCCAGCGGGCTGGGCTATACAGCAGGCCAGCTGGCCAATATGCTGGAATTTCAACTGCTGAATGATACGGAATATTTCCAGTTAGCAGTGGTGAGCAACAAGCCGGAAGATGCGCTGCTGCTGGCAGAAACAGCCGGTAGGCTGGCTCCTTTGCTGATTGGCACGATCAACAGCAGCGATACAATAAAGCTGCTCAGCCCGGCCAAGCTGCCAACTGCTCCCAGTGGTCCCAGCTTATTTAAATATGGCCTGGCCGGTTGCCTGGTTGGTTTTTTTGCCAGCCTGCTGCTGGCCATGATCTTGCATAAGACAGATAGAAGGGTCAGGGATAAAAGTGATTTAACCAGGCGTTTTGCTAGCCCGCTGCTGGGCCAGATCCGGCAGCGGGCCCTGGCAGCTGTGCCCGGCCCGGGCCTGCTGCGCAGCTACAAGGAACTGGCCGGCAATTTTTTAAAGGCGCTAGGCCCTGGCCCCAAAAGCATCATCGTGACCGGTCTTGGAGCAGATAAAGCTCTGCCCAGCTGCTCCTATCAGCTGGCCCGGCAGTTGGTCCAGCTGACAAGAGGCAAAATCCTTTTGCTTGACTGTGATTGGCGTCAGCCGGCCCAGGCAGAGCCTCTTGCCTGCCAGCAAAAGCGCGGCCTCTCCCAGCTGCTGGCCAAACAGGCCGCACTAGACAAGCTGATCATTAAAACTGATCTAAGCCGGCTTGATTTCATCTGCCGGGGTAGTATTCCAACAGATCCAGCTGCCAGCCTGGCCAGCCCTGCCATGCAGGAACTGTTGGCCTCTTTAGCAGCCCGCTATGATTACATCCTGCTGGACTGTCCAGCTTTTCTGCCTGAACCCGACGCCCTGGCCCTGGCTGGATCTGCTGCTGGCGTACTTTTGCTCATCCAGCAAAAAGTGACCAGCTTTTTAGACATCAAGCTGGCCCTTGGCAGTTTTGCAGTTAATCAGCTCCAGGTCTCCGGCCTGGTCCTGGTCAAAAATAGCATTTGGCGCTCTTTTCTTAAACCTTGAGCTTGATCGGTAGTGGCCTGTGCCGAAAGGAGATAAATGATCAATAAAAGTAAGCTACCCCCAAAAAAGTCTTTCCGGGCCGGTAGGCTCCTCCTCATCATCCTTCTTGCTGCGGCAGCAGCTGCCCTTGCCTGGCCTGCAACTTCAGTAAAAAGACCAGGTTCTTTGCCTAGTCAGGCCAGCCAGGCACGAACACAGCCAGCAGAAGAAACTGTTTTTGCAATTAGCGGACCTGAGGCCAGTGAAAGGCCTCCAGCCCTGACCCTGGCCAGTGCAAAGATCAGTCCGACCAGCGGGCCGACAGCTATCGCTCTGCCCACTACAAGCTCACAGGGAGCCACCAGCAGCTTTAGTGATCAGGTGACTCCTGCGCCAACTGCCCCCGCTCCTAGTGACCCGCCCGCACAAAGCAGCCTTAGTCCAACCGAAAAAACACCAACAATCACGCTAATACCTACGGCTGAAATAAAGCCCAGCCCAGTGATCAGGCCAACGCAGGAGACCAGTGCGCCAACACCGACAGCTGTCCCTCAGCCCCGACCAAATAGCACGGAAGATGCTGCCAAGACAGCTGCTTTTTATGTCGCTTTGGACGGCAGTGATGCTAATCCTGGTACTAACACAGCGCCCTGGCGCACCATCCAGCAGGCAGCAGTAAAGGCCGGACCAGGTGATACAGTTTATATCCGGGCAGGTAGCTATAGGGAGCAGGTACTGCTGAAAAGATCCGGTAGCAAAGATGCTCCGATCACTTTTGCCAGTTATCCGGGTGAAACTGTTGTCCTGGATGGCAAAGGCTTCAGCCTGGCCAGTAAGCGGCAGGCTCTTTTTGACACCAACAGCCAGTCCTATATCATTATCGATGGCATCCAGGTCATCAACGCAGACTATTTCGGTATCGGCAACATGGCTGGCGAGTTTTCTGGAGGTCGGGAGATACATGTCAAAAATTGCCGCACCTACAACACTGCTGCTAGTGGCATAGCTTTTTTCTGGGGCAGCAATATCACTATCAGTCATAATGTGGTTGAATACTCCAACACCAAGGGTGCTGAAGAAGCCATCAGCCTGCATGGCATCCAGGTTTTTGCCATTAGTGACAATGAAGTCTTCGCTGGCCTAAAAGAAGGCATCGATGTCAAAGGCGGTTCCTCATCTGGTCAGATTTATAAGAATTATGTCCACGACCTGACAGCTGGTCCCTGGGGTATGAATGGTATCTATATCGATGCCTGGGATCGTTACCAGACCAATATTGAAGTTTACCATAATCTGGTGGTGAACTGTGGCAACGGCATTATTGTTGGTGCTGAAAATAATGGTCATCTGGATAAGGTCTTTATCCATAATAATGAAATAAAATTTTGCCGGGTCGGTTTTAATGTTTCTGGCTGGGGCATTGGCAGCAGCCACACAGTGGAAAATATCACCTTTGACCGCAACACCATCATTGGCAGCGCTGATAATGGCATCAGTATTTCCAATGCCTCGGCCAGTAATATCCGTCTGACCAATAACATCCTGGGCGGGCGCTACAGCAGCAGCGACCCGATCGAAATGACCAATGGTGTGACCTCTGTAGATAAATCAGTTTTTATTGACAGTAATGCCTTAAATCGGCTGGCTAATAAAGCCACCTGCCTGACCGGGACGAATTTCACCCTCCTGCCTCAGGCCAAAGCCCCCACAGATCTGAAGGCCCAAGCCCAGAAAGGCCAGGTCAGCTTGAGCTGGACTCCTGCCGCCAAGGCAATTAACTATGAAGTCTTTCGCAGCACCGATTCCGGCGGCAAGGGCTATTATAAAAATCTTGGACCAGTGACAAAAACCAGCTATCTGGACCAGGAGCTGGCTGCCGGCACATATTGGTATAAACTGCTGGCCAATAATGGTCTGGCCAGCAGTGAATTTTCGCCAGCTGTCAGCGTCACGCTTGACTAGTCTGCTTTTGTTTAAATACACCCTTTAAGGAGGCCAGGCCAGCTATGTCAGCTATAAAATATTTCTATCAAATCAAGCTCCTTGCCAGTGCCCTGCTAGCAGCTTTATTGCTACTGGCCGGTTCCTGCCAGATTGTGCCGGCTCCTGAAATCAGCTTGGCTACTGTAAAGACCAGTAGCCCGGTCACACCAGGCCCTGCTCAGGTCGAGGTTGATTATTTTTATGTCGCATTAAATGGCAGTGACAGCAACCCCGGCACTGCTGCTGCCCCCTGGCGCACCATCCAGAAGGCTGCTGAAACAGTCGGGCCGGGCACAACAGTTTATATCAGGGCGGGCTGCTATAAGGAGCAGGTCCTGCTGGAAAGATCCGGCAGCGCAAGTGCCCCAATCACCTTCGCTAGTTATCCAGGTGATACTGTCATCCTGGATGGGGCAGGTTTTGCTCTGGCTGACAACAGGGAGGCCCTTTTTGACAGCAATGGCCAGTCCTATATCATTATTGATGGCCTTACTGTCATCAACTCAGACTATTTTGGCATCGGCAACATGGCAGGTGAATTTTCTGGCGGCCGGGAGCTGCTGGTTAAAAACTGCCGTACCTACAATACCGCCGCCAGCGGTATCGCCTTTTTCTGGGGCAGCCGTATCACCATCAGTCACAATGTGGTTGAGTACTCCAACACTAAAGGTGCTGAGGAAGCGATCAGCCTGCATGGCATCCAGGAATTCACCATCAACAACAATGAAGTCTTTGCCGGCCTCAAGGAGGGTATCGATGCCAAGGGCGGTTCATCTTATGGTAAGATTTATGGCAACTATGTCCACGATCTGACCGCCGGCCCCTGGGGCATGAACGGGATCTATCTCGACGCCTGGGACCGCTATCAGACCGATATTGAAGTTTATGAAAACCTGGTGGTAAATTGCGGCAATGGTATCATAGTAGGCGCAGAAAATAACGGCCACCTGGACGGTGTTTACATCCACGATAATGAGATCAAGTACTGCCGGGCCGGCTTTAATGTTTCAGGTTGGGGCATTGGCAGCAGCCATACAGTGGAAAACATCACCTTTGAGCGCAACACCATCATTGGCAGTGCCGATAATGGCATCACCTTTTCCAATGCTGCAGCCAGTAATATCCAGCTGACCAACAATGTCCTGGGTGGGCGCTACAGCACAAGCGACCCGATTGAAATGACCAATGGTGTGACCAGTGTCGATAAATCAGTTTTTATTGACGGTAATGCCTTGAACCGACTGGCCAATAAATCTTCCTGCCTGACCGGCACTAACTTCACCCTCCTGCCCCAGGCAGCAACTCCTGATGCACCTAAAGCCGAAGCCCAAAAAGGCCAGGTTATCCTGACCTGGTCCGCCGTCGCAGATGCGGATTGCTATGAAGTCTTTCGCAGCACCGAGCCTGGTGGTACTGGCCATTATGAAAACCTGGGCCCTGTGACAGATAGCAGCTATCTGGACCAGGACCTGACTGCCGGCACTTACTGGTACAAGCTGCTGGCCAATAATGGTCTGGCCAGCAGCGGATTTTCACCGGCTGTCAGTGTCAAACTTGACTAGAACACTAAGACACATCTTTTCTCATCATACTGATGTTTGGCAGAAGTTAAACATTGCAAAACTTTTTTCTATGCTGCGCTTGATCCTTTGTCACTGTCAGCCTAGATGCTAAGCAAAGTATCTGACAATAAGAAGTCTTTCACGCCGATGTAGTAAATTCCCAGCTCATCGTATCTTGGGATCACATCATCTTTTACAATGATGATTTTTCTAAATGAATCATCAATGCGCCTTAGTGGGTGCCTTTCCTGCTCAAGCTTTGCTTGACTTGGCAAAAATAAAGCTGATTGAATGTAAAACCTGATATTGTCCCGATTGACGACAAAGTCAACTTCCAATTGGGTTTTTATATTTTTCCCTGCTTTGCTTTGATTGTATTCCACTACACCAACGTCAACACTATAACCTCTGCGCATCAAGTCATTATAGATGATATTTTCCATGATGTGGCTTTCTTCCACTTGCCTGAAATTCAGTCTCGCATTTCTTAAACCTAGATCTGAGAAATAGTATTTTAAGGGGGTGGAGAAGTATTTTGCTCCTTTAATATCATATCTTTGGGCAGAACTTAAGATAAATGCTTCCTCAAAAAACTTTAGATACCTAGCAATTGTATGATTTGAAATACCAATCTGTTTTTCAGATTTAAAGCGATTTGCGAGCTTTAATGGGTTCAGCAAGGAGCCAATGGCTGAAGCAACAAAATCCAACAAAGTCTCTAGTATGACACTGTCATTTTGCACCTTATTCCTTTCAATAATATCTTTTATGTAAGTTTCTACAAAGAGATTTTTTAAATACCCACTTTTTTCCTCAAATGTTTCAAGACTAAATATATGAGGCATACCACCAAGAACGACAAAGTCTTGCCAAGCCTTGTTCTTATCCTCATATATATTACTGACTTCTTGAAAAGAAAGAGGGTAAACGCGAATCTCATCTCCTCGATCTCTAAATTGTGTCAATATATCTATGGAAAGCATCTTGGAATTGCTTCCAGTTACATAAATATCTAGGTTCTTATTCTTCATGAGCCCGAGCAAGGTATCAACAAAGGTTATTTTCTCTTCTGAACCCTCGATATAAGGATTTTTCACAGTTTGTGAGAATTGGATCTCGTCAATGAAAACATAATATCTGTGGTCATTTGCTGTTTTTTGCTTGATATATTCGTTCAATGCAAAAGGATTTCTATATTTAACATTGTCAATATCATCAAGAGCCAGCTCAATAATTTGTTCTTGCGCTACTCCCTTGCTTAAAAGATAATCTTTATACAATTGATAAAGCAAATAGGATTTTCCACACCTTCTTACTCCTGTAATGATTTTTACTCTGCCATTATTTTTTTTCTTGATTAATTGATTTAGATACTGATCTCGCTTTATGACCATCTCTGCACCTCAGTTATTTTTTTCGTATTTACGATTTTTTTTGCTAACTTGATTATATCAACTTATAAGCTGCAAAACAAATTTTCAACGAATAATTATTTCGTATATACGACATTTATATTTCTCAAAATTTCTTGCCACTACAAAATCGTTGTCTAATTCATCGGCTAGTCTACTCTAACGGCTCACAAATACATCAAGCTTGGCAATGGGTCTTCACAATTTGTCTTTGCTGGGTCTGGGAGATACTAGCCAAATTAAGCGCCAAACTGGGCTAGATCAGGCAAAGGATAATCTTCTTTTTCTATTTAACCTGGCAGATCAAATTAGTTCAAAATGATCTTTTTGTCCTTACCTCGTCCTAGAATGCTGATCAGGCCCATTTCTTCCATTTGCTTGCTCAGCAAATAAGTCCTGGTCTTTTTTATTGCCAGCAGCTCCATCAGTTCTGCGTCATTGATCTGGCCATGATTTGACAGATAAGCCAAGACTTTGGCCATTTGCCCGGTCACTTGCGGCCTAGGCTGATAGCTAACACTCTCTTCCTGTACCAGACTTGCCGCGGCGGCAAAATTCATGTTCGGGAGGCTGAGCCTGAAGGTATTGGCAGTCACAGCCAGTTCAGGTTGTAAGGGACAGTTTTTGTAAAGCGCAAAAATCCTGCGCAGGCCAGTACCGTAAGCTTCAATGTGCTTTAAACGAAAAAATATCTGGGCCAGGCCAGGGTTGCGTGTTTGGGAGATACCGCTTAATATATCAGCAGTATTAAGGCCGGCCACCAAGCCGCCCAGCGAGATAAATTCTAGCCGGGCTGCATTAATATTAATCAGGATGCTACCACTGTAACTATAGTCTCTGTGCACCAGGCTATTAAGCAGGACCTCTCTGATCGCTTCGACAGGGTAATCCATCCTGTCATGCCGGTCCAGCCCCCTGATTTCTGATTGAGTCCGGTTACTTAACAGTATAAGATCAAACACCTCGCGCAGTTGGCGAAAAACAGATCCAACAAATTCCCGGCGATCCAAAAAGACAGTGTTAGCCTGATCAGCATAGACAGCCAGTTTGACGCTATGCTGGCATTGGTCAGCCAGCAGCAAGGCCAGATTAGTAAAAAGACCGCCTGAATCCTGCATACCAAGTCTAGCATATTTATCCTCAGCAAAGTCAAGTTTTCTGCTGTTGAACTCTGTCTTGGCTTCAGCAAAGCTTAAGTTCTGGACCAGGCTTCTGCTGGATTCAAACGACTCTGCTGCCGAGACTTTGATGAACTGGCGAATCTGCTCCCAGCTAGCTTGGGCAGAGCTGGAGCCTTGCCGCACATAAAC
>CAZZGG010000079.1:0-12708 GCA_964654125.1 uncultured Oscillospiraceae bacterium
CTGCAGATCATGGCTGAGCTGGAAAAGATGCTTTGTGCCATTACAGGTATGGACCGCTTCAGCCTGCAGCCGGCTGCCGGTGCTCAAGGTGAGCTGGCTGGCCTGATGATGATCCGGGCCTACCATGATCAGAGAAAAGACTTCGCCCGGCGTCAGATGATAGTGCCGGACTCAGCCCATGGCACCAATCCGGCTTCAGCCGTGATGGCTGGCTTTGAAGTGGTTGAAGTCAGTTCAGATGCCAGGGGCAATGTTGATGTGGCCGCCCTGGCCCAGCTGCTGGGACCACAGACCGCCGGCCTGATGCTGACCAACCCCAACACCCTGGGTTTATTTGAAACAAATATTGAGCAGATCTCCGAGCTTGTCCATGCGGCCGGCGGCCTGCTTTATTATGATGGCGCCAATGCCAATGCCATCTTAGGGCTGACCCGGCCCGGGGACATGGGTTTTGATGTTGTCCACTTGAACCTGCACAAGACATTTAGCACACCTCACGGCGGTGGTGGACCGGGCTCAGGTCCGGTCGGTGTCAAAGATCTGCTCCAGCCCTATCTGCCAGTACCCCTGGTGCAGCAAACTGCGGCAGGAGACTATTATCTAGATAGCGCCAGGCCGCTCAGCATTGGCCGGCTCAAGGCCTTCCATGGCCACTTTGCCGTCCTGGTCAAGACCTGGGCCTATATCAGGGCCAATGGAGCCCAAGGGCTGCGCCGGGTGGCGGAATCTGCGGTTCTGAATAGTAACTATATCAGGGTCAAACTGGCCCAGGCCTATGCCCTGCCCTTTGACCGCATCTGTATGCATGAAGTTGTCTTTTCCGGTGTCTGGCAAAAAGAGCGTGGTGTCAGCACCTTGGATATTGCCAAAAGGCTGCTTGACTACGGCTACCATCCGCCGACCATCTATTTTCCTCTCATTGTCAAGGAAGCCTTGATGATTGAACCGACGGAAACGGAAAATCAACAGACTCTGGATGATTTTATCAGCGCCATGCTGGCGATTGACCAGGAAACAAAAACAGAGCCGGAACTAGCTTTACAGGCTCCGTCAAGCACAGTTGTCAACCGGCTCGATGAGGTCCAGGCTGCCCGCCAGGCCGTGTTACGCTACAGGCGGTCTGATCCATGAACAGTTTTGATATTATCGGTCCCATCATGGTGGGTCCTTCCAGTTCGCACACGGCCGGCGCTGTCCATATCGGCCTGATCGCCCGGGCCCTGGCCCCGGATCGGCCGGTCAAGGCGCTGGTCAGCTTGGCTGGTTCATTTGCCAAAACCGGCAAGGGCCATGGGACGGACAAGGCTATCCTGGCTGGGCTTTTGGGTTTCCAGCCGGACGATGAAAGGATCAAGGACAGCTGGGAGCTGGCTGAAAAAGCAGGCCTGGAAGCCCGTTTCCAACAGATTGAGCTACCGGGTGCCCATCCCAACACAGCAGTGATTGAACTGGTCAGTGCGGACGGGAAAACCACAATTGTGCGTGGTGCTTCAACCGGCGGTGGCCGCATCCTGATTGAGTCTGTCAACAATCTGGATGTCTCCTTTAATGGCGACTATCCGACCCTGTTGGTCAGTCATCTGGATGCACCCGGCCTGGTTTCCGGGGTGACTAGTCTGCTTTCTGAAGCGGCCATCAATATTGCCAGCATGAAGGTCTTCCGGGCCCGCCGCGGCGGAGCTGCAGTCATGGTGATCGAAACAGACCAGCCGGTCTGCACCCAGCTGCGTAATAAGATCAATGCTGTCAACGGCATCTTCAGTGTTTCTTTAATCCTGCCGGTGCTGCTTTAGGAGTATCTATGCTGTCATACATGTCGATCGCTGAAATAGTTACAAAGGCTGAGACTGAAAAAATAACAATCGGCCAGGCTGTCCTGGCCGAACAGGCTCTGACTTTGGATAAATCTGAAGAAGAAATACTGGCTATCATGGCCAGGCGGCTGGATGTGATGCGCCAGGCGGCTAAACAGGGGGTCAAATCTGATCAATTATCAGCTTCCGGCCTGAGCGGCCGGGATGCTAAAAAAATCCAGACCAGGGTTGACCAGAAAAAAACTATTCTCGGCCCGCTGCTGGGCCGGGCCCTGGCCCGGTCGCTGGCGGTCACGGAAGTGAATGCCCGTATGGGCCGGATTGTTGCTGCACCAACGGCAGGCTCTTGTGGTATCCTGCCTGCTGTTTTACTAACTCTAGCTGAAGACAGGCAGCTGTCCGATGAAAAGCTGCTGCCAGCTATGTTTACTGCGGCCGGTTTTGGCCTGGTCATAGCCAACAAGGCCAGTATTTCTGGTGCCTCCGGAGGCTGCCAGGCAGAATGTGGCAGTGCTGCCGCCATGGCTGCAGCTGCAGCTGTTGAGCTTTTGGGTGGCAGTCCACATCAGGCGGCTCAGGCCTGTGCCTTGGCTTTAAAAAGTGTGCTTGGTCTGGTCTGTGATCCGGTGGCCGGACTGGTTGAAGTGCCCTGCATAAAAAGAAATGCCAGCGGCACCGCCAACGCTTTGGTGGCAACCGAAATGGCCCTGGCCGGCATCGAGAGTGTGATTCCGGCAGATGAGGTGATCGCAGCGATGAAAGTTATCGGTGACCAGATGCCGGCCGAGCTGAAAGAAACCGCCCTGGGTGGCCTGGCAGCAACAAAAACGGCGCGAAAAATCGCAGCCGATTTGCTTTAATTAATTTAGCTGAAAGACCTGCGGCTTAATTATTGCTGATTAAGGCAAAGGTCTCTTCCAGAACCTGGATGACTCCGGGATCTTTTTCGTTTGTCTTAAGATGGTGCAGATGAGTTTTGGCAGTAGAACTGCGTGTGTCAGTGGTTGACAGGGCGCCCAGGGCCTTGATGGCACCTTTGCGGATTTCTGCATCCGGGTCGCGCAGCAAAACGACCAGTGTGTTGAGCGAATTGTCGTCGCCAATCTGGCCCAGTCCGGCTATTGCAGCCTGCCTGACTGCAGCATCTTTGTTCTTCAGCATTGCGACAACTTTGTCAGTTTTACCCTTGGCTGCCAATTTTGCTATTTTTTCTACTTTGCCCATTTTGTTCCTCCTGGAAAATTAGTGATAACTTATAACATTTTAGACCGGCATTATGAATAATGTGTAAACAAAGACTAATATCCGACTAAATACAGGAAAAGATACAAAAAATCGCTCTGCCTAAAAATAATATCCTGTGCTACAATGATTCTCATGAGACAACAACAGTTTTCCTAAACGTTTGCACACAAAAAGAATTAGTGAAGCCGTCAAATCAAGCCTGATTTGACATAGACAGCCATATTGTAGGACCTGTTATCGCAGATTAACTTAAACGTTTGCGCAAGCTGAAACAGCAAATTTTAAGGAGGCGACATGACTACTGAACTGCAATGCAATTGTCTGGCCCACTCTCTTGATGAAAGTGCTCTGTACAAGCAACTGAGCCAGGTGATCATTGACTATGAAAAAAAGCCCAGTAACCTGATTCAGATTCTCCACATGGCCCAGGCCATCTTCGGTTACCTGCCAGAGCAGGTCCAGCGTTTTATTTGCACTGAAATGGACCTGCCCATGTCCCAGATCAGCGGAGTGATCTCCTTTTATTCCTACTTCACCACCCAGCCCAAGGGCAGGCACACCATCCAGGTCTGTCTAGGCACAGCCTGCTATGTCAGAGGTGGCAAGGAAGTCCTGGATGCCATCAAAGAGGAACTGGCCATCGATGTGGGCCAGACCAGCCGGGATCAGCGCTTCTCTTTGGAAGTGAAACGTTGTATTGGTGCCTGCGGACTGGCTCCGGCCGTGGCGATAGATAATTTCGTCCACAAGAGGGTCAACCCCAACAAGCTGCAGGAAATCCTGGCCTTGTATGAATAGGGGGTGTAGTCATGCAGGAGATCAAAGCTAAAATTCAAACTAAAGCAGACCTTCTCAGTGTAAAGGAACACTATCTGGCCCGGCAGGCCCGCTATAAATGGAGCGTTTTAATCTGTGCTGGAGCCAGTTGCATTTCCTGTGATTGTGTTCAGGTGCAAAGTGCCCTGCTGCAAGCCCTGCAGGCGGCAGACCTGCAAAATTCCGTCCAGGTCAAGATGACAGGCTGCATGGGTATATGTGATATCGGCCCCGTCATGCTGGTTCAGCCTGGCGAAGTATTTTACTGTAAGCTGCAGCCGTCTGACATGGCCCGGATTGTGCAAAGCCATCTGCAAAACAACCAGATAGTCACTGAGCTATGTCCGCTTGACCCCAAGACAGGCCGTCACGTGACCCATCTCAACGAACTGGAGTTTTTCAGCCGCCAGAAAAAGATCGTCTTGAAAAACTGCGGCAAGATTGATTACAGCAAGCTGGATGAGTATATTGCCCAGGACGGTTTTGCTGCTCTGGAGCAGGCGCTTACCCGGATGAGTCCTGCTGATGTGATTGAAGAAATTAAGGCCTCCGGCCTGCGCGGCCGGGGCGGCGGCGGTTTTCCGACCGGGCTCAAGTGGGCCCTGGCCCGCAAATCGGCCGGCGAGCAGAAATATCTAATCTGCAACGCTGATGAAGGTGATCCAGGCGCCTTTATGGACAGGAGCCTTTTAGAAGGTGATCCTTTTGGCTTGATTGAAGGTATGGCTATAGCCGGTTATGCCATCGGGGCCGGGGAAGCCTTTGTCTATGTCCGGGCGGAATACCCCCTGGCTATCGAAAGACTCAGCCAGGCGATCAAGCTGGCCCAGGAGCGGGGGCTGTTAGGAAATAATATCTTTGGTACAGATTTTTCCTTCAATCTGGAACTGCGGATCGGAGCCGGAGCTTTTGTCTGTGGTGAGGAAACAGCCCTGATGAACTCAGTTGAAGGCCGCCGGGGTGAACCTAACCAGAAACCGCCCTTCCCGACGGAAAAAGGACTTTTCGGCCGGCCGACTGTGATTAATAACGTTGAGACCTTCGGCAATGTCCCGGCCATTATCCTGGGCGGGGCGGAGTGGTTCAGCCAGATCGGCACAAAAGCAAGCAAGGGCACCAAATTGTTTGCCCTGGCCGGGGACATCCAGAACACCGGCATTGTCGAGGTGCCCATGGGGATCACCCTGGGCGAGGTCATCTATGATATTGGCGGTGGTGTAGCCAGGGGTAAAAAGTTTAAGGTGGCCCAGACCGGTGGACCTTCCGGCGGCTGTTTGACTAAAGAGCATCTCAACACCCCGATTGATTATGAGTCTTTGGTCGAACTGGGTGCCATCATGGGCTCAGGTGGCCTGATCTGTATGGATGAAGACACCTGTATGGTGGATGTGGCCCGCTTTTTCATGGAGTTTGTCCAGGATGAGTCCTGCGGCAAGTGTGTTGCCTGCCGCCTAGGCACCAGAAGGATGCTGGATATCCTGGAAAATATCACCCAGGGCCGGGGCCAGGAAGGTGATGTGGAAAAACTGCTGGAGCTGGGTGAGACCATCAAGGCGACAGCTTTGTGCGGACTAGGCCAGACAGCGCCCAACCCGGTTCTCAGCACCATCAAGTATTTCCGGGAAGAATACGATGAGCATATCCGGCATAAATACTGCCGGGCCGGGGTTTGTTCGGAGCTTTTCCTCTCACCTTGTGAGAATGCCTGTCCGGCCGGGGTCAACGTACCGGGTTACCTGGCCCTCATTGCTGCTAATCGGCCAATCGATGCTTATAACCTGATCCGTCAGGAGAATCCCTTTGCTGCGATCTGCGGCCGGGTCTGCACCCACCCTTGTGAGAGCGCCTGCCGCCGGGCCCAGCTTGACGAGCCTTTGGCCATCGCTGACCTGAAGCGCTATGCCGCCGATGAGGCCATGAAGCAGGATCGTCCGGTCATGGATCTGGTCTTCCCCAAAAAAGATAAGTCTGTCGCTGTTATAGGTGCCGGACCATCTGGCCTGACCTGTGCCTACTATCTGGGCCGGCTCGGCTACACTGTTGATGTTTTTGAGGCCCAGCCTCTGGCTGGCGGTATGCTGGCTTTTGGTATACCCGAGTACCGCCTGCCGGAAAAGGTTTTGGAACATGAGATCAGGACCATCTGTCAGGTGGGTATAACTGTCCACACCAATACTGAGGTGGGCAAGGATATCCAGTTTTCCCACTTGCGGGAAAAATATGACGCCATCTACATTTCAACCGGCACCCAGCATTCGCGCAAGATCGGCGTGGCTGGCGAAAACCTGCCCGGTGTCTACCACGGCCTCGATTTCCTGCGTGATGTCAATCTGGGCCAGCCTGTCACCGTCGAGGGCATTGTTGCCGTGATCGGTGGCGGCAGTACAGCCATGGATGCCGCCCGGGTTGCCCTGCGTAAGGGTGCTTCGGAAGTGCATGTGCTCTACCGGCGCAGCATTGCTGATATGCCGGCTGCCAAGCGGGAGATCCGCGAGGCAATCGAAGAAGGCATCATCATTCATGAACTGGTTGATCCTCTCTACTTTGCCGGCCGGGCCAGAGTCGAACAGGTGGTCTGCCAGCGCATGAAACTAGCTGGCTTTGACCGGGAGGGCCGGCGCCGTCCGGTCAAACTGGACAATGAGCAGGTGACCTTTGATGTCAACATGGTCATCCCGGCCATCAGCCAATATTCCGACTTGCCTTTTGTGCGGGCCGATGAAGTTGAGCTGACCGACTGGGGCACATTCGTGATTGAGCATGACACCCAGGAGACAACCATGGCTGGTGTTTTTGCTGGTGGTGATGTGGTGCGCGGTGCTGATGTTGTGATCACGGCTATCGCTGATGGTAAAAAGGCCGCCCAGTCAATTGACCGCTATCTGGGCGGCACAGGAGTGCTCAACAAGGGCGAGCCGATTAAAATCCCGGATCCCTTTGACGATCCTGACCTGGTCGAGCACGAACGCTTTGCCATGAAGGTCCTGGATCCTGAAGAACGCTGTGACTCTTTTGCTGAAGTGATCTGCGGCTATCATAAGCTGAACGCCATTGCTGAAGCCATGCGCTGCCTGCGCTGTGACTATCGCTGAAGGAGGTTAATCTTATGCTTGAGTTAACAATTAATAATCAGCTGGTTACAGCCCAAAAGCATGAAACAATCCTTGAGGTGGCCCGGCGTCACCATATCATGATACCAACCCTCTGCCATCTGGAGGGCCTGAAAGCGATCGGCTCCTGCCGCATCTGTGTGGTTGAAGTGGAAGGGGCCAAAAGCCTCATGGCGGCCTGCGTCACTCCGGTTACTGCCGGCATGGTCGTCCAGACCCATTCAGCTAAGGTCAGACAGGCCAGGAAGGTTCTTTTTGAACTGATGCTGTCCGACCACCCGGCTGACTGCCTGGTCTGCGACCGCAGCCCTGATTGTGAATTCAGGCAGCTGGGAGAAATATTACAGGTGGACATGTCACGTTTTACCGGGGCCAGGTCGCAGGAGTTGATTGATCTTTCCAGCCCGGCGATCGAACGGGATAACAGTAAGTGCATTTTATGCCGCCGCTGCGTGACTGTCTGTAATGAGATCCAGGGTGTCGGTGCCTTAAATGCCCAAGGCCGTGGCTTTGCCACCCAGATCAGTTCAGGCAGTGATATTTTGCTGGGCTCAGCTGTCTGTGCCTATTGTGGCCAGTGCACCCTGGTCTGTCCGGTTAACGCCCTCAGGGAAAAGGATGCCACCCAGCTGGTCTGGCAGGCCCTGGCTGATCCGGAACTGACAGTCCTGGTCCAGACAGCTCCGGCTGTCCGGGCAGCCTTAGGAGAAGCTTTTGATCTGGAGCCGGGCACACTGGTGACAGGTAAAATGGCTGCAGCCTTGCGCAGGCTGGGCTTTGACTATGTCTTTGACACCAACTTTGCTGCTGATCTGACCATTATTGAAGAAGGCTATGAACTGCTGGGCCGCCTGGCCAGCGCTGCCCTGGCCCAGGGCAAGGTCAGCCGCCAGCAGCTGGATGAGCTGGGCCTGCCTGAGCATCTGCCGCAGCCTGTCCTGCCCATGATCACCAGCTGCAGCCCGGGCTGGATCAAGTTTATTGAACATTTTTACAGCAGTAAACTGGACCATCTGTCCAGCTGTAAATCACCCCACATGATGCTGGGTGCCCTGGCCAAATCCTGGTTTGCCAGTAAGATCGGGATCGACCCCAGCCAGCTTTTCGTGGTCTCGGTCATGCCCTGCACAGCCAAGAAGTTTGAAATAAGCCGGCCGGAAATGGCCCGGGACGGTATCTTTGATGTGGATGCAGTTTTGACGACCCGTGAGCTGGGCCGCATGGTCAAGGAGGCAGGCATCCATTTTGTCCAGCTGCCGGATGAAAAGTTTGACAGCCCGATGGGCCTTTCCACAGGTGCGGCTGATATCTTTGGCACGACAGGTGGAGTCATGGAGGCAGCCTTGCGCACAGTCTATGAACTGCTGACCGGGCGGGAGCTACCCTTTGCCAACCTGCATGTTGAGCCGATTGTCGGCCTGGAAAAGATCAAGACAGCGGCCTTCAAACTGGAATCTGTCAAGCCGGAATGGTCCTTTCTTGAAGGCGTGGAAGTGAAAATTGCTGTGACCAGTGGTCTTAGTGGTGCCGCCCACCTGATGGATGAGATCGTGGCGGGTACAAGTGAGTATTTGTTTATTGAAGTGATGGGCTGCCCCGGTGGCTGCATCAGTGGCGGCGGCCAGCCACGTCCGCTCAGTGATGAAGTGCGCCAAAAGCGGCTCCAGGCTGTATATCGGGAAGATGAGGGTAAGCTGCTGCGTAAATCGCATGAGAATCCGGATCTGGCAGTCCTTTACCAGGAGTTTTTGGGCAGTCCGGGCAGTCATGTGGCCCACAGCCTGCTCCACACCAGCTACACTGTAAGACGGCGTATTTAACCGTGATTTGCTGAACACACAGGATGTCTCCTGAGCTGAACGGTTTTTACGATGCACCTGGCGAGAGTTGCCTTTTGACAAAGCCCGCCAGGTGCTTTCTTTTGCTAGACCATTGGAAAGAGGATGTTGGCCAAAAAGATGGTGATGGTCATGGAGATAGCGCTGAGCAGGGTTGTGACAATGACGATCTGGGTGGCAAAATCAGGGTGGTTATCGCTTTCCACGGCTATCAGGGCACTGTTGACAGCAGTGGGGACACTGGATGAAATAAAGAGTACCTGGGCTGTCAAGCCCTGCAGCCGGAAAAGATAAATAAAGGCCAACGCTATTAAAGGCCCCAGGATCAGGCGGGCAAAGGCGGCCAGGTAGACATCGCGGTTACCCAGCTTAAAAGTACTTTTGGACAGCTGGACACCTAGGGTGACCAGGGCGACCGGCACCAGGCCATTGCGAGCATAGTTAAGCACTGGCCAGATGGGCAAGGTCTGCAGATCCAGAGGAATGAATTTAAAAGCAAAGGCCAGGGGCACCATGTAGATAATCGGCATGCGGAAGATATTGCCGATGGCCTGGCGGACAGTCATGCTGGCCCGGCCGGCATTGACAAAGCCAATTGTGTTGAGAGTGATATTTTGCACCACCATGACCATGACCTGGATGGAGACAGCCATGGTCAGGTAAGGTGTCTGGCCACCGGCCAGGTAGATCCCGGAGCTAAAGACCAAAGTGATCAGGGAGATGCCGATATTGCCTGAATTATAGAACATGATCGCATTCTGGAAGGCATATTTAAGGCCGTCCGGATAGCGGCGCAGCTTGGCGATTAGCAGGCTGAGCAGCAGGTTGGCCGGCAGTATCAACAGCGTGACTAAAAAGGCCATGGCCGCATCAATCTTAATGTCAGTCAGGTAGAGATTGACGAAGGTGAAGGAGGGCACGAACAGATAAAAATTTATCTTGGTTAGGGTGATGATGTTGAGCTGGAAAAATTTGTCCAGCATGAAGCCGATCCCGATCAATAAAAAAATCGGCAGGATGTTTTGTGATAGTATATGCAATACAGCGCTCAAGTTGTTATCTCCTTTGCTGGAATACTTGCTTTTGCATTGTACACAGTTAAGCGGCTGTTTTGCAAGGTGAGATGATCTGGCCTGCCCCAGGTGGTGTATGTTTGGCATACTCAACATGGCTAAATCCAGGGGTTTTACGGCAGGAATGATGAGACAAGAAAGCTGGTTTTCCGCCTCTTGGTTCCTTTGGCAGCTGTGGGGCAACTGGTCTTCTTCTGCCAGTGAGAAAAGTATCTTAACTAAAGAAAAATCCGACTCCACGGGGCGTAGACCTGTTTCTGCTCAGCGTAGCTTGCTTCTTGACGCGAGCAGGGCTAGTCTTAAAGAGATTGATCAAGAAAGCAGGAATAACAAATGTATGAACCACATCCAGAAAAAACAGGCCTTCTGATCCGCCAGCAAAGAAATCTGGCTGGCCTGACCCAAAAAGCACTGGCTGAAGAACTTGGTGTGACTGACAAGGCTGTCTCCAAATGGGAAACAGGCGATGGTCTGCCGGATATCGCTTTGCTGCCCCGTCTGGCCCGCTGTCTGGCTGTAACAGTGGACGAGCTGCTGTCTGGTCAACTGCTAGGCAAAAAACAAGCAACTGCCAGTGTGTCGGCCCTCTTGGCCTTTGGTCTGGCTGCTTATCTTTTTTTAAGCCAGCTGCATAATAATTTGTCCAACTGGCTGGGCCTGCGCCTTGTAGGAGATGTGCCTGGAGGCCCCTTTAGGCTAACCGCTTTTTTACTGGTTTTCTTGAGCGTATTTTATTATTTCTGCTTGGCTGTCCTAAGCAGCCAACTGTTAATGCAAAATAGCAAAGCAGCAAAGTTTTGGCAAAGCACAGCCTGGCTGCTTGTAGGGGCAGGTTTTATGCAAAGCCTACTTTCTGTCTGGCAAAACCTGACCAGCCTGCAACTGGCCCGGAGCTCTTTTTTCTGGCTGGGCCTGGCCTTGTTTTTCCTGACCAGCCAAAAGGCTCTGCCAGCCCGTGTTTTTACCCTTGTTAGTTTCTTAGCCTTGCTGACTGAAGCTAGCTTTCAACTCCTGCTTTTGCTGAGCCAGCAGGCGCTAGGCTTAAAAATAGCTGTATTGCCTATGTTTTTACAAAGCCTGGTCCTGCTAGTTTTTCTACTTTTGGCCAATCAGGCCTGGGTACTTAAAGGTAAGTAAAAGCAAAAAAACACCTTTTGCTGGGCTAGTTATGATCAGTATGAAGGGTTTTTAAGCAAGTTCTTGCTCGGCTCTATCGGTAAATATAAAAACAAGGCTTGAAGCATGAAAGCTAAAAACAAGAAATTTGGGAGTTGGAAAACTAGAAATTCGGGAGTTAAAAGATTAGAAATCTGGGAGTTGAAATCTTGAAAATCTGGGAGTTTATTATTATAATAGACTTGAGGGTTTTAAAATGAAAGAATATTTGCCTAGATTGATAGATCAAATGTTAGAAGATGAATTAGAAGCTTTTGGTGCAGTATTGTTAACCGGGCCTAAATGGTGCGGGAAAACGACAACTGGACTTAATCAAGCAAAGAGTTCATTATTTTTGCAAAATCCAGATGAAAGAGAACAAAATCTAAGACTAGCTGATACAAAACCTTCTTTATTGCTGGTTGGAAATAAACCGAGATTGATTGATGAATGGCAGGATGCTCCTCAGATTTGGGATGCTGTGAGGTTTAGTATCGACCAAAAAGGAGCAACAGGCTTATATATTTTGACTGGCTCAACTAGTGTGGATGAATCTAAAATTGCCCATTCTGGAACTGGCCGAATTTCAAGACTGCGCATGAGAACAATGAGTTTATTTGAAAGCGGAGATTCAAACGGTGCAGTCAGTCTCAGGCAATTATTAAAAAAACAAGAAATAGCCAATAAATCTCCCCATGATCTAGAGGATATCGCGAATCTAATAGTTGGTGGTGGTTGGCCAGCTTCAGTTGGTAAATCATTGCCGGTTAAGCAAAGGCAGGTTGTAGGCTATTGTAATATGATTGTTAATACAGAGATTTCGACCTCCGATGGAGTCGCTAGAGACGCTGATAAGGTTGAACAAGTTTTAAGATCATACGCTCGTCATATTGCTAGCCAAGCCACAATCAAGACGATTACTGATGATGTGACAGTTAATCATGATTCAATAAATAGAAAAACAGTATCTGAATATTTGGCAGCACTGCGAAAGATATTTGTCATAGAGGATTTAAAAGCATGGAGCCCTGCTTTGCGCTCAAAAACAGCAATAGCAGCAAGCTCGACTAGGCATTTTGTTGATCCAGCTATAGCGGCATATTTTTTAAATGTAAACCCTGAAGATCTTCTGAAAGATTTAAAAACTATGGGTCTGCTTTTTGAATCCTTGGTGATTCGCGACCTTAGAATATACACAGAAAGTTTAGGTGGAAAATTGTTTCACTACCGAGACCACAGTGGGCTAGAGGCAGATGCAATCTTGCACTTTAGAAATGGCGACTGGGGAGCAATCGAAGTTAAGCTTGGTAATCAGGCAATTGATAATGGGGCAAAGTCCTTGTTAAGATTGCATGCGAAAATCAATACTGATGCTATGAATCCGCCATCATTTTTAGCAGTAATTACTGCCAGTGGGTATGCTTTTAAAAGACCAGATGGTGTGCATGTTATTCCAATTGGTTGTTTACGGAATTAAAAGGAACTGGGGCTGGAAAAAAAGTTATCAACTAGCTTAATTTGGTGCGTAGCCATATTGTGAGCTAACTGCTACTAAAACACTAGCGCTTACTTTTACACTTAACGGGCAATTAGCTCGCCAATCAGCGCTGAAGCATGAAATTGTAAGCAGCTGCTAGCAGGGCTTAGCAGATGAAAG
>CAZZGG010000080.1:0-1206 GCA_964654125.1 uncultured Oscillospiraceae bacterium
AAAGCACTCTAGACTAGTAGGAGAGGATGATTGGGAAATGGAACTGTTGTTTCTTGGCACGGGAGCAGCCGACTGGCAAGGGCCACTAGAAAGCGGTGAAGAAAGACTTTTTTCCTGCCTTTTGCTGGATGACCATCTGCTTTTTGATTGTGGTCCGACCTGCCTGACTGGTCTGGCCCGGCAGGGGCGTGATCCGGCTGGCATTGAGGCTATTTTTGTCACCCACAGCCATAGTGACCATTTTGATCAGGCTATTCTGACCGAGCTTAGTGAAATAAGGCAGGCAAGGGGTTTGGCCCGGCTCCAGGTCTTTGTGGAAGCCAGCTGGCTGAAAGAGCTTGACTTGCCTGGAGCGGATCTGATTGGCCTGGTACCGGAGAAACCTCTGCACTACAAAGATTATGTGTTGACAGCCCTGGCAGCCAATCATATTAGCTCTTATAGCGCTGAGACAGCCCTGCATTTTCTGGTCCAACAAAAAGAAAAGAGCTTCCTTTATGCGACCGATGGGGCTTGGCTCTTGACCAGGACCTGGCGCTATTTACGGCAGCTGCAGCTGGACCTGGCAATTTTTGATTGCACCATGGGCCCTGATTTTGCAGCTGACTGGCGCAGCTTTGAGCATAACTCACTCAGCATGGTCCAGGCCATGACTGGGATCCTAAAGACTAATGCAGTCTTAAAAAAAGACGCACCTGTTATCTTGACCCACTTAGCCAGGACCCTGCACCCCAGCCAGGCAGAACTGGATAAACTACTAGAAAAACCCTTTTTGGCCGCCCGGGATGGCTATCTGCACCGGTTGTGAAAGCTACCTGCTCCCGCCGCCACTGCCGCCACCAAATGAACCACCGCCACCACCGGAACTGCTGCTGGAACCACCGCTGCTAGCAATACTGCTGCTGATGGTCCTGACCCGGGCTAGAGACTCTGTTGTATAGTAGGAGTTGGCATAATAGCTGGGGAAAAGCGTCTTATAATGCAAGCTGAAAGACTCAGCAAAACCAAAGATAACAGCCCAGAGCATCATCTGGTCCAGGATACTGTTGGCATATTCTGGCTGATCAATTAACTTGGGAAAATCACGCAAATAGTTGGCAAACATAAAGAGCCTGCCGTTTAATTCATCACCTTGCAGGGTCAGCTGCAGTTTTTTGCCTGGGTCTTGGCTATAGCCACTTTCAAAGAGAAATTGGCGGGAAGCCG
>CAZZGG010000080.1:1306-12506 GCA_964654125.1 uncultured Oscillospiraceae bacterium
AGCAAACGTTCGAAGCTGGCCTGATGGTCATGTTTGAGGAGAGCATAGATCTGCTCCAGATCACCAGTAAAAGGCAGGTCGCGCCAATAGTGGCCAGCATACTGGCGGCGCAATTTTCTGCGCCTTAGGCTCTGGGCGGCAAGCTTGACACCCGCAAGACCTGGCAAGGTAAACAAGAGCAGTACAAGAGCTATTGTGGCCAGATTGGCGCCGGATCCGAAGAATTTTTTCAGTTTGCTACCATATGAACTACCCTTTAAGGCTTCAGATTTGATCTGGCTGAAGCTAAGCTCCAGCTTATCATTACTGGCAAAGCTGGCCTGGGGCAGCTTTGCCAAAATAGTGACATAGTCATCTGTTGCCAGAGCTGTTTCGCTGCTGACAATGATTGCGCCATCTGCATAGGCAATAGTTCCGGTAAAGCCAAAGGCCCAGATCTCGTCAGCTGAGGCTGGCAGAGTCTGGTTAGCTGCAGCAATCCTGATCCGGACCTGGCGGGGCGGCAGATTGGTCTGATCATTGACAAAACGCCAGAAGATGATCTGGGCATCGTCGAGCTGCTTGATAAAATCAGTGATAGTATAAGTGACCTTATAGGTGTGGGAGCCATACTCACCAATACCCCAGCAGAGTTCATAATGATCGGCCTGCTTGACAATCCCGTTCTTAAAAGATTTTTCTGCGCGGCTGGCCTTGATATCCCAGTTATCCTGGTAGCTATACAATTGACCGTTTTCCTCAACCTGAAAATCGCGAATAGTCGATTGGCCCAGATTGCCGATCACAATAAAAAGCTCAGTGTCCTTGCTCAAGACAGCCCGGCGTCTTTCGCTGATCAGGGCACTGCCGTCGTCCTGGATCAGGACCTCAATATCCAGTTCTTGCAAAAAGTGGTCTGCTGCCAGAACTGCCGACCTGCTTAAGGCTAAAGGCAGGAAAAATAAGGCCAACAACAGGACTGACCAGTAAATAGTAAAGCCTTTGCTACTCGATCTCATCAGATCACCCCTTGCTCAAGACAGACTAAACTAATAGTGCACTCCCTGCTTACATATTAACAAAGGCAGCAGCTGGCGGGGAGACTAGTTTTTGCGTTATCATGGTAAAAAAGCTGGAGGTCAGTTTATGGCTGAAATCAAATTGGGTGCTATCCACGAAAAAAGTCTTTACCCGCCTGCCCAAACGGCTTCATCCGGCCAGGATCTGGCCCAGGCCCGCCACTACCGGGCCGAAAATATAGCCAAGACTATCGCCTGGCTGCATGAAGCCGGCCGGCAAAAACTGGACTTGGTCTGTACCAGGGAAAGTTTTAGTGGCAGTGACACCAGCCTGGCCCTGGCCGAGCCAGTGCCGGGACCACTGACAGAAGAACTGGGCCGGATCAGCCGCTGCTACAGCATGTATATTGCCGCCAATTTTTACGAAAGATCTGGCGGGCTGGTCTATAACACATCAGTCCTGATCGACCGGCAGGGTGAGATTTTGGGCAAGTACCAAAAAGTTCACCTGCCAGCCCAGGAAAAATGGACTGTGAGCGCAGGGGATCAGATCCCTGTCTTTACAACTGAACTGGGCCGGATCGGTTTTGCGATCTGCTATGATATCTGTTTCCCGGAGCATAGCAGGGCCCTGGCCCTGGCTGGTGCTGATCTGGTAATCCACCAGACCATGGGCTGGGGCGGCCTGACTTCTGTCCAGCAGGGAGCCGCTCTCTTGCAGACCAGGGCCCTGGACAACTGCTTTTATCTGCTGGTGGCCAAGAACATCCAGACCATAAACTCTAACTGGGCCAGCAGCTGCCTGATCGACAACCGAGGTAACTTCCTGGCCAAAGCCAGTGGCGAGAAAGAAGCAATTGCCCAGGCCAGCTTGACGCCAGACTATGAACGGCTGGATGAAAACCATTACAATTCACTTTTTTCCGGTATCAGCAGCAGCAAGGCCAGGTTTTTGCTGGAAAGAAGACCAGAGCTTTATGAAATGATCAGCCAGCCAGCACCGCCTGCCCTGGCCAAATACCATGAGCTGGCCGGCCTGCTGAACAGTCCGGCCGGCCAGGCCCAGAACAAGGCACGTTGGCAAGCATATGGAAAAGAAAAAGCCCGTGGCCAGAGCGAACGGGAATATCATTGGTGAGGAGAGTAAAACGATGAATCAAGCCAAGATCATAATCAGACCAGCAGCCCAAGAGCACCTGGAGCCGGCCTGCCAGCTGGCAGTCGCTGCCTGGACTCCGATCCGCGAGATCTTTCGCCAGGAGATCGGCTCAGAGCTCTACCGGGTGTTTTTTGCCGACTGGCAGGCCCAAAAATGCCAGGATGTGACCCAGGAGCTGAGTAGTGGCAGAGGCTTTGTCGCTTTAAGCGAGGGGCGCCTGGCCGGTTTTATCAGCTATCGGCTGGACAAAGAGAAAAAAACCGCCCTAATCGGCACCAATGCTGTCAGCGCCGCTTGGCGTGGCCAGGGCATTGGCAGCCAGCTTTACCAGTATATTCTGGACTTATTGCAAGCAGAAGGCATCCGCTATGTTAATGTCACTACCGGCCTTGATGAAGGTCACGCTGCTGCCCGGCGGGCTTACAGCAAGGCTGGGTTTTCCTTGCACCTGCCTATCATCAGTTACTATCAGAAAATAGCTGCTGTCAGTCCGGTTTTGCCTGATCAGCTGGAGATTACTCCAGCCCGGCCAGAACACCTGCCGGCGGCTTTTGACATAGCCACAGCTGCCTGGACAGGCATCCATGCTGAATACGAAAAACTGCTGGGAGCTGAACTGCATGAGGCTTTTTTTGGGGGCTGGCAGGCCAGAAAACATCAGGCCATCAGCTCAGAGCTTTTGTCTGGCCGCGGCTTTGTCGCCCTCTATCAAGGCCGACCGGCCGGCTTCATCAGCTATGCCATGGCAAAAGATGCTGGTTTTGGCAGCCTAGGCAATAACGCAGTGCACAGTGATCTGCGCGGCCGGGGGATTGGCGGCCTGCTTTACAGCCATGTCCTGGCCTGTCTAGAAAAGGAAGGTATCCGCTATGCCAAGGTCACGACCGGCCTTGATGACAGCCATGCCCCGGCCCGCCGGGCCTATAGCAAGGCCGGCTTTTCAGTTGGTCTGCCCAGTATCAGTTATTATCAAAAGCTGGAGAGCTAGAGCTCTGTCGACTTCGGGAATTAGTGGGATATGTTATTATGGGGAAGAACTAATCCCCCGTTATACAGCTGCCTGGAGGAAATACCATGATTTTTAGCCCGGAAGATCTAGCAGCTTTAGATCCAGTTAAGCTGAGCAATCCACCAGCATTTTTCTGGCCCGGCTACATGTGGCTGTGGCTTTCTCCCATCAGCCACGAGCTGATTGATCAGCAACTGGCTGAGTTTTGCCAGATTGGCGCCAGAACTATCTGGATCCTGCCTCTGGCTAAGACCTGGCGGGCCTACCGCCTACCGACCGAACTGGAGCCTGAATTCATGTCAGATGAGTTCGGCGAGCTGATCCGTTATACCCTGGCCCGGGCCAGGGAGCTGGACCTTTGTGTCTGGCTCAACGATGAGCCCGGTTACCCGTCCGGGGGTAATGTGGGCCAGATCGTGAAAGAAAAGCCGGAACTGATCGCCCGCCAGCTGGACAGGCAAGAGATTGCCCTGGCAGCAGGCCAGCAGTACCAGGTGCCAGATGATTGCCTGGCTGCCTTTGCCGGGGAGCTCTACCTCAAGCCCGGCCAGACCTGGACAGCTACTGCGCCGGTCACCTTGCAGCTTTATCTGGCCCAGCCGGTCCTGTCTTTGTCAGCGCCTAATTACACTGATCTACTGCACTCGGGGACAGCACCGGCTTTTTTAGAGCACTGCTATGAAAAATGGCAGCAGCTGGCTGGGGCTTATTTTGGCACGACCGTGCCGGTGATCTTCTTTGATGAACCCAAGGTCAATAATCCGCCCTGGACAGATGATCTGGCGGCATCTTTTTTACAGGAAAAGGGTTACGATATTTTGCCTTTGTTGCCCCAGCTTTTCAGTGAGGATGCCAGCGGCAGCCAGGTACGCATTGATTATTTTGACTGGTGGACCAATAAGCTGGCAGAACGGTTTTTCCGGCCTCTTAAGGAATGGTGCCGGCAAAATGACGTGCGCCTGACCGGCCATTTTGGCGGTGATGATTACACCTTAGGCAATAAAAACCATGGCTATGGCCATATCCTGCGCCTTTTGCGCCAGACAGATCTACCCTGTGTTGATACAATCTGGCGCCAGATCTGGCCCGGCCTGCGCCGTGAATGCGATGATGGGCCTTGGGTGGCCAATCACCATTTCCCCAAATATGCCTCCAGTGTGGCCCACCAGGAGGGCTTGCCCTTTGCCGGCAGTGAATCCTTTGCTGTCTATGGCAGTGGTCTGACCCCGGCCTATATGAAATGGATTACTGATTACCAGTATGTGCGTGGTATTAATATCCTGACCATGAGTAATGCCTTGTCTTCGACCAAAGATTATTTCAGTGGCCGGATCAGGCCAACTTATGTGCCTTTAAAAGCCAACCCGCTCAACCAGTACCTGGATCTTTTCCATGCTTATACAGCCCGGCTCAGCTTCTTGCTCAGCTTAGGCCGGCCCCTTGTGGATGCTGCCCTTTATTTCCCCATCCGGGACGTCTGGGCCGGTGGCAGCAGAGCCCAGAAGGCTGCGGCCAGCCATGATCTTTTAGCAGAGCAGTTGCTCAGCCGCCAGATCGATTTTGATCTGATCGATGATGATCTGCTGGCCAGTCCTGCTACAAGACTAGTAGATGGCCGCCTAAAGGTTGGCCCCATGCAATATGACACGGTTTATCTGGCCCGGGACAATCAGCCTAGTGCCAGTTCAGAGCAGCTGTTAGAGCGCTTCCGGGCCTCTGGCGGACAGGTCAAATCAGAAGCCGACGGACGGGGTCCCCTGAAAGTCCAACCAGAGCAGGCCCAGCTGCGCGTCATGCGGCGCCAGCTGGCAGATGGCAGGCTCTATTTTCTGGTTAATGAGGCAGAAGAAGCTCTTAGCTGTAAACTGGAGTTTTTCGAAGAAGGCAATATCTATCTGCTGGATCCGGCCACTGGCCAGGTCTTAAGGCCCCGCGCGGCCCGGCGCAGTAAGAAAAACTGGCAGCTGGAGCTGGAGCTAGATTTTGCCGGATCCTGCCTGGTCTATTTCACAAATAATACTTTGCCGGCCCGGCTTGAACCGCCCCGGCCGGGCCGGGAGCTGGTCCGCCTGGACAAGGGCTGGCAATTAGAGCCGCTGCGCCAGTATGTCCTGGGTGAGCATGACTTTGCAATTCAGACGCTCAGCAGCGGCAGCCAGGCGGCCCGGCTGGGCGACTGGTCTGAGCTCTTGGGTCAAGACTTTGCTGGTGATGTGGCCTATAGGCTCCAGTTCAGCCTGGCGCCGGATCAGGCCGAAAATGCGGCGATTTTAGATTTAGGCCAACTCAATTTTGCCTGCCAGGTCAGCTTGAACGGCCATGAACTGGGCCGCAAGGCCTGGGCACCTTTTTATTTCTATCCCGAGCAGGCTCTCAAGGCCGGCCTTAATCAGCTGGAAGTTATTGTCAGTAACAGTATGGCCAACCAGTTTGTTTATTCTGATAAGCTGGACAAGTGGCCGGATAATGTGATTGGACCCTACCATAAGATAGCCAAACCTTTTGAAGAAGAGACTGTCAGCTGGGGCAGCGGCCTGTTCGGACCGGTTCGCCTTTTGGCTGCCAGACAAGAAAATGAAGGAGAGCGATAAAATGAGAGAGCAAAGCCTCAAGGCGATTTTTGCCGGTGATTTATGTATGCGGGGCCTGGAGGGTCGACTTAGCCAGGCAGCTAGCAGCCGGCAGATTTTAGCCGGGATCCAGCCCCTGCTGGATCAGGCGGATCTGCGTCTGGTTAATCTGGAAAATCCACTCTTTGCCGCAGGTGCAGCCCAGCCAATTGCCAAGACCGGACCCAATCTGGAGGGCAGACCGGAAGATGTGGCCTTTCTTAAGGCGGGCGGCTTTGATTGCGCTAGCTTGGCCAATAACCATCTGGGTGATTTTGGTCCAGCTGGCGTCTTAAGGACTCTGGAGATTTTAGAGGAAAACTCAATAGCATATACAGGTGGCGGCCAGGACATTGAGGCTGCCTACCAGCCCTGGCTGGTCGGGAAAAACGGGATTAGACTGGCAGTTTTGGCAGTGGCGGAAAATGAATTTGGCGGTGCTGATTATAAAAAAGCCGGTTCGGCCGGTTTTGCTCTGGGCCGCCTGACTAAGGCCATCAAATCTGCCAGCCGCGAGGCTGACCATGTGGTGGTTGTCAGCCATGGCGGTAATGAATATAATCCCCTGCCCAGTCCACGGGTGGTTGAACGCTATCGCTTGCTGATCGACTGCGGTGCCTCAGCTGTGATCGGCATGCATCCCCACTGTCCCCAGGGCTGGGAGATCTATCAGGGCTGCCCGATTGTCTACAGCACCGGCAACCTGCTTTTTAAAAGCTCCAGCGATGCAGCTGACTCTTCCTGGTACTATGGCTATCTGGCCCAGCTGGAGTTCAGCAAGGGTAGCCAAGCCCGGCTGGAGGTCCACCCTTATCGCTTTGACCCTGGTTGTACTGCCATCACGCCTTTTGTCGGTGAGGATAAAGCCAGGATGCTGGCTTACCTGCATGAGATTGCCCAGCCCATTCAGGATGAAGAACTGCTGGCCAATTATTTTAAAGGTTGGTGCACGATCACGGGCCTGGACCATCTTAAACTGATGCGCTTCCAGGATGAGTTCTTGACTGATCCAGCTCAGGCAAAAGATAAGCGTCTTTTGGTCATGCGCAATCTCTATACCTGTGAAGCCCATAATGAGCTGCTGACTGCCAGCTTGCGCCTTTTGGAAGAACAGGAGCTGGACTTGGCCCGCCAGATGGCCGAGCAGCTGAAGTTGTGGCAAAAGATGCCGGTTTGACCCCCGGCCTTTACTGTCAGCAGATCTGATTGCTTGGGCAGGGGCAGAAAATATTTCTACCCCCTGCCCATTTAATTTGATCATATCTGAGCCAGCTAGCCAGAGCATGATTAGAGCGCAGCATGATTTTGTTAGAGGAAAAAGGTCATGTAGATCGGTAAGTACAAAGTTGCTTGGGAAGACTGCAAATCTTTCGTGTGCAGAACAATTTTCTCTGCGATCCGCTTGCTATATTTCTCAGAGAATCTGTCTAGAGAAGCGTGACTTCTGTATTGGCCAGATTTAACTTCGAGCGGAACTATTTTATCAGCTTTTGGCAGAATAAAATCAATTTCGTAAGTCCTCTTTTGGCTCGCATCATAATAAGTATGATAAAAAAGCTTGTATCCTTTGGTTGCCAGAATTTGCGCCACGACATTTTCATAGACGATACCCAGATTAGCTGCCAGCTTGTTGCTGAGTAGTTTTCTGTAGATGGTATTTTCAGTAAAAGTCTTATCTTTAAACATTAATGTCACCAGCAAGCCAACATCCAAGCTATAAAGTCTGAAGTTAGCCAAATTAGCTGTACTGGATAAGCCAACATTTGGATCACTGATATTGTGCGCTGCCAAGACAGTTTTGGAAGCGATCAGCTCAGATAATTCTTCAGTAAGCGTTGATTTTCGATCGGAGGGGAGGACGCTGGAAACCTGGTAGCCTTTAGTATGCTTGTGCAGTTCATTGGGAATGGCATCGTAAAGAGCGGATATTTTACCTTTGCTATCTATTTTGTAGAAGTCTTGTTCATATAGATCAATGATGTCGCGTTTGATGCGATCCACTCTTGCCATATTATTGGAGTCCAGATACTCCAAAATTGCCTGAGGCATTCCTCCGATTAGCATGTATAAACGAAATTTTCTGAGCAGCTCCCTGTTTAATTGCTGTCCGAGTGGCTTGCGGTTTGTAAAAAAACTTTCTAATATTGGCATGCTTGCAGTGTCTCCCAGAGCCCACAAAAATTCTTCGAAGTCGAAAGGATACATTGAAATCTTTCTTTCTTCACTGGGGATCAAAATATCCTTGACATTCTTCGTAATCGAAATGAGTGAGCCAGTCTCTAAATAATCATATCTGCCATCTGCCACGAGTATTTTAATTGCCTGCCTTGCCCTGGGATTAAATTGCACTTCGTCAAAAATGATGAGCGAGTTACGCTCTTCTAAGCTAACCCCGTAAAAAAGTTGTAAGCGCATGAAAAAGAAGTCCAGATCATGCAGATCAGAGAACAAATTGTGGATTTCTTGATTGGCAAAGGCGAAATCTATTAAGATGTAGCTAGCATATTCTTGCTTGGCAAATTCCTCTACTATGGTCGACTTGCCAATCCGGCGTGCGCCTTCAATCAGCAGGGCTGTCTTGCCGTGTGAAGTTGACTTCCACTCTAACAAATCATCATAAATTTTTCTTTTTAACATAGCAAACTCCAAATACGCATTGATTATATGTTTAGTATACCCCAAATACGCACGTAAGATAAGGTTGATTTACTCCAAATACGCATGTAGAGCAAAGTCGAATAACCCCAAATACGCATATTGCTCTAATTGCATCAGGGTAAATGTGCCAGCAGGAGCTGATAAGAGAGCCTATTTAAATGTGCTTTTTAAAGAAGGCTAGCTTGCTCTGAAATCTGCTGGCACAAATATTGCTCCTCTGACAAGGTTAGCCTTTTTCGTGCCCTCTTGTCTGCTTAGTGCTATTCTATAGCTAGTAGAATTATTGAGCTGTTGCTCGGCGCTGTCAGTGCTGAGCTAAGACCCTTTGGAGAGGAGCCAATTGCATGGGAATCAGGACACTTGTAGATGAGGCAAAAACAAACCTGCTCTTTTTTTATGATGTGAGATCACAACTGCAGCGTTATGTATACGACAGGTCTGCTGTTCTCTTTGATGCGGGTGATGCCAGGCGGGCTGCGATCAGGGATCAGGCGGAACTGGCCCGCTACCAGGGAAAACTGCGCCAGGATATGATCGCTGCCCTGGGCGGTCTACCCCAGACTGATTGCCCGCTCAGCCCCCAGGTGACCGGCCGGGTTGAAGCCGCTGACTTTACAGTGGAAAAGGTCATCTACCAATCCCGGCCTGATTGCTTTATTACCGCCAACCTTTATTTGCCGCGGGGCTTGAATGGTCCGACTGCTGCAGTCTTGTTCGTCCTGGGCCACTCCAAAGATGGCAAGCAAGCCCAGCGCTACCAGGCTGTCAGCCAGATCCTGGCCCGGGCCGGCCTGATTGTTTTGACCCAGGACCCCTTCGGCCAGGGTGAACGTTTTGGCTACTACGAAGCAGGAGACTCAGTCATGGCCGGGCCAACTGCTGAACATGACCAGGCCGGCAGCCAGTGCCTTTTAACAGGTAAGTATAATCCGCGTTATTTCATCCATGATGCCATGCGTTCAATTGACTATCTCTGCCAGCGGCCGGAGGTGGATCCGGAGCGGATCGGCATCACCGGCAGTTCAGGCGGCGGTACCCAGACCAGCCTGATGATGCTGCTAGAGCCCAGGCTTAAAGCAGCCGCACCGACTAATTTTTTGACCAGCCGCCGCGAGTATCTTTATGCTGGCGGAGCCCAGGATGCAGAGCAGATCTGGCCTGGTTTTTCCCAGCTGGGCTACGATCATGAGGATTTTTTAATTGCCATGGCACCGCGGCCGGTCCAGGTCAATGCAGTGCGCTCTGATTTTTTCCCAATTGAGGGAACCAGGCGCAGCGTCAGCCGGGCCAGGCGCTTTTGGGAGATGTTCGGCCAAGCGGAAAATCTGGTCCTGTGTGAGGATGACTCAACCCATATGTATACAGATCAGCTGGCCCGGCAGACCGCTGCCTTCATGGTCCGGCAGCTGCAGGGTCAAGAACTGACTAATAGGGAACTCCTAGCGGCACCGCTGGCAGAAGACCAGCTCTGGTGCACAAGGGCCGGCCAGGTCAAAAAGGACTTTCCCCAGGCCCGTTTTGTCTATGAGGAAAACCTGACTGAGTACGAGAATATCCTCCAGCAGCACAAGAACCTGTCGGATGAAGAAAAAAAGCAGGCTGCCCTGACCTGGCTGCAAGAAAGGATTTTAGCTGGCCGGGAGGAGACAGAGCTGAATGTCAGGCTGCAGATTCCACAAAGCCAGAAGAACCTGCTTGTCCAGTCCTGCCTTTGGTGGGTCTTGCCTGGCCTTTTCGGCCATGGTCTTTTAGTCAAAGGGATCAATAGCTCTACCCAGAAAGCGCAACCACTTGTCCTGGCTGTCTGGGCAGACGGTAGCCTAGCTCTGCCCGATCAGTTGGAGTTCATCCAGACCCAGATCAGACAAGGTAAGCAGGTAATGGTCTTGGATTTGCCGGGCAGTGGTTTTTTAGAGCCGCACGAGCTGACCGGCCGCAGCCTCAAGCAGCGCTTTGGCAGCTTGCATAAGCTAAACGATGACCTGCTTTTTGCCGGTGACAGCCTGGCTGCCATACGCAGTTATAGCATCTTGCGGGCCCTGGCTGCTTTAGAACATATTCCGGGCTTGGATCTAGCTTCAGTTGAACTTTATCTAGCTGGGGCCGGCAGTCAGCTTTATGGCAAGATTGCCGCCTTTTTAGATGAGAGGATCGGTCGCGTATCGCAACTGGGCAAAACTAGCCCGCTGGCAGATCTGGTCACCCAGCAGTATTATCCTGATTACAATATCCGCACCATGATTCTGCCCGGCATTTTGCAGTATCTTGACCTACCTGATCTGGATCGCTGGCTGGGTACGCGACTGAACCGGAATGATTAAAGGGAGAGCCAAAAACTATGAAAACTTATTTTGAACCAAGCCGCGAGCTGAGTTTAAACGATGATTACGATGTCCTGGTCCTGGGGGCCGGGCCGGCTGGCTTTGGCGCTGCTGTCTGGGCTGCCCGCAGTGGAGCCCGCACTCTTTTAGTTGAGCGGGGCGGCGATGTGGGCGGCATGGCGACAATTGGCCTGATGAGCCACTGGACTGGTTCAAGCAAGGGTGGCTTTTATGCTGAGATCCTGGAGCGCAGCAATGAAAATGGCCAGATCACTAATCTGATTGATCCGGAAAAGCTTAAGCTGCTCATGCTGGAGATGCTGGCTGAGGCCGGTGCGGATCTTTTGCTCTACAGTCTGGCCAGCTGCCCGATCATGGCGGATGGAAGAATCCAGGGTGTGGTGGTGGAAAACAAGTCGGGCCGCCAGGCCTATCTGGCTCCTGTT
>CAZZGG010000081.1:0-12451 GCA_964654125.1 uncultured Oscillospiraceae bacterium
ACTCTGAGTTTTGTGCCCTAGGAACGATAGCGAATTCTCTGCCTAAAGCAGAGGAGGCCCCGCCTCAGCTATTAGCTTAGGCGGGGAGGGTTCACGATGTGAGTTAGGTCACCAGATCTTGTCAATTTCCTGTCTTACCAGCTGGACAGCCTGGCCGGGCCGTTCCCGCTCGCCGCCCAGGGTCAGTATATCGCGGAAGATAATCTCCAGGGGCAGGCCCCGGGTCAGCAGAAGTGTGCGCCTGATATCTTTTCTGAACTCTTCTTTTGGGAAGGTCAGGTTATTGCTAATATAATTGGGACTGGGTTTTCTGGAATAAATGATCTGGCCAGCCTGTAGGGCGTCAGCCATATAAGCTTCATCACACCAGGGAGAAATAGATACTTTACGCAGCTTAGGCAGGCGGCTGATCCATTGGTCCCAGATCTGATCAACTGGCTCACAACAACCATAATAAACCAGGCCGAATTGCTGGGCCAGGGCTTGGTAGGCCGGGAAGAAAAACTCGCCGAACATGTCTGGCGAAATACCGACAGTCTCTTGTGAATTAAGGTTGCCCCACATCCTGGCTGGACAGAGAGGACCTTTTAGGTCGGCCAGCTCGCTGCTGAAGCCAAAACTGCCGGCACCGGCATAATCATTGCCACTATTGGCGGTCAGCAGGCCTTCCCTTTCCTGCCAGCTTAAAAATGCCAGCATGTCCTGGGTGATAAAATCGATCAGCTGCTTGAGCAAATCAGGCTCATCGAAAAAAGCTAGAGCCAGATTTTCCATGCCCAGCAGCCTGGTAGCATGACCGGACGGAACAAAATGCCAGGTCAGGCTCTGGTTTTTCATGACGGGCGGCAAAATATCACCAAGCAAGTCGCCAACAAAAGCAAAATAGGCCAGACTGGCCGGACGGTTGACTGTGAAAGCCGAAGCTTTTAAAAGACCCAGGTCTTTTGTCAAATCATGCAAAAAGGGCTCAATGGCATAAGCCCAGCTGCGCCCCTGCCTGTCTTGGGCCTGGGTCCTGGTCTGACTGATCCCATATGAATCGTGGCTGATCTGCCAGGGGATATAAAACTGGTCTGGCACGACCTTGTCATCATCAACCAGTTCGTAATTTAAGATATGGTAGAGCAAACTTTTTTCAATCTGGCGGCCCATCTGACTGCTACAGACTAGGGGCGGCAAAAAATCGGCTAGGAAGGTGTCAATCTCCATAACAACCAAAGGCCGCTCCCCTTGCAGGGCATTATGCTGGTACCAGAGCTTTTGTCGGGCTTGCATCAGGGGCAGGCGGGCATAGGCCAGCTGCTTTTTGGCCAGATCACGTAGATAGGCCTTTTCTTTGGCTGTTAGGGTAAAATTATCCATGCCTGTACCGCCTAGGCCAGGGCAGCTGCTGCCTGCCTGGCCTCTTGTATGACTTTTTCTTCATCCAGGGTCTGCAGCTCGCCTTTATAAAGCAGCCAGCGGCCGTTGACCATAAGTGACTCAACATCACTGGCAGCCGCACTGTAGGCCAGGGCTGCCGCCGGTTCGCCCAAAGGGGTCAGGCCGGGCCTGTCTGTCCTGATAATCTGCAGGTCAGCTGGGCGGCCAGCTTCAATATAGCCCCCGGCAAAGCCTAAGGCAGCCATTCCTTGGGCTGTAGCCATGGTCAGGATTGTTTCGGCTGGTAAAAGACTGGGATCATGGTTGATACCCTTGGCCAGCAGGGCTGCCAGGCGCAGGTCACGCAGGAGGTCCAGGTTGTTATTGCTGGCCGGTCCATCTGTACCCAAGGCCACTGGGACACCAGCATTTAAAAGAGCTGCCAGATCAGCTATACCACTGCCCAGCTTTAGGTTGCTGGCTGGGCAATGGGCTACAAAGACCTTGTTTTCAGCCAGGATCTGCCTTTCAGCGTCATCTAAATGGACACAGTGGGCAGCAATGGTCCGGGTCTTAAAAAGGCCAAAATGGGCCAATTGGGCAGCCGGCCGGCGGCCATATTTGGCCAGGCAATCATCGATTTCCTGTTTTGTTTCAGCTACGTGGACCTGGACAGGCAGATCCAGCTCCAAGGCTGTTTCAGCCAGTTGGCGGTAGTCATTTTCTTCATAAAGGTATATAGAATGGACCAGCAGGGATGGTTCTAAAAGTTCCTGGTCCCGGTAGGCTTTGACCTGGCGGGCCAGGTCAGGATCCGGGCCATCTTTTTTAGCTTCCAAAGCCAGGTTTAAACGAAAACCAGTTTCGAGTGCAGCCCGGGCTGTTGCATCCGCAAAAAAATACATATCAGCACTGGCCCCGATTCCGGCCCGGATCATTTCCGCCAGGGCCAGGCGGCTGCCGGCAGCAACTATTTTTTCGTCCAGGCGCTCCTCCTTAGGAAAGATCACCTCAAACAGCCAGCGCTGCAGGGCCAGGTCATCGGCACTGTTGCGTAATAAGGTCATGGCCATATGGTTGTGGCTGTTGGCCAGGGCCGGCCAAAGGATCCTGTCCCGGCCAACATAACTTGTGTAGCGGCGGCCGGCCAGGGCTGCTTTGGCCAGGGCGGCACTATTAAAAACTGATTCGATCCGGCCAGAGCTGACCGTAACATAGGCAGCGGGTAAGACTAAAAAACCGCCGCCAGCTTGAGGTGTGACTAAAGTGATATCAGAAAAAAGAATTGTGCCTGCCATCAGCTGTCCCTCTATTCTTCCGGCTGCCAGGCATTCAGGTAAGAGGCCTGGTCCGGGCTGAGCTGCTCCAGCTCTTTTTGCCAGTGGGCCAGGTAACGGGCCGCCACCTGGTCATCTAGTTCGCGGGGCAGCGGATAAACTGCCGGCTTTAAATTGTGCGCCTCATCTAATAGGTAGAGGACACCAGCTGTTTGCAAAGAAAAACTCATATCCATAATCTCGACCGGATGGCCGTCACCGCCAGCCAGATTGACCAAGCGGCCGGCAGCCAGCAGATAAATGGACCTGCCAGCTGTCTGATAGGCCATGATCCCAGGCCGGACCTCTGTTATTTTATCAGCCTGGCCGGCCAGTTGGGGAATGTTTATTTCGACATCAAAATGACCAGCGTTGGCCAAAATGGCACCATCTTTTAACAAAGGATAATGTTCTGATGTTATAACATCCTTGCAACCAGTCACTGTGATAAAAATATCACCATGGGGCGCGGCCTGGGCCATTGGCATGATATCGTAGCCTTCCATGAGGGCTTCGATGGCTTTGACCGGATCAATCTCAGTCACGATCACCCGGGCTCCCAATCCCCTGGCCCGCAAGGCGACGCCTTTGCCGCACATACCGTAACCTGCCACGACCACTGTGCGGCCGGCGATATTTAAGTTGGTCAGATCCATGACAGCAGTCCAGACCGACTGTCCGGTGCCGAATCTATTATCAAAGAGATGCTTGCTGCGGGCGTCATTGATGGCAATGACGGGATAGCGCAGCTTATTTTCCCGGGCCAGGGCTTCCAGGCGCCTGATCCCGGTGGTTGTCTCCTCGCAGCCACCCAGCAGATTAGTGGCTAGATCAGCAGCCCGGGTGTGCAACAACCGGGCCAGGTCACCACCATCATCAATCACTAGATGAGGCCGAAAGGCCAAAGCCGCCAAGAGATGGCTCTCGTATTCAGTTTCAGCTACACCGTGGCGGCAATAAACTGCCACCTTGCTCTGGGCCAGGGCTGCTGCAACGTCATCCTGGGTGGAGAGTGGGTTGCAGCCTGTCAGGGCCACCTGGGCACCACCGGCAGCCAGGGCTAAGGCCAGGCAGGCTGTCTTGGCTTCAACATGGACGCTGATGGCAATCTTTTTCCCGGCCAGGGCCTGGCTGGACTCCAGCTCCTGGCTCATTAGCTTTAAAACAGGCATATTGGCCCAGGCCCAGTTGATCTTTTTCCAGCCAGCTGAGCTGTCAGCTTCTTCATTATAGATATTGGGTAAAAATTCCTTGTTCATAGATTCTCCTCAGCCAGGCTTTTTTGCAGTTCAGCCAAAAGTGCAGCTAGCAGCTGGATTGTCCTGCTGGCAGCCTGCTGGCCCACCAGCATGACATCCTCATGATTGAGGGGCTGGGCCAGGATACCGGCCGCCATATTGGTGATGCAGGAAAGTCCCAGCACCTTCATACCGCCATGGCTGGCTGTAATAGCCTCTGGCACTGTTGACATCCCAACGGCTGCTGCACCCAGCTGGCGCATAAGGCGGATCTCAGTTGGTGTTTCATACTGGGGGCCCCGGCACCAGGCGTAGACACCACTGTGCAGCCGGATGGATTGCGTAGCAGCGATCTTTTGGGCCAGATTCAGCCAGGCTGGATCATATATCTGGCTCTGGTCAGGAAAACGCGGCCCATACTGGTCCAGATTGGCCCCCCGCAGGGGGGATTCAGCAAAGAGGCTGATATGGTCTTTGATCAGCATCAGGTCACCAGGCACAAAGCTCTCATCGACCCCGCCGGCAGCATTGGTCAGGATCAGGTGCTTAATACCTAGTTCTTGCATGACCCGAATCGGGAAAACGACATCCGCCATGCTGTGACCTTCATAATAATGCAGCCGGCCCGATAAAACCAGTATGGGCAGCTCTTGCCAATAGCCCAGTAAAAGCTGGCCCCGGTGGCCCTGGACAGAGGATCTGGCAAAGCCGGGAATCTTGGCGAAGGGTAAAACCAGAGCATCTTGCACCTGATCGGCCAGGTCAGCCAGGCCTGAACCCAGCACCAGACCCAGTTGCGGCACTAGATCAGCCTTTTGCTCTATATAACTGGCTGCTTCTTTGATATCAGCTGAGTATTTATCCTTATCCATAGCTAACTCCCCTTTTTTTAAGCGCCATGACAGTTTTTATATTTCTTACCGCTGCCGCAGGGACAAGGGTCATTGCGGCCCACCTTATCCAGGTCACGTTTGACCGGTTCCTGCTTAGCTTCCTCAGGTACTGCTGCCTGTTTTTCTGCAGGCGGGCTGAAGGCTGGCGCTGCCTCTTCGGCCTTGCTGTAGGTGATATTGCGGGCCACGCTTTTTCTTTCCAGCTGGGCTTCTCCCACGATCCTGGCCCGCATGATCAAGCGGACAGCATCTTCTTGGATCGACCTGTTCATGCTTTCGAACATTTCGAAGCCTTCCCGCCTGTATTCAATGACAGGGTCGTGCTGGGCATAGCCGCGCATACCGATACTGTCGCGCAGATCATCCATGGCATCGATATGCTCCATCCATTTACTGTCAACTGTCCGCAGCAGGATATAACGCTCAAAGGTCCGCATCTGTTCAGCTGAGCCTAATTCATCCTGGCGGCTTTCATAGTGGGTCAAGGCCTGTGCTGTCAGCTCCTGGGTCAGTGCTTCGGCATCTAGCTGTTCACCCTTCAGCTCCAGTTTCGCCAGAGCAGGCAAGGGCCCGAATAAATCTTCCAGGCGGCTGTAAAGAGCCGGGATGTCCCAGCTGGCTGAATCAGGCAGGTCAGCACAAAAATCCAGCATGACTTCACGCAGCAGATGGCTGATCATCTTACGATATTGCTCGGACAGATCCTGGCCTTCTAAGACCTGGCGGCGCTGGCCATAGATGATTTCACGCTGCTTGTTCATGACATCATCGTATTCCAGGACATGCTTGCGGATGCCGAAGTTACGGCCCTCCACCCTTTTCTGGGCTGACTCAATAGCATTGGAGAGCAGCTGGTGCTCTATTTCCATATCATCTTCCACACCCAGGGCGGCAAAGATCCTTGTCATCCTCTCCCCGCCAAACAGGCGCATCAAATCATCATCCAGGGAAAGATAGAATTTACTCTGGCCCGGGTCACCCTGGCGGCCGGCCCGGCCGCGCAGCTGATTGTCAATCCGGCGCGACTCATGCCGCTCTGTGCCCAGGATGTAAAGGCCGCCGGCTGCCACCACCTCTTCATGTTCCCTGGCTGTGGCCAGCTTGAACTTATTATGCAGCTCCTTGAAGCGGGCCCGGGCATTCAAGACCAGCTTGTCATCTGTTTCATTCAAGGCTGTCGAAGCTTCAATCAGTTCTTCCTGATAGCCTTCCTTACGCAGCTCCTGGCGGGCCATATGTTCCGGGTTACCACCCAGCAAGATATCTGTGCCCCTGCCGGCCATGTTGGTGGCGATAGTCACAGCCCCCAGGCGGCCGGCCTGGGCCACGATCTCAGCTTCCCTGTCATGCTGCTTGGCATTGAGCACATTATGCTTGATACCATTATGGCTGAAAAGTTCAGAGATAAATTCTGATTTTTCAACAGAGATCGTCCCGATCAGGATAGGTTGACCTTTTGCATGGACCTGCTTGACCTCATCAAGCAAGCTCTGATACTTGCCTGTCTGGGTCTTATAGACAGAGTCCGGTGCGTCCTGCCTGATCATGGGCATGTTGGTCGGGATGCTGACCACATCCAGCTTGTAGATGGCCCTGAATTCATCTTCTTCTGTCAAGGCGGTACCGGTCATGCCGGACAGCTTCTTATACATGCGGAAATAATTCTGGAAGGTTATGGTGGCCAAAGTCTTGTTTTCTCTTTCCACCTTGACTCCTTCCTTGGCCTCAATAGCCTGATGCAGGCCATTGCTGTAACGGCGGCCAAACATGAGCCGGCCAGTGAAATCATCAACTATGATGATCTGGCCATCCCGCACCACATATTGCTGGTCGCGGTGCATGGTGCCGTGGGCCTTCATGGCATTATTAATATGATGGTTAATCTGGTAGTTTTCCTGATCACTTAAATTTTCAATATTAAAGCTTTTTTCTGCCTTGCGCACACCGCTGGTTGTCAAAACAGCGCTGTTGGCTTTTTCATCGACTATATAATCGGCATCTTCCTTGATCTGGTCCAGATCAAGCTTGGCATCCGTTTCAGTCACGGTAAAGCGGCGCAGACGCCGCACAAAACGGTCAGCCTTCTGATAGAGGTCAGATGACTCATCGCCCATCCCTGAGATAATCAAAGGGGTGCGGGCTTCATCAATCAGGATACTGTCAACTTCGTCGACAATAGCAAAATTGAGCGGCCTTTGCACCATCTGTTCCTGGTAAGTCACCATGTTATCACGCAGATAATCAAAACCAAACTCATTATTGGTGCCATAGGTGATATCCGCCGCATAGGCCTGTCGTCTTTCCTGGTTATCCAGGCCATGCACGATCAGGCCGACTGAAAGACCCAGATAGCGGTAGATCTTGCCCATCCACTCACTGTCACGCCGGGCCAGGTAGTCATTGACGGTAACTATGTGGACCCCATTGCCGCTTAAGGCATTCAAATAAGCTGGCAAGGTGGCGACCAGGGTTTTACCTTCACCTGTCTTCATCTCGGCAATGCGGCCCTGGTGCAGGATGACCCCACCGATCAGCTGGACAGGATAGTGCACCATGCCCAGCACCCGGCTGGAGGCTTCCCGCACAGCTGCAAAGGCGTCAGGCAGGATATCATCCAGGCTTGCGCCCCGGTCCAGACGCTGGCGCAGCAGATTGGTTGTGTTTTTTAATTCAGTTTCACTTAAGGCGGCATATTGATCGGCCAGAGCCTCGCAGCTCTGGACCAAAGACATGACTTTTTTGATTTGCCTGTCTGAATATGTGCCGAATATCTTGGCAAAAAGACCCATTAAATTTCCTTCCTCTTCTCTGTGGGTAAATCAGGTAGCTGGCCGGATTTGTCCAACCTGTCCAGGACCAGCTGGTAGCCATCCGAGCCGTATTCCAGGCTGCGGTTGACCCGGCTGATCGTGGCTGTGCTAACACCTGTGCTCTCACAGATGTCAGCATAAGTGCGGCCCTGGCGCAGCATGATGGCTACCTGAAAACGCTGGGCCAATGATTTTAGCTCAGCTATGGTGCTGATATCAGCAAAAAAGGCATAACACTCAGCAATATTCTCCAGGGACAGGATTGCCGTGAAAAGCAGATCAGTCTGGCTATCTTTTAACTTATCATTCATGTGCAGGTCATGTTAAAAACCCAGCAGCAGCAGGCGCTGACCTTTTAACATAATCCTCCCTTCTCAATCGATAATTGATCAGAAACCATGGCGAACAGCGCAGGCCTTGGCTGGCCGGCAGCTTAATTTATGATAACCCAAGCCTTGCCAAGATACAAGATTTCACAGTCTCACTTAGTCGGAATCAGCTGTCTTTTGGTAGCGGCTGCTCTGGCCGCAGGCCCTGACCTCCAAACTGATCCCAGCTGCGCCTGCTTCCAGGCTCAGCTGGGCCAAGGTCTGGGCCAGCCAGGCTTGATTGGCATTTTCTGGAATAACTAAAAGCAGCTGGCGGCTTTTGATCTGGCTTTGGTCCAGCACTATCTCCTGGCCGTTTTTACTATAAGTGGCACCGCGAAAGTCGGCCAGGTCGCCAAGATGCTGCCGGATCTGTTGTCTGACCGCACTAGCTGTGGCATAGGTCGGCGCTGTCAGGTCGATGCTTTTGACTGAAACAGCATTACCGCCCGAAAATTGCGCGAGCACGGGAAAATCATAAGGCAGATTAGCCCCCATTTGCTGGCGAAAAGCCTGGCCCCTGGCAAAATTATCCAGCAGCCAGAGTGATGAATCGTCAGGTTTTTCAATCTGATAGCGGCTGGTCTGGCCAGTCCAAAGTGGCACTAGGGCCTCTAGACTGGCGCTACGGCTAGCCAAAGGCAGCTTTTGCTGCCAGGTCAGGCAAAGCCAGGCTTGTCTTTTATTACCCTGCCAGTCGATAAAAAGAGCCAGATCAGAAATAGTGCTGCGCCAGGGACCCGGCTGCCCTGCCTCAGCCAGATCCAGCCATTCATGTAAACGGGCCAGGGCCAAAGGCCCAAGCACATTAGTCGCAGCCAGGTCCAGGACTGCCCCCGCCAAAAGCTCCTGGATAAGATCGTCCGGCAGGATACTGGCCAGGACAGTCAGCAGGTCCTGGCCCGCCTGGTCCTGGGGCAGAGCCAGCTCATCTATTAATTCATTTTCCAGCTGGCTGACATATAAAGCCGCCGGACCTAAAAGTGCCAGTTCATCCGCAGTGCGCCACAAAGCGCCCTGCAGCTTGATCTTAGCTGTCACAGCCAGGACCTGGCCAAGCATGAAAAATAACAATAAGAGCAAAAGGGGCAGGACCAGAACAGCTTCCAGACTGGAGCTGCCAGCTTTTTGGGGCAAATTTTCTTGCTTATTCACTGATAACCGCCTGCCAGCTGGTAGCATCGCCCCGCCCAATCAGCCCTGATTGTCAGCCCGGTGTAAAGCGGCCGGTTCAGGTTCTGGCTGATCAGCCCGGCGGTTCTTTCCACCAGGCTGGCTCTGGGCACAGCACATAAAAAGATGCGCAGGTAGTCCTGGTAGTAAAGTTCAAAAGTGAGGTTACCCCGGCCCGGCCAGAACCTGACCCCCTTGCCGCTGACCAGGGCATCTGTTTCCCGGATGCCGGCCCAGATAGCCTGGCCGGCGATCAAAATGTAACTGATCACCTGGGGATCAATCAAAACAGCTCCGACACTCATGGCTGCCAGGGCTGCAGAAAAGGCCAGAGCAGAGCTACGGATACTGGCCATTTTTGTTTCATCAGTCAAGATGGCCGCCAGGTGGATCAGGCTGCGGCAGCTGATCAGGATAAAGCGCACTGTGGCCGCGGCAGCCTTTGGGTCCTTGCTGCCGGTCAGCAACTGCTCTATTTCATTGGGTCTATCTAGCAAAAGATCGCTCAGCCTTTGCCCGTTTGGTGCCAGCTGGTAGCTGGTCCCAGTACCACTGACAGTAAATGGGGTGCGGCAGGTCAGGTGGGTCATGCCGTACTCGACCAGGCAGAGTTTTTCATAAAGTGGCACAGTTGTAAAATCAAAGAGCTGGTCCAGGGCAGCCCCACTTTTGCTAAGACTGGCAGGGCTCATAAAATCCGGTGTATTGCCCAGGAAATAAACCAGGGGTGAGCTGTCCGGCACGGCCAGCTTTTCTCTGGCATAGGCCTGGTACTGGGCCTGGGCATCATTGAGCAGGTTTTCTTCCAGTTCCGCAAAGGTCTTGCCAAAAAGAGCCTGGCTGGCCTGGCGGATAGCAGCCCCGCTTAGCTCCTGCAGCTGGTCAGAAAAAAGCTCAGTCAGGCTACTAGCGGAGGAGTTGAGTAAAACAGTCGCTGCCTGACTGGCCGGGCCAGCCCTGGTTGGAGCTAGGCCTGCCAGATTAGCGGAAAACAGTTTATAACGGCTTTGCCAGAGGTCCAGCCAGCTGCCGGGCAGACGTGCCTTCATGCGCCGCACTATCTGCTGGTCCAGGATCTGGCTGTCCAGCAAAGGGGCACTAAAATCCAGCTGGCTGCTGGCCCTAAGGCCAGGCGGCAGGCATTTTTGAAAAGCGCTCTGGTCGAGCGCAGTTGGCACAAAAGCAAAAAGACCATATTGATCATGCAGTTTTTGATCAAAGCCAGCTAACCCCAAGTCAAGCTGGGCCTGCATGGCCCGGGCTAGGTCGGCCTCGTGACTGCGTTGGCGGGCCACGGCCAGCCAGCTGCTCAGGACCAGGCTGAGGGCTGTGACCAGCAGGCAGAAAAAAATGGCAATGCTGCCCCGGCAGTTTTTTGGCCTCATGATCTGTCACCTGCCAGCCAGCCACTAAACCAGTTGTAATAATCCCGCACCAGATCGGCCAGCTCCAAAGCTCTTTGCGGTGAAGTCTGCAGGGCTGACTGCTGGTCTGTCTTATAACTGATCTGGTCTATTTGATAAAGGCTCTGGCCAGCCTGCTTGACATAAAGGGCCAGAACTTCCAGGCGGGCCGCAGTCTGGGCCTGGCTATAGAACTGGGGCAGTAAGGCTAGACTAGAAAAGAGCAGCAAGAAGACCAGGCTCAGCACCAAGCTTGTTTCTAAAGTTTGCATCAAGGCCACCTCCTGTTCCCAGCTTAATAAATCCTGCTCTGGAAGCACGGCCAAGCTGGCGACAAAAGGGGACAAAAAACTGCTTTTGCTAACCTTCCTAGAATTTTAAGGCTGGTATTATTTAAGAAATAACGGACTTGTTGCGGCCTGTTTGCTTAGCTTCATACAAAGCCTCGTCTGCCTTATTGATGATCTCATCTAACTTTTCATTGTTAATCCTGGCCGAAAGACCAGTGCTGATAGTGACATGGCCTAGCTTTTCAAACCGATAAGCTGCTATGATCGTCCTGATTCTTTCTGCCACAATATATGCGTTACTTGCGCTAGTGGCTGGCATGAGAATAATAAACTCTTCACCACCATATCTGGCCAATATATCAGTTTCCCTGATTGAATTTTTGATTAGCTTTGCTACTATTTTTAAGACCTGGTCGCCCATTGAATGGCCATAAGTGTCGTTGACCTTTTTAAAATAATCTATATCCAGCAGCGCAATTGCCAAAGTCTCATCAGTTCTATCAGCCCGGGCCAGCTCTCTTTTAGCCAAAATATAGAAAGAATGTCGATTATAGATTGATGTTAAATTATCAGTCATAGCCACCCTTAGAATTTCTTTTTGCTTATTATTCATATAAGCAACTAAAAGGATCAGCATTAGCATAATAACAGTGGCTAAGCTAGAGACAAGTCTTTTAGCCTGCACAAAAGCTTGAATTTCCTTATCCTCTTTGTAGCTATAAAAATAACCAATCGGTTGTCCTGAAATATCTATGATGGGTCGGTATTGGATAAAATGGGTTTTACTGTTGTAGTCCAGCGCTAGATTAACGGGCAGCTTATGATGGAGATCGGCAGAGATGAGCTTTTTTAGCTGAGTTAAAAAAGCCTCATTTGTCTGCAGATTTAAGCCGGCTTGCCTTAGTTCGTTTGTTTTTGCTATTTCTATATCATAGACATATTCGTCTGAAACAAAGCTTGTCTTGTATCTGCTTTGCTGATCATCAAAGACTGTTTTTTCCATGACATTTTTGGCCAGAATGAAACCCAAATCCCTATTGCTATCGAGGGCATACAACTCTTCTAAAATACATTGAGGTGAAATGGAAATTTCAATACTGCCCATATGCTCAGCCTGATAGCTGATCGGATAAACAAAGCGATAACCGCTGAAAGTCCTGCCTTCTTCGAAGCCGGTGACATATCTTTGTTCAAGATTGGCTATCCGCATAGATTCTCTGACATCCAAAAGATTGTCGCCATATTTCTCTGGATTGTGAAAGCGATAAAAACTATCCCCATTAGCTAGTTGAAAATGAAATTGCCTGAAATTATGCTCTGTGATACGTTGATGGGTTTTTTGTAATTGCTGAGCCAGCTCTTGTCTCATCCTTGCTTTAACTTTTGCATCGCCATGATTAGCTGCATAAAGAAAAGCTTTGATTTGGTCATTATCAATAGCTGAAGCAAAAATATAATTGGAAAAGCCTTCATAGGACCGGACAACACCAGCAATTGCATTGTCAAACACTTCATTGCGATAGGCAACATAATCCTCATATTTTCGCCTATATTGCTTGTCAACTAAAAAAAGAGTTATAGCCCAAAGTAAAAGAATT
>CAZZGG010000082.1:0-12314 GCA_964654125.1 uncultured Oscillospiraceae bacterium
TATTTTAGTTATTTTATATTATTTATATATATTGCTTAACTGCTTAACTCCCTCCTGAGCTAATTCCCCATGATCTTACTGGAGCAAGGGCAGCCCGAAATGGGCCTGGCTCTCATTCCAGACTTGCTTGTAACCGTATTTTTCAAGATAGAGCTGCCAGGGCAAAAAATCATCATTTTCTGCAGCCAGCTGCTGCAGTTTTTCCTCAAAACCTGCTCTTAACACCTGGTCATCAGCCAGGTTTTCTAGCTGGCAGGGATCTGCCTGGTTATCAAAAAGCCAGCAGCTGCTGCCATCTGCACTCCTGGCATAGGTGTGGCTTTTTGTGCGCAGGCCGCGCCATTCACTGCCGCCACGCGCCCAGGCCTGATGGCAGGGCACTGTATCCAAAAGATAAGCCTGCTCCAGTCCTTCTGCCTGCGGATCTAAAAACAGCTCGTGCAGATCCTGGCCGTCAACCGGCCCGGGAAAGGAAAATCCGGCCAGGCCCAGGATGCTTACCGGCAGATCCAGCAAAGATATCAGGCCAGGCTGGCTGCCAGTGAAGGTCTTTTGGCCCAGGCGCAGTAAAAGCGGCACCCGAATCGACTCCTCATAGGGCAGCTGTTTATTGGCCAGCCCTTGGCTGCCCAGCATGTCACCATGGTCCGATGTATAGACAACGATAGTGTTGTCCAGCTGGCCGGTTTGCTCCAGCCGGCTGATCAGGCGGCCGAATTGTTGATCCAGAGCCGTTATATGGGCATAGTAACCGCGATAGTTTTGCCTGACCTGGTCTTTTCCATAAAAATGTTGCCTGGTCACCCTGACCTGGTCCGGCACATTGGCACGCAAGGTCAGCTCCTTGTCAGCATAAAGCTGGCGCAGCTTGTGCGGTGCGGTCTGATAAGGATCATGGGGCGGGCCGAAACTGAGCACACAGCACCAGGGCCTGCCCTGCTGCTGTGTGATGAAATCCAAACAGAGATCAGTTTGGGCGACGGGCTCATAACCTGTCAGGTCATGACGCTTATTAGCTGCATCAAAATAGTAGCCATGTTCATAATCATGGTTGCAGTTATAGGCTTTCCAACTGGAAAAGCCCAGTCTTTTTTCTGCGCTTACCGGCTTGTCGCGCGGGATGCCGGCCAGGTGCCATTTGCCGATATAGCCTGTGGCATAACCATTGGCAGCCAGAACTGTGGCGATGCTGGCACAAGCTGGATCAATCGGCAGATCGTTACTGATGGCGCGGTGGCGGTGCGGCAAAAGGCCGGTCAGCAAAGAGCCCCGGGCCGGTACACAAAGCGGTGCGTTGCTGACACATTGGCTGCAACACACAGCTCTGGCGGCAAATGCGTCCAGATGCGGAGTCCTGACCTCAGGATTGCCGGAAGAACCCAAATCAAAATAGCGGTGCTGGTCAGACAGGACCAAAAGCAGATTAGGCGCGGCCATCTGATCCCTCCCCGGCTGGCCGGCGTTTTTCCAGTTCAATCCTTTCCAGTGAGACAAAGTCTATTTTACCCACTTTGGTTCTGGGCAGGTCCGGCCTGATCTCAATCTCCTGGGGCAGGGCATACTGGATCAGGGATTTTTTGCAGTGGGCCAAGACTTCTTTCTTAAGTTTTTCCAGATCAGATACATTATCTTCCGGTACCAGGTAAACCTTGACTACCTGCATCTTATAGGGGTGGGGAATGCCGATGGCACAGGCCAGGCGCACTCCGGGCACAGCTGTAACCACATCCTCAATCTGGGATGGAAAAACAGGGATGCCGGACACTTTAATAATCCTTTTAATTCTTTGTTTAAAATAGAAATACCCAGCTTCGTCCATATAACCGAAGTCACCGGTATGGACCCAGTCCAGTCCATCCTCATGCCGCCGGATAGCTTCAGCAGTTGCGTCTGCATCATCCAGATAGCCCAGCATCACGGTTGGGGCATGGACACAAAATTCGCCGTCCTGGCCCGGTGGCAGAGGATTTATGCTGGCCGGTTCGACAACCTTCATTAAGACATCAGCCAGCGGCAGGCCAACTGAGCCAGCCCTGTTGTCCAGGCTGGGATTGACAGTGCAGACTGTGACTGTTTCAGTCAATCCATAACCTTCCCGCAAAGTGCAGCTGGCTCCTCTTTTTTTGATGAATGTATCAAAACGTTCTTTAAGATCGCGCGGCAGGGTGTCCCCACCACAAAAAATCGCGGTCAGACAGGACAAATCTGCCTTTTGCAGTTTTTCATTTTGCAGCATCCCTTCAAATAAGGTCGGCACTGCAGCCAGGAAACTGGGCCGCTGGCGGATGATGATTTTAGCCAGCACATTAGCGGAAAACTGAGGCACCAGGATAGCCCGGATACCATTTAATATCATGGTATGCATACCCATGCAAAGACCAAAACCATGGAAGAGGGGCAGGATTGTCACCATGGCCAGATCCTTGGGATCATAGCTGGCATCATCCAGCGAGTAACCGACAATCTGACGGCCCTGGATTGCCAGAATATTAAAGTTGTGATCTGATAACATGATGCTTTTGGGCGTACCGGTGGTACCACCACTGTGCAGGTAGACCGAACATTCATGCGGACCTTTTTGGCGCTGGTATGAGGCTGGTGCTGCAGCCCTTGGGTAAAAGTCACGCCATTTTTGGTAAAGCGGCTGACGGGGCATGGTTTTTATCTTACGCCCCTTGCTCAAATAAAAGCCAGCCTGCAGAAGCGGCTTTAAAAAATCAGTTATGGAGCAGACCACCACCTGACGCAAGCCGGCATTGGCCAACATGTCAGTATGCTGGGCCAGCATGGCATCTAGGATGAATAAATAGCTGGACCTGGTGGTGCGCAGATAGTGGGCCAGCTCAGTAGCCGGCGTCAGAGGGTGGATCATGTTACAGATGCCGCCCAGATAATTCACAGCATAAAAGAAGATAACAGCATGGGGTGTATTGGGCAGGCAGATGGCAGCGACATCATTTTCTTTGAAGCCGGCTTGCTGCAAACTGCCGGCAGCTTGCAGGACCAGTCCTTCCAGTTCCAAAAAGGAGATCTGGCTGCCCATGAATTCAAGAGCAGTCAGGCCAGGCCACCTTTTTGCTGATGCGGCCAGGCCCTCATACATGCTTTGCTCCGGATAAGCAATCTTTGCCGAAAACCAGGGGTCATAGTTTTTCACCCAGGGTTGATCCATTGTTTTTTCCTTCCTTTTTTGCCCGATTTATTGGCCATAATAGGCTGTATCGCCATGTTTTCTCCGATAGTGCTTGTCCAAAAGATAATCTGGCAGAGCTTTCCGCCCGGGATCAAGCAGCCGGGTGTGCAGGCCCATCATGGCACATTCTTCCAGCACCACAGCATTGTGAACTGCCTCAGCTGCATCCTTTCCCCAGGTGAAGGGACCATGGCCGGCCACCAGCACACCCGGCATGGCTACTGGATCCAGCTTCTTTTCCCTGAATGTATCGACAATCAGCCTACCTGTATTCTTTTCATAATCCTGTTCCACTTCTGCTTTGGTCAGAAAGCGGGTGCAGGGCACAGGCCCATAAAAATAATCAGCATGTGTGGTGCCGAACACCGGCAAAGAGTGGCCAGCCTGGGCCCAGGCGGTCGCCCAGCGAGAATGGGTGTGGACTAGGCCGCCGAGCTGGGGGAATTCGCGATAAAGCTCCAGATGAGTGGCCAGGTCACTGCTGGGCCGGTATGTACCATGCACTACCTTGCCCGACATGTCCACCACTACAATATGACGGGTCTGCAGCTCAGCATAGGGTATCCCGCTGGGTTTGATGGCAACCAGTCCCTGGGCCTGGTCACAGGAGCTGACATTACCCCAAGTGAATGTGACCAGCTGGTGGGCTGGTAAAGCCAGGTTGGCTGACAAAGCCGCTTGAATCAGTTTTTGCCAGGGCATATGCTCACCTCCGCATCAAGGCCTGCCTTCAGCTGCCTGGCGCATCTGCTTCAGCCTTTTCAGTAAAGACGGGCCTTCTTTGCCGAAACAGTCGTGCAGCAGGCAATACTCTTTGTACAGTTTATCATATAATAAATGATTTGCTGCATCAGGCTGATAAAGCACAGCAGCAGAATTTTCCATCAGGCGGGCTGCCGCGGCAAAATCTGGCAGACAGCCAGCTGCCACAGCACCATATAGGGCCGCACCTGCGGCAACCAGCTGGCTCTCCTGCAGGGCCCGGATGGGCCGGCCGGTCACATCCGCGTAAATCTGGAGCAGGAAGGGGTCTTTGGCAGCAATACCACCACAGGCAGTTACACTGTCAAATGGGATGCCGTGCTCAGTGAAGGTCTCCATGATTTTCCTGGTCCCGAAAGCTGTGGCTTCCAAAAGAGCCCGGTAGATTTCTGCTGCGCTGCTTTTTGTATTCAGGCCGACGATCAGGCCACTTAGGTCAGCATCGTTTAAGACGGAGCGGTTGCCATTCCACCAGTCCAGGGCCAAAAGGCCGGACTGGCCCGGTTTTTGGGTCTGGACCTGGCGCCGCAAGACCTGATGAGGTGAGATATTTTCCCGGCGGGCCTCTTCCTGCAGATCGGCCGGCAACAAGGTCTTGATAAACCAGTCAAACAGGTCACCAACACAGTTTTGCCCCGCCTCGTAAGCAAAAAAGCCCGGCAACACCCCATCTTCCACGACCCCGCAAATACCTGGCACACTGGCTTTTTTCTCAGCCAGCAGCAGGTGACAGTTGGAGGTGCCCATAATGATCAGCATCTGGCCAGCTCCACTGATGCCGGCTCCCGGTATGGCTGCGTGGGCGTCGACCATGGCTGCAGCCACTGGTGTGCCCGGAGCCAAGCCATATTTATCCGCAGCCTGCCGGCTGATAAACCCGGCCCGGCTGCCGGGCAGAGCGATTGGACCAGCCAGTTTTTCAGGCACCAGCTGATCAAGGCGCCCGTCCAAGCCTGTAAAAAAGCTGTTGGCCGGATAACCCTTCTCTTTACTCCAGAGCGCCTTATAACCGGCCGCACAGCCACCTCGGACCAGCTGGCCGGTCAAGTGCCAAACCAGCCAGTCACCAGCTTCCATATAATAGTCCATGGCCTCATATACAGCAGGTGCTTCATTTAAGGTTTGCCACAACTTGGGCAGCAGCCATTCAGCTGAAATGCTGCCGCCATAGCGCTCCAGCAGCTCATGGCCGGCCGCCCTACTCATCTGCTCGGCCTCCTGCTGGGCGGAGTTATGCTGCCAGACCTTGACATAGGCATGTTTTTCCTGCTCGAACTCAGGCAGGAAACAAAGTGGTGTGGCATCTTTTTGCACCGGCAGGACTGTGGCAGCGGTAAAGTCAATCCCCACACTCACCACACAAGCTGCTTTGACCCCTGCCTTTTGCAAAAGATCCGGCACAATCTCCGCCAGAACCGCCAGATAATCAGCTGGGTCCTGCAAACACCAGCCCACTGGCAGTGATTCGCCACTTACCGGCAGCTTATCTTTGATAAAGCCATGCTGGTAAGATTTTTCTGCAACTGCCACCAGCTTACCATCAGCCAGGTCCAGCAGCACTGCCCGGCCGGATAAAGAGCCAAAATCTATCCCTAAGGCATATTGAGTCATTTTGCAGCCTCCTATTTGAAAGAGCTATCGTTAGCCTCTTTATCATCCTTACCTGTCTGCTGACTGTCAAGCCCAAACCGGCATGTGCTATACTGTTTGTAACATATATGAGGTAAAAACGGCATGAGTAAAGCTAAAGCTAAATTTGTCTGCCAGGAGTGCGGCCATGAATCGCCTGGCTGGTTGGGCCGCTGTCCCGGCTGCTCTGCCTGGAACACCATGCTGGAGCAAAAAGCTGCTCCGACCCGGCCGGGCCGGGGCAATTGGGCGACAGACCTGCCGGCTAGTGCCAGCCAGATTGTGCGGCTGGCTTCTGTCACAGCGCCTGACCAACCGCGCCTGGCCAGCGGCATAGGTGAACTGGACCGGGTCCTGGGCGGCGGTTATGTGCCCGGCTCTTTGGTTCTTTTGGGTGGCGATCCGGGAGTTGGTAAATCGACCCTGCTGCTGCAGTGCCTGGCAGCTATGAGCAAGCAACACAAGGTGCTTTATGTCTCTGGCGAAGAGTCTGCTCACCAGATCCGCCTCAGAGCAGACAGGCTAAAACTAAGTGACCAGCCGATTGATATCCTGACAGCAACTGATTTTTCCACCATAGCTGCCGCCCTGACTGAAGTAAAACCAGACCTTGCCGTGATTGACTCCATCCAGACTGTCTATCTGGCTGAGCTCAGCTCAGCCCCAGGCAGTGTCAGCCAGATCAAGGAGGCCACTGCCGGTCTCTTGCGCCTGGCCAAGGAACTGGGCATCATTATCGTCCTGGTCGGCCATGTCACAAAAGATGGGGCCCTGGCCGGTCCGCGTGTCCTGGAGCATATGGTGGACACGGTGCTTTACTTTGAAGGTGAAAAGCAGTTGGCCTACCGCCTGGTCCGTGCGGTTAAGAACAGGTTTGGCGCCACTGATGAACTGGGTCTTTTTGAAATGACTGACAAGGGACTGCTGGAAATAGATAATGCCTCGATGGCCTTTCTGGCCGGCCGGCCGCTCCAGGTACCCGGTTCAGTCATCACAGCCTGTATCGAAGGTACCCGCCCTCTTTTAGTTGAAATCCAGGCCTTGCTCAGTCCCGCAGCTTATGCCGCGCCCCAGCGCATGGCCCATGGTCTGGACCGCAACCGGGTCACCATGCTGCTGGCAGTGCTGGACAAACTTTTTTCTTTTGGTCTTGGCAATCTGGACACTTATGTCAGTGTGGTTGGCGGCCTGCGTCTGAATGAACCTGCCATTGACTTAAGCTTAGTGGCAGCAGTTGTCTCCAGTTTGAAAAATAAGCCCGTGCGCCCCTCCTGCCTGGTCTTTGGCGAAGTGGGCCTGACCGGTGAGATCAGGTCTGTCTTCCAGCCCCAGCGCCGGGTGCAGGAAGCGGCCCGGCAGGGCTTTCGCACTTTTATCCTGCCTGGCAGCAGCCAGGCTGGCCTGGCCAAGCTGCGTCTGCCAGAGCAATGTGACTTGTTTTTTGTGGACAAGGTCGGCGAAGCTCTCGACTTGCTTTTTGACGAAGGTATCAGTTCATGAGCAAGGATCTCTGGCAAAATCCTGCCTATGTCAAAGCGGCTGATTCAAGCGGACGGCCGCCTGTTTATGCCTTGGTGGCCGCTGCCGGCAGCGGCAGCAGAATGGGCCAGAATAAGCAATTCATCGAACTGGCCGGTGTCCCGGTCATCATCCGCAGCCTGCAGGCCTTAGAGGCAACACCAGCTATTGATGCTATTATCCTGCTGGCGGCCGCTTCTGATCTGGTCCCCATGCAGAATCTGCTGCAGGCCTTCTCTTTTCCCAAACTGCTGGCTCTTGCCAGGGGTGGCCCAACCCGCCAGGCCACAGTCGCCCAAGGACTGGCCAGCCTGGCCGGTCTGGTGGAGTTTTCCCCTAACAGTCCGGTCCTGGTCCACGACGGCGCCCGCTGTCTGGTTCAGCCCGATCTCATCCTGCGGGTGATCGCAGGCATCCGGCGCTATCAGGCCTGTGGAGCAGCTGTGCCGGTTAAAGACACCATCAAGATTGCCGATCAGGCAGGCCGGGTCCAGTCCACCCTTGAGCGCAGTAGCCTCTGGGCGGTCCAGACCCCGCAAGGTGCCACATGGCAGATTCTGGCCTCAGCCTACCGGCAGGCGCAAGCAAGCGGGTTTTTAGCAACAGATGATCTGGCTGTGCTGGAATGGACGGGCCAGCCTGTTTTCCTGGTCCAGGGGGACTACAGTAATATCAAGCTGACCACACCGGAAGATATCAAGATTGCCCAAAGCCTGCTCTAGGCTGGCCGCCGGGCACTGACCTGGCAAAAGACCTGGATGCCTTCGCCCCTGCCAAAAGCAGTGAGACCCTCACCACTGGTCGCCGTCAGGCCGATCTGGTCCAGGCTCAAGCCGGTCAGATCAGCCAGATTCTGGCGCAAGTCCGGAATCAGGCCAGCCAGGCGTGGTTTTTTGGCTTCCACAGCAAGCGAAATATGTAAAAGCTGCCAGCCGCCAGCGCTCAGATCAGCCAGTCCTTCCTGCAAGTAACAGGAGCTGTCAGTTATACCCTGTTCCAGACAAAGATAATCAGCCCTGGCTCCCAGGATATTTTTACCTGTCAGTCCGGAAATGGCATTGGTCAAGGCATGCAGGATAACATCAGCATCGCTGTTGCCAGCCAGTGGAAGCTGACCTGGCAGGCTGACGCCTGCCAGGACCAGTTGCCGCTCCGGCTCTGCTTTTAGCTCGCTGTCAGTCAGAAAGCGGTGGCTGTCCTGGCCAATGGCACTAAGATAAATCCACTCTAGCTGCCTGGCAGTCATTGCTCTGCTCCACCCTGGCGGATCTCGACCCGCCGGATCTTGCCGCTGATGGTCTTGGGCAACTCAGCAACAAACTGGACAATGCGTGGGTACTTATAGGGTGCGGTATGGGTTTTGACGTAATCTTGCAGCTGCTTGGCCAGCTCTGGGCTTGCCTGGTAGCCTGCTGTCAGAACTACAGTTGCCTTGACCAGCTGACCGCGGATCGGGTCCGGCTCCCCCGTGATGGCGCATTCCAGCACAGCCGGATGCTCCATCAGGACGCTTTCCACTTCAAAAGGCCCGATGCGGTAACCTGAGCTTTTGATAATATCGTCTGTCCGGCCGACAAACCAGAGATAGCCATCCTCATCCTGCCAGGCCAGATCACCTGTATGGTAGATGCCATCTGCCCAGACACTCTCAGTCAGAGCCTGGTCTTCATGATAACCGGAAAACATGCCTGGTATTTCATTTAGTCCCGCCCTGATGCAGATCTCACCGGACTGACCCTGGCGGACAGGCTGGCCGTTTTCATCCAGCAGGGCGATAGCGTACATACTGGACGGCTTGCCCATTGAGCCCGGCTTGGTCTTTTGCCAATAGTTGGTCACCACCGCTAGAGTCATCTCAGTTTGGCCATAACCTTCTTTCAGTTCCAGGCCTGTCGCGCGTAAGAAACGCTCGTATACTTCCGGATTAAGTGCTTCGCCAGCTATGGTGCAGTGCTGCAGGCTGCTCAGGTCATACTGGCCCAGATCCTCCTGGATCAGGAAACGGTAGATGGTGGGTGGTGCGCAAAAAGTGGTCACCTTGTCGTCCTGCAGACGTTTCAAGAGAACATGTGGATCGAATTTATCAAAATCAAAGACATAAATACCGGCTGCCATGATCCACTGGCCATAGAGCTTGCCCCAGACCGACTTGGCCCAACCTGTTTCTGAGACAGTCAGGTGCAGGCCATCCGGGTCCACCTTGTGCCAGTAGCGGGCTGTGGGCAGATGGCCGATCGGGTAGGTGTAATCGTGGGTCACCATTTTGGGCATACCGGTTGTGCCGGATGTAAAATACAGCAGCATCATATCCCGATTTTGTGTTGCCGCAGCACCGGTGGGGCGGATAAAAGTCCCAGCTGCCTGGAGGCCCTCTTCAAACTGAAGCCAGCCGGGCCGCCCCTGCCTGACCATGATCTTAATCAGACTCCGGCCATATTGCATCTGGGCCTCTTCCACACAATCTGCAATATTGCCATCGGGTGTGCAGATAACAGCACTGATATTGGCAGCCTGGAGACGGTAGAGCAGGTCTGGCACCAGCAACTGGTTAGTGGCCGGTATGGCAACAGCACCGATTTTATGCAAGCCTAAGATGGCGAACCAGAATTGATAATGGCGCTTCAAGATTAAAAGGACCCGGTCGCCTTTTTTTATGCCGCTCTCTTGAAAAAAAGCAGCAGCCTGGTCACTTTTTTCTTTCATGTCAGCAAAGCTGAAAGTTTTTTCCTGGCCAGCCTCATTGCACCAGAACATGGCCCGCCGGCCCGGCTCGTGCAAGGCTATCTCGTCAACTATGTCATAGGCAAAATTAAACTCTGCTGGCACCTTCAGTTTATAGGATTCTATATTACCCTGGCCATCTTCTGTTTCTGCAACGTAATGGCGGAAAAGATCGCGCATTTTACTCCTCCTCCTGCTTGCTGCCAATGACAAAGGCTAAAAATGTGCAGGGGCCGTCTAGAGCTACCATGCCGTGCGGTGTGCTGGAATCATAATAGATAGTGTCACCAGCTGTTAATATTTCTTCATGCTGACCGATCATGACCCGTAATTTTCCAGTTAGGATATAATCCATTTCCTGGCCAGCGTGGCTGCTCAAAATGATCTGGCAGTCCTTGGCATCTGGCTGGGCTGGTGCCGTGACATGAAAGGGCTCAGCCAGACGGCCCCGAAAGTATGGGGCCAGATTCTGATAGGAAAAGCCGGCCCTGCGTGCGATCGGCAGACCCTGGCCTTTCCTGATCAGGGTGTAGCCGGAGCGGTGGGGTGCCTCACCTGTCAGCAGCTCAGTCATATCAATGCCCAGGCGCCGGGCTGCCCTGTGTAAAAATGTGAAAGTGAAGTCAGACAGGCCCGCTTCAATCTCCTCATACTTTTTAACAGAAACGCCACAGCTGGCAGCCATTTGGGCTGGCTCAAGCTCCATTATCAGCCGCATTTCCCGTAAACGCTGGCCTACTTCCTTAACAACCGTTTCCATACTTACCTCCTAAGACAGATATGGTCTGATCAATTCTTCCAGTAATACAAGGCCCTGGTCAGAAAATCCAACCAGGGACTTTTTTATGGCAGCGCCCTGCACTATAGTGAACTGGGGCAGCTGACCGACTGTAAAGTTTCCAGCAATTTCAGTCTCTCTGCCTGCGTCAACCAGAATAAGTTGAAGCTGGCCCAGATGATCAACCGCCATTTGCTCAAGAACAGGAATAAACAAGACGTTGATCTGATCAGCTGAATCATAAAAGGCCAGCAGGACCGGTGCTTCACTGGCAGCCAAAAGAGCCGGCAGATTCTCTATCCGGCGATAAACCACTCCAACCAAGCCATCAGCGACCGTCTCATAGGAGAGCAAAGCCAGGCTAGCCTGGTAATCGACTGCACCTACGACAGTTTTCCTGCTGCAGGCACTGCTTAGGCCCAGCAGCAGGACCAGACCGAGTATGATAAGCTGTTGCAAGTATTTTCTTTTCATTTTACTGATTTTAGCACAGTTGATCTGGGCTGCCTATCTAGTGCGAGCAGGCCAGCACCTGATAACCCCTGGAGCGGGCGATAATTTCGACTGTTGTGAAAAGACCGGCCAGTTCGCGGCGAGCTGAATCAGCGCCTTGTTTTTTCTGGATAACTAGATAGAACCAGCCGCCGGCTAGAAGAGCTGCCCCTGCTTGGGCAAAGAGCCGGTAAACTGTTTTCTTGCCGGCCCGGATGGGCGGATTGCTGATGATAACTGAAAACTTCCCTGCCGATTCGGGAAGGCCATCTGAGTGAATCAGCTCTATAGCGCCCAGTTGGTTCAAGCCGATATTATGACGGGCCAGCAGAAGTGCGCGCTGATTGATATCCAGCATGCTGACCTCTAATTGCCTGTTCAGCTTCTTTAGTACAATACCAATCGCTCCATAACCACAGCCCAAGTCAAGGATGCGGCCCTGCCAGCTGCCAGCCCGGTCAAGGCAGGCCTCAAGCAGCAACCTGGTGCCGTAATCGAGTTTGCCCCGGGCAAAAACTGAACTGTCGGTGGCAAAGCTGAAGCTGCGTCCGCCGATTTCTGTTTTAAAAACCTGGCGATCTGAGGCACTTTGTGGATTCTGGCTGAAATAATGTTCCATAATTCACCTGTCCTTGAAGATTCTGGTTTTTTCCAAGGCATACAAAAGGGGCAAGCCTAGCAGGTAAACTGCGACAGTCTGAGAAACAAGCAAGGAGAAGATGGAAAGCAGGACCAGTTTACTGCTGACCTCTAGGCCTGGGATGATAAAGGGCAGATAAAAGCCGACTAAAAGACCGTTCAGGATGACAGCCGGACTTAGAATAAAAACACGTGTAGCTGTTTTATGGCGGTCGAAACGCAAGCTGAGACGCCAGGTCAAGTAGGCGGCCAGTAAAGTAACAAAACTGCCACCTAGGATATCTAGTGGCCCCAGGCTGGCTGGGTTGAGTAAATTAGCAATAAGGCACCCTAAAAATAAACCCGGCACAGCAGCTGGTGTCAAGGCGGCCAGGATTGTCAGGCTCTCAGCCAGGCGCAGTTGGATCATGCCAAAAGACAGCTGGGCCAGGGGCAGGGTGAGCACCACATAGCAGGCAGCTATCAAGGCAGCCTGGACAAGGTAGATTACAGGTCTTTTCAAGGCTCATCTGCCACCTTTCTATCTTTAATCACAAAAAAACCATCTGATAGTTTGACTCAGATGGTTTTTTTGTGGCTCCT
>CAZZGG010000083.1:0-11993 GCA_964654125.1 uncultured Oscillospiraceae bacterium
CAGGCCTGTAGAAGTAAGTCGGGCCCGTATGGGTGTGAGTGGTATTAAAGATAATTTTTTCGACTGGCAGCTCCGGGCACTCCTGCTTGATTAATGCTCTGACATCATTGGCATACTCAAGTGATATGCTGGCCAGATCCAAGGTGCAGATGATAATAGCATCATCGTTAGCCTGGGCTGCAAAAACACTGGCATAGAGCGGACTTTCCACATGAGTGGAAATACGAGTGTAGAATTGGCCACGCAAGGACACAGGAGCAGGAGGTGTTATTTCAACCTGGCTCATGCCGATAACTAGCTGCTTTTCCATATTATTCCTTCTTTCAATCACCTAGATGTGGCTTAGCCTTTTAGTGAACCAACCATGATACCTTTGATGAAATATTTCTGAGCAAAGGGATATATGGCTAGGATCGGCAAAGTGGCCACCACAATGAGGGAAAACTTGAGCAGGTCGGCCATACCAATATTGGCTGCGATCAGCTCTGGGTCCATCATGTCAGTCATAACCACCTGGTTGAGAACCAAGATCTGGCGCAAGATCAACTGAAGAGGATAGAGATCTGGCTTGCTCAAATAGATCATGGCATTAAAATAAGCATTCCAATGGCCGACTCCATAAAACAAAGCCATGACAGCAATAATTGCCTTAGATAGGGGTAAGACAATGCGGAAAAAATAGTGAGCATCAGAGCATCCATCTATCTGGGCTGACTCCAGCACCTCCAAGGGAATTGTAGACATTATGAAAGTTCTTGCAACAATCATATTGTAGACACCCATCAGACCAGGTAGGATCATTACCCAGAAATTATTAAGTAGACCCAATTGATTAATCACCATGTAACTGGGAATCAAGCCACCACTAAAGTACATGGTTATCACGAACAAGATCATGTAAAAGCGCTTAAATTGCATATCACGGCGCGAAAGCGGATAAGCACAGATCAAGGTGACCGCAATATTCATCACCGTCCCGACGGTTGTATAGAGCAGGGTGTTGCGGTAACCTGTCAAGATATTGCGATGCTTGAAAACTGCCTCATAGCCACGTACGGAAAAGTCCACTGGCCAGAGCAGGACACGACCGGCTGAGACCGCCTCACCTGAAGAAAAAGATGAGGAAAGCACGAATATCAAAGGGTAGACTACAACCAGCATGAAAATAAGTAGAAGGCTGTTAACTATTGTGTAAAGCAGCTTATCCTCCCAGGAATCCTGGATTTTTCTTTTTTTAACAGTATTAGCTAATGCCATTTGCTTAGTCCTCCTTACCATAAACTGGTGCTGTCTTCACTGGTCTTTTTAGAAAGCCAGTTGACAAGAATCAGTAGCGTACAGTTGATGATCGAGTTAAAAAGACCAATGGCAGTGGCATAAGAAAAATTGCCCAATCCCGAGGTCAGGCCAACCTTATAGACATAGGTCGAAATTACTTCCGAATGCATCAGATTGAGGTTATTTTGCATGAGGAAGACCTTTTCAAAGCCTACGCTCATGATTGAACCAGCATTGAGGATCAAGAGCACGCTAATAGTGGGAATAATGGCCGGCACATCAACAGTCAGGATACGCTTAAAGCGGCTGGCACCATCAATCTGGGCTGCCTCATGCAGCTGTGGATCAACTCCGGAAAGAGCAGCAATGTATATAATCGAATTCCAGCCAAGGAACTGCCAGATACCGGACCAGACATATAAATGGATAAAGGCGCCAGGTTTTTGCATCAGGCCAGCAGGATGAGTAGCTGTTTTCGTTATAAGCTTATATAAGGTTCCGTAAAGGCCGGTGATTGGATTAAGGAACTGGACCAACATGCCCACTACAACAACAGTGGAGAGAAAGTAAGGTATATAAGTCACAGTCTGGATGGTCTTTTTGTATCTGGGACTGCGCACCACATTGAGCATCAGGGCTAAGATAATTGGCAAAGGAAAACCAACAACCAAGGAATAAAAGGAAATAGAAATAGTATTTTTGATAACACGGTTGAACTGATAGGATTTAAAGAATGTTGTAAAATGTTTAAAACCTGCCCAAGGACTGCCCCAGACACCTTTTCCTGGTGAAAAGTCCTTGAAGGCAATCTGGATGCCGAACATGGGTAAATAGGCAAAAACCAGGATATAAAGTAATGGGATCACCATAAAAAGATGGAGCTGGTACTGGCGGGTAAACACCTGTATCCAGCTAAGCTTTTTACGTTCCGCACCCAGTCCTGTCTCTTGTTTGGGCTTTGCCACTTGATTGTCCTCCTTCAAAATGCTCGGAGGAACGCAGGTACGTCCAGCACCTGCGTTCCTCTTTGGCTTTTAGTCAAAATGATTGTGCATCATGTTTGCTCTCTGATGCTTATTTGTACATTCTGTCGTAGGCTGCCTGAGAGATTGCCATGTACTGTTCAAGACCCATGTCTTTCAGTGTCTGGACATAGCCGTCCCATTCTTTTTCTATATCCATGGCGCCAGTGGCAAACAAGGCAACTGTCTCACCGATATAGCTGTTGATGGTTGTGCGGATCTCGTTGACATCCTCTTCTTCCTGATCAGTAAAGAGCAGGCGTTTAGCCAGTTCGTTCGGTTCTAAGCCATAGCGCAGCTTATAATAGCTAACACTCAGGTAACCGCGATGTGAATCGACGCCCCAGTCTTTTTCCAATGCCTCGCCCCAGTAGGTCGCCACTGGGTTTGTTGCCACACCGCCACTATAGGTGCGCTTGGGCAAGCCACAGCAGAAATGGGTGCCCCAGATGGCATTATGCGGTTCAGTTGAGGTCCAGGGATTTTGTACGTTAGGAATCTGGGTGTGCAGACCTTCGGTCAGGCCCAGAGCCATGCTGCCAGCAGAGAGATATGGGTACTTGGCATCAAAGCCAGCAGGATCGTCTGGGCGATATTCCCAATGCTCACCTGGAACACCATAGCGGGTGATCAGGCTGCGTTTTGTTTCCCACCAGTAATCGAACATGCGGAAGGAGATTTCCGGGTATTCATTGTAGCTGGTGATGAAAGTGCTGTACTGGTAGTTGGGTGTACGAGTTGGACTCCAGCTGATGCCTTTAGGGCCTTTCAAAGCTGGCATGGCATCGTAATCATAAATATGCTCGTTGCCGGAAGCCCAGAGAACAACATAGTGGCCGCCAATAACACCAACAGTATCGACCTGGTCAGGTGTCAGGTCAATGGTTGCCCGGTGCTCTTCTCCTGTCATGGAGAAAGACAACTCACTCATCAGGCCTTCGGAGACCAGCTCTCTCAGATAGCGCATGGCGTCACGCCAGTCATCTGTGATGAAAGGTGCCCAGAGCTCACCATCAGTTACGTTAAAGTAAGAAGTTGCATACCAGGGATCCCAGTAAACAAAATAGTTGATGATCTCCTGCCAGGCATTGCCACTCCAGGCCGGTCCGGCCATGAAGGGGATCTCATCTTTCTGGCCATTACCATTGGGATCCTGGTCACGGAAAGCAATCAGAACTTCTTTGAATTCATCTGTTGTGGTCGGCATTTCCAAGCCGAGCTTATCCAACCAGGTCCTGTTAATGTTGGTCATGTACTGGATAATATCGCCTTGTCCGTCCATATAGGCCGGGAAACCGTAGAAGTTGCCGTCCGGCGAAGTGCCCAGGATTTTGACCAATTCATACTCTTCCGGGTCCATGTCAGCTTGATCAAACCAGAAGGTCAGAGTATCCATGTAATCATTGAGCGGAACGAAAACACCGTCTTTACCATAGGCAGCCCGTTGGGCGTCCGACAAGCCAAAGTGGATGATGTCAGGCAGTTCCTGCTGGGAAGAGACCATCAGCTGGAATTTTTGCAACGGCTGGTCAGCTGGGAAAAGTTCCCACTCTAATTTGATGCCACATTCATCTAAAACCATATCGGTCATGTAGTTGTCATCATAATCAGAAACACGTACGTTCTGGGTGATGCCGATGGATAAAGTGACTTCCTCTGTTGTAACAGGTAATTCACCTGGCGGTGTAGCTTGAGCACCCTCCTGGACTGCACCTGCTGTGGTGGTAGCACCAGCAGCAGCAGTTGTGGTCGCAGCAGTTTCGGCACCCTTGGTGGTTGTGCCAGCACCGCTTGTGGCTGCTGGTGTACAACCTGCAATGATTGATGTGAGAATACCAAGGACAATCAAAACGGAAACTATTGATCTTTTCATTTTCGCCTCCTGTAATCGGTTTTTGTTTCTACTAGTAAAGTTGCTTTCTTTTATTTCAATTCTATCCAGGCTAATCGTCTTGTTTGCATAATGTTTCACTATTTTGCATTGACGAAATCTGGATGTGCCCTCCCCTCGTTTATTTGAAATATAAAGAAAACATGTCGATTGGTGAAAAGCTACAATATAAGTGTTTTTTATATTGCTGATCTATGCAATTATTATAGAAAGTTGATCTTATCTTGTCAAGCATTTTTCGTACAATTATTGGTGTATTACACTAATATAATCATGTTTATTTAATATTTTTAGAAACTTTCAATCTTCTCAAGCAATCATCACTGAATTACATTAATATTTTTGCTTTATTGCACATATATTCTGCTTTTATTGCTTTATTCATTCTATATGTTTAAAATCAGGCCTAGCAATTTTTTCGTTCGCGTAGATGAAAAACAAGATTTGTGCAACTTAATGCAAGTATTTGCATTAATGTTCAGCATCAAATACTTTGTTTTGGTCTGATTTATTTACAAGATAGCACCTTGTTGCAACAATTTCTTCTGCAGGGCAGCTAGATCATACTGTGCACTACCGGGCAGACAGCCCTGCTTGAGAGCCTGCACAGCAGCTGTACCGGCAGCTTCACCTGTAGCCATTGCTGTAGCCATGATCCTGGTCGAGCCATGGGCCGCATGACTGGCCGCCAGGCAGCGCCCGGCCACCAGCAGATTTAAACCAGCAGATGGTACCAGACTGCGTAAAGGTATGCCGTAGGAGCTGCCATTTTTGATAAAATGAAAGCTGGTATGGCCACCTTGCGGATCATGGATGTCAATCGGGTAACAGCCCCGGGCAATATTGTCCGGATGTTCTTTGCCCTCCAGGACATCACTTTTTTGCATGGTGTAAAGGCCCTCTATGTTAGCCGACTCCCTGATCCCGACAGCTGAGCTGGAAATCAGCTGGCTGCTGGCAAAACCAGGCACATTGGCCTTCATGCCCTGGAAGATCTCATACATCTGCAGCCTTTCATTTTGCTCAGCCCAGTTAAGGTCACTAGATGAGGTGCCATCAATACCGGTGGTTCGGGAAATGTTGAAGGAATAAACTCCCTTGCGCCAGGCCACCGCTGTAAAAGCATAATATTGCCCATCATCCCAGGGCGCCATCTGACCGGCAAAGTGATTGATACCTTCCTGCTGGCCGACCATCCTGCCGCGGACAACACGCGTGTGCCAGCTGCCCCAGCCCTGCATGGCCTTGCCCTCCATCAGGGCTGACAGGGCTCTTTCTGCATCAACATCAGCCAGGGTGAAAATACCCGAAACATTTTGCATCTGTCTTAGATTATCACCCCGCCGAAAGGGACATTCTGCCAGCCGGGCCAGGTCCGCATCGCCGGTGGCATCAATAAAAAAATCAGCTGCCTGCTCCCACAAGCCATCTTTTGTGGCGATGGTGACTGTTGTAAGCAGACCAGCACTATCCAGGCTGCAAGAAACAAGTTTACTGTGCAGCAAAAGCTTTACACCAGCCTCCTGGAGCAGCTTGGTCACCAGGTACTTGTAAGCTTCCGGATTATAGGGTGTCAGGTGGAATTGCTGCTGCGCACCTGCCCCAGACCAATAAGCACCACCAACATGGCCAGGACTTTCATCGAGCTGGACCAGTCTGTCAACCAGCTCCTGGGCTAGGCCGCCCACCACCTGCCGGCCCTTGCCATCCTTAAAGGCAAGAAAAGGTATGCCGAAAGCGGCCACGCCACCAACAAATGCGGCCTGCTCCACCAAGGTCACCTCAGCCCCATTGCGGGCAGCAGCTAGAGCAGCCATCACACCAGCTGTCCCGCCACCTGCAATAAGAACCTTGCCTATTTTTTGCTGCATACTTTACTCCTGATCTAGATTAAGGCAGCCAGAGCAATGAGCTTTGGCTGCCTTGGTTTGAGAAATTGCTTTACTTATTCTTCCTGGATCAGATAATAGATGGACTGGCAGGTCTCACCCAGTTTAAAGGTCAAGACGCCATCTTTATATTCTGACGGGATACGGCCAGCCAAGAAGCCTTCCGGACCAATCGACCAGACAGTCAGGTTTTGCCGCTCGGTTTTGAGGGCGATGGTGGCTTCGATGACCTCCACCTGGATGGGGGGACGGCCGGTGTCCAGCACCTTGGTCCTGTCTTCATTAAACTGCATGCCGGTGTTCTCCACCCGGCCGACAGTAGCCAGGAGCAGGTTGTCAGAGCTGGAAATATCATCATCTGACAAAGAGCTGAGCGCTATAGTGGCATATTCATTCTGGGCAGTCACAGTCATATCCTGGGTGGACAACTCACCATTTTCGCCTAAAAAGCCATAGATGCACTGGGTCCGGCCTGTATCGATCTTGGCGATCCGTTTTTTCCAGCTGCGCCAGAGTTCACCAGTATCTGAAAGCACTTCACCTTTAGCAATATCGACCAGAGCCTGGTCGGCTGGTACCACCTGGTCAGCACCCTGGGCGCTGTCAGCAAAAGTCAGGCCCACCTTATGCTGCTCGGCGGCAATATGCATGGCTTTGGTGCTGTGGGCTGTGGCATTCATGTCTTTTATCGCCACTGCTACAGATTTTTTAGCCCGCTGCACATCAAGCCGGCGGGTGATCAGGGCAGCATGGTAAAAGAGGCCGAATTTCGCCGGATCATTAAAGGTGGCAAAAATACCTTCACGGTAGGGCACATTGCTGATCGTGCGGGAAGTGATCTCTTTACCGATCACCTGCTGGTCCCGCCTGGTGGCGTACATGTAGGTGTGGATGGTAAATCCGCCCCAGCCCTGGAAGGCACCGGCAGCAGCCAGATGCAAGGAACTGTCGGCCCGGAATTCATTGGGCCAGGGCACATCCCATTCCGAGACGAAGAAGGGCCGGTCAGGCGAGCTGTTAAAGGCGAGCTGCTTGAGCATGCCGTCTTCTTCCGCCACCATGGCCCGCGGATCATTACCCTTTTCAAACTCGCCCCAGTTCCAGCCATAAAAATAGTTGTGGCTATCGTCAAAGTCAGTCACTTTCTGGGTTTTGGCATTAGCAGCATTGATCGTCCAGTTGGTGCCAGTGATGGGGATCTTGACCCCGATACTGCGCATGAAATCGTAAAGTTCCTTGTAGTAGCGCTCCTGCACCGCCATCTTGAAGTTGACCATAATCTCGTCTTCTTCTTTAAAAGTGCAGCTGTCAACTGGGTAAGTGAGCTTTTGCTCGGCCAGCCACTCTTCCATTTGGCCAGCCAGTTCTGTACGATAAGGCTCCACATTGAAATTAAAGCGCTGGTTGAACACATCACACTCATTGGTGATCTCACACAGGATGATAGCCGGATCATCTTTATAGGCCAGGCCTGTATAGGGATTGATATGATTCCAGATATTGTTAATAAACTCTTTTTGCAGATCAATCAAGCGGCGTGAAAAAATGCTATAGGGTTTGGCGCTATCTTCGAGAGCCAGAGCATTTGCCACACCATCACCTGATTTAAACTTGCGGTAGGTCATCAGGTCCAGATAACAGTAGATCCCCTCTTGCTTTAGGCAATAAATCAGGTAGTCGAGCCTTTTCATGCTTTCCGGATCAAGCCGGCGGGTGGTGGTGGTTCTTTGCCCCTTGCTGAACTGGAAGATATTGGGTGTGGCCCATTCTGAATCCAGCTGATGGAAACGGACTATATTGACACCAAACCGGGCCAGGCGTTTAGCTGTCTTCTCACTGTAGTCAAAGTCAGGAAAATTAGTACCGCTGTTGACATTGGTGCCCCAGAAATAACCAGGGGTGCCATCTTCAAAAACAAATTGGTTGCCCTTAACCTGCATGAAACCATGCTTGCCGGCCGGTTTTTCGTCAGCAAAGACAAAAGAGATATCAATCGGCGCTTCATCCCAATAGAAGGGGTAGGGGGTAAATTTCGTCATCGTAGATCTCCTTGTAAATATATTGATCCATCTAGTGATGGATAGGCTAACACTTTATTCAGTCTGGATCAGATAATACATTGAGGGGCAGGTCTGGCCCAGTTCAAATTCCAATTGGCCATTCTCATAAACAGAAGGGATGATCCCGGTTGTGAAGCCCTCCGGACCAATCGATAAGACACGTAGGTTGGTCTGATTGGTCGTAATGCTTAGCTTTGCTTCAATCAGTTCAACCATAATGGGGGCCTGACCATAAGAAAAAAGCTCCTGGCGATTGTCCGAATATTGCATACCGTCATTTTCGGCCCGGCCCACAGTGGTGAGCAAGAGATTGTCTGATTGGCTGATGGGCTGGTCATTTAGCGAGCTGAGGGCAATCACCGCAAACTCATTCTTGACAGTCACAGCCAAACCAGCCAGTTCCTGCTTGCCCTGGCTACCTAACAAGCCATAAAGACATTTGCTTCTAGCTGTATCAATCCGGCCAATGCCCTTTTGCCAATCACGTTTCAGCTGCCCGGTATCAGCTGCAACCAGGCCCTCTTTTTCGTCGACCAGCCTTTCATTGACACTAATCGTCTGGTCAGCCTCATATGCCCTGCCAGGATAAACAAAACCGACCTTATGCTGCTCACTGACCAGGCGCAAGGCCTCGATCTGTTCATAACGCAGGTTTAATTCGTCTTCTTTTACCTGGATAGCCACTGTCTGTTCCGCTTGTTTCACATCTGCCCGGCGCATGATCAGGGCCGCATGGTAAAACAGGCCGAATCTAGCCGGGTCATTAAAGGTGGCAAAGACCCCTTCCCGGTTGACTGAATTGTTGACAGCACTGCCAGCAAATTCCTTACCGATAATAGTCTGTTCCTTTTTACTGCTGTACCTGTAGGTGTGCACTGTAAAACCAGACCAACCCTGCAAAGAGCCAACGGCAGCTAAAAAGAGCGGTCCTTCGGCCCGATAGTCATTGGGCCAGGGTATATCCCATTCTGAAACAAAGAAGGGCTTACCCAATTGGCAGGAAAAATTCATCTCCGGCAGGATGGTGTCAACATAAGACGCCATTTGGCGGTGATCAATCTGTTTTCTAAACTCACCCCAGGGCAGCCGATTCCACCAGTAACTGTGACCATCAACAAAATCAAGGCAGGCCTGGGTCATGGCTGAGGCACAGCTGACCCGGCCCCAGTTGGTGCCGGCTATGGGGATCTTGACCCCGATATCGCGCATGAAGCCAGCCATCTCCAGATAGTAGTCCTCTTGCAGCTGCATGAAAAATTGGACCAGCAGCGGGTCTTCATTTTTAAAATCAGGTTGGTCCTTTGCCGGGTAATCCAGCCCCTGCTCTGCCAGCCATAGCTGCAGCTTGCCGACTAGCTCGCTATAGTAAGGCTCAACCTTAAAATCAAAAGCAAAGAAGGAAAAATCACACTCATTAGTGATCTCAGTCAGGACGAAGACCGGATCATCTTTATAAGCCAGGCCTGTATAAGGATTATGATGCTGCCAAAGCTGGCTGGCATATTCTTTTTGCAGTTCGATCAAACGGTCAGAAAAAATGCTGTAGGGCTTGGCTGCGTCTTTTAAGGCTGCAGCATTGGCCACCCCGTCGCCTGCTTTAAAACGGCGGTAGGTTAAAAGATCGAGATAGCAATAAATACCTTCCTTTTTCAGGCAGTAGATCAGATAATCCAGCCTTTTCATACTTTCCGGATCAAGGCTGCGGGTGGATTCCAGAAGCGGGCCGCGGCTGAATTGAAAAATATTGGGAGTTGACCATTCTGCATCCAGCTGATGAAAACGAACCAGGTTGACGCCAGCTTTCGCCAGGCGGCGGGCTGTTTTTTCGCTATAGGCAAAATCCGGAAAGTTGGCACCACTATTAAAGTTGACTCCCCAAAAACGGGCTGGCCTACCATCCGCAAAAATCAGCTTATCAGCCTTAACCTGGACAAAACCATGCCGGCCGGCTGGTTTGCTGCTTGGAAAAGCCGCCGAAATATCAAGTGGCATGTCATCCCAACTGAAAGGATAAGGAATAAAATGTGCCATGTAACCTCCGGAAGAGAGTGGCTTGGGCAAGCCCCAAGCCACCCATTCTCAAACCTAAAAATAAATCTGTTACCTTACTCTGTCTGGATCAGATAGTACATGGAGTAGCAGGTCTCACCCAGGCTGAACTTTAATTGGCCATCTTCGTAAACGGAAGGGATCACACCAGTGATAAAACCCTCCGGCCCGATTGACAATACTCGCAGGTTGGTCTGGTCGGTCTTCAGGCTGACTTCTGCTGCAATAACCTCAATCTGGATGGGCGGCTTGCCCAGATCAAAGATCTCCTGACGGTCTTCGCTATACTTCATGTCAGTGTTTTCGGCCCGGCCCACAGTAGTCAAAAGCAAGTTATTGGACTGGCTGATCGGAGCGTCAGTTAAGGAACTGAGTGCGACAACAGCATAGTCATTTTTGACCTGGACAGACAGGTCTGCCAGATCGACTTGGCCGACTTCACCCAAAAAGCCATAGGCGCATTTAGAGCGGTCAGTGTCAATGACACCATAGCCCTTTTCCCAGTTCCGCATCATCTCGCCAGTATCAGACAAGACTTGGCCGCTAGATTCGTCAACAATACGCTCACCTGTCCCGATGGTCTGGTCAGCTGTGTATTCCTGGCCCGGGAAAACCAGGCAGGTCTTGTTCTGTTCAGTGATCAAGCGCAAGGCCTTGACATCACGAAAACTCGTGGTCAGATCCTCATCCTTAATTTCCAAAGCCACCGTCTTTTTGGCTTCAGCCACATCACCGCGGCGCAAGATAAGCGCGGCATGGTAGAAAAGACCATACTTGGCCGGATCGATATGGGTGGCAAAGATGCCCTCACGATAAGCAACATTATTAATGGTGCTGGGCACGATCTCTTTGCCAATAATATTCTGGGTGCGGTTATGGTCATAACGGTAGGTGTGGATGGTAAAGCCGGCCCAGCCCTGCAGGGCGCCTAAGGCTGCCAGATGAATAGAGACGTCAGCTCGCCAGTCATTCGGCCAGGGCACATCCCACTCTGAGACAAAATAAGGCATACCCAAGGTGCGGCTATAGGTCAGACGCGGCACGAAGGTGTCCATTTCCTTAACCATGGGCCTTTGATCATTAACCTTGGCAAACTCCTGCCAGGGCACACTTGACCACCAGTAGCTGTGACCGTCGGTGAAATCAAGGCAGTTTTGGGTCACTGCACAGGCACCATTGATCGCCCAGTTGGTGCCGGCCAGCGGGAACTTGACGCCTAGATCGCGCATGTAAGCTGCCATCTCCAGATAATAGCTTTCCTGGATATCAATCTTGAACCGGATGATGGTGTCATCTGTGCTGTTAAAGTCCGGCCTTTTTGCATCAGGAAAACTAAGGCCTTTTTCAGCCAACCAGTTGCCAAATAAACCAACCAGCTCACTGTAATAAGGCTCAACTGCCGGGTCTATTTTAGAACTGAACATATCACACTCATTGGTGATCTCTGCCATGACAAAGACTGGATCATCTTTATAAGCCAATCCAGTGTAAGGATTGATATGGTGCCAGATTTGCTGGGCAAATTCCTTTTGCAGCTCAATCAAGCGGCGCGAGAAAATGCTGTAGGGTTTGGCAGAATCGCGTAAGGCTCCGGCATTTTCAATTCCATCACCTGATTTAAACTTGCGGTAGGTCATCATATCAAAATAGCAATAGATGCCTTCTTTTTTGAGGCAATAGATCAGATAGTCCAGCCTTTTCATGCTTTCTGGATCCAACTGGCGGGTTGAGTTCATGAGCGGGCCTTTTTCAAACTGGAAAATATTGGGGGTCGACCATTCGGAATCCAACTGGTGGAAACGGA